>CAZLCT010000012.1:0-40027 GCA_964558015.1 uncultured bacterium | reverse complement strand
TAGGAATAAGATTACATAATCTTTTATTTACTCCCATCATACCTTTTGTAATATTATTATGTGTAAATATCTTTCATCAATTTCCTTATATATTAAAAACTTTAATAATATCAATTAAATTACTTTTCATCTCTTTATTACTTCTTAATAACATATTTTTATTTGATGCTACAAACTTGATTCAAACACTTTTTCCTAAACCCCACAATACTATGCTCAAAAAAATTTATTATTGCTTCCTGCCACACCCACGTTTATTAAATAATGCCGATATTCTTTGCTATTTAAATGATAATAAAAATAATAATATATTAATTGCCAACTTTTTTGAAAAAATGGACAAAACCCCAAATTTTATTTATCTTTATCAGGAAGGCATGACACGTATGTTTAATACCCTAATTGAAACATATGCTGTAACACGTAATAAAAAATTATTATATCCAAACCAATGTTCACCCGCTCGTCTGCCAGATACTGTTTATATTACTCTTGTTGCGGATCGAAATATTCTAACCATAAAAAATGATTCTAACATTTTATTCTTCAAATATCTCTCATGGACAGATGAGATACAAATAGATTTCTTAAAACAATATTTAAAATACAATAAAATACTTTATACAATACCAATAGAGACATACGACTCTAGAAAATGTTTAATAATATTTAAAATTAACTTCGACATAATAAACGGGAAGGATTCTCAGAGACTTATTGATGCTTACCTGCCTCATGACATGAGAACTTTACGGATAGAATAAATTATAAAAACCTTTTATATATGTTACTTATATTACGGGGTAGTTAATTAAAGACCATATCAAATAATGCCTTGCTATATTTCTGAATATTCCAAAGTAAATTGCCCCTTATTATCTTTTTCAAAAAAATCTTAGGTCTAATATAAAATATCAAATACATCTTTTTTATATATTTCTCAATCTCTTCTGGGTTGAAAGATGTATCAAGAAGGGGTAATCTTCCTACGCTCTTTCTATCAACAACGTAGTTTTTCCAATAATCATCATTACCTGTTCCTTCCATATACTCACGGTAAAATACTGTTCCTGGAAAAAGTGTGAAACGGCTCACCTGTATGTCATCGAACGGCATAGTTAACGCAAAATTTTTTGTTTGCTCAAGACTTTCGATAGTTTCACCGGGACAACCAAACATAAAAAATCCAAGAATATTTATTCCATATCTATGAGTTAAGTTAATAGTTTCTTGCATACGAGATAAATTTTCATTTTTATTCAAACGATCGATTATATCCTGACTAGCACTCTCAACTCCATACATGATACGATAAAGGCCTGCTTCTTTCATTGCTTCGAGCAACTCTCTATCAATCAAATCTGTTCTTGTCCTGATCGTCCAAATAATTTTTAATCTTCGTTTAATAATTTCATTGCATATCTCAAGAGTTCTCTTTTTATCCAAAGTAAATGTCTGGTCATAAAAATCTATTTCACGAATATTATATTTATAAAAACACTCTTCGATTTCATTGACTACATTTTCAGGGCTACGCATAATACATTCTGTTAATGTTGATGCGCAATATTTACATCGGAAAAAGCATCCTATTCCTGTCAACATGGCGGTAAAATTCTTCTTTTGGGAAATAAAGTTACCGTATCTATCGTTTTTCAATAAATCCCGGGCCGGAAAAGGAAATCCATTTAGGTCAATAGAATTTTTTCTGTTTACTTTATTAATAAATACCTCTCCGCCCCTTTTATAACACAATCCTTCTATATTTGAATAACTATCGGGATTACCAAAATTAGAAAAAAATTCTTGAAGAGTTTTAGGATTAAACCCAATAATCGCAAAATCAATTTCAGGATGGATCATCGTTTCAAACGGATAAAGACTTAAATGGAATCCTCCAACTAGAACAGGAATATGCACTATGTCTTTAATACTTTTTATCCATTCACGTACAGGATGAAAAAGATATGTTGTTATAGTAAAACCTAAAATATCAGGTTTATATTCCTTTATATATCTAATTAATTCATTAAACGAGATACGTTCAACTTGTAAGTCAATTAATCTAACTTCGTGTCCGTATTGGCGTATTATCGATGCAACATAACATAAGTTTAAAGGAGGTATAGCCCCCATATTCTTCTCTTGGGCTTTAAGACAATTCCAATGGATCTCGGGTGTGAAAGTATTATATAAAAGAAGTACCTTCATAAACTTAAAACTCATTCATATTAATCTAACACTTGAATTCTCACTACATAAAGAAAAGTAGATTCATTTAAAACATTTTCCGAAAATATAAGTAGCCTTTGCTTTCTGCTTTTTTCATCATTGAGAAATAAATATTTATGCATATCTTTCACTTTTATATGTGATAGGACAACAAAAAAATGATACCCATTAAAATATTCCATTTTATATTCATCTAAGCTCCAAAAATATTCCATTGTATACGGTCTAGAAATAAAAGTGCTGACCAAAAGTCCTACCCGCAGGCTCATATCAGTAACCCATTCGCCTTCGAATCTAAGTGAATCTTTATCAACAAATGCAATTTTAAGTCTCCCTTTGATATCCGGCATTGTATTAATTATTGTATTTGCTGTCTTCTGAGCTGTGGGAACAAATACTGTAGGTAAAGGACGATGAGATACAAGCCCTTCTGTTAACTTTTCTAAACTGTGAATCCGCGGATAAGGAATATATGAATAATATAAAATAACTCCAATTCCGATTGTTGTAAGAATAAATTTATTTATATTCCTCCATCTTTTCCACTCATTAATAACATACGCATTACTTAATGCCAAAACAGGAAGCATTGGAGCACAAAACTTCCCCCATTTTATATGAAAAATAGACAATATAACATATCCTCCTATAATCCAAAATGTTAGTATATTTTTTGTATACCAAGGAATGTTTTTATTTTTCATAAGCATTAAAAAAGATAAAATTCCAAGAATAAAAAATAACGGTGAAGTATATTTTATACATTGCATAATATAGAAAAGAAATGTTTTAAGGTTGCATCCTACATTGGTGGTCTGAGTGCATGGACATACTGAATCCTGTGGTGCAAATAAAAATGATTCTACAAGTCCTTCTTTTGCACTTCCAATAAATGAATCAGATTTAAATGTAAACTTATCATATGCCTCTGTCATATTATCTTTAAAATTGAAAACCACTTTCGTATAGGAACCACCACTATACCAATAAAAGAATAAAGAACAAATCAGGATAAACAAAACTAAAGCTAAGGTTCTTCTCGCTTTTCTCTTATCAGCATAGATAGCATATATTACATGAAAAAATAATAACGGAAGACTAAATGCAAAATATAAAGGACTAGATAAAGCTCCTAAGCAAAATAAAACAGCCATTAAAAATGCCCAGGCGATTCTTTTAAACGTTTTCCATTTCATTAAAAAAATGATAAACATGATAACACATAAGGTTGTAACTAATGCGACATTTACCTTCCGTGAAAGTCCAATAATACCTGGATAAAATGATAAAATAATCGCAGACCATAGCCCTATAGTTCTGTTAAACAAAATGGTCCCCAACCAAATCATCGCGAATAATACACCTATTAAATGAAAATAATTAAGAAGACATATTAGCAACAATTTAGTTTGACCACTTAATGGCACTAGATATGGAAAAATAAGAAAAAAGTTGGTAAGTGAATAACTGGTTATAGAAAAAGAATATCCGTATCTTGATATTTTAAAATATTCAAAAGGTCTTAATATTCTTTTATAAAAAGGGGTCTCTTCATCAAATAATGACTGATACAAATCAATACTCAGTTTTTCATGCCATACCGAATGGCAGCCATGAACGGCATAGCCATCTTTATGAAACCATATAAGGTTATTTATTAAATGGAAAAGGATTACAAACGCAAAAACAAATAAACTTACATTACGTAAAGACTTCATCATAAGACATTTTTATACTTTAGTTAAATATTAAAACTTTTTAAAAGAAAAGCGTCTTTAATAATAAGACGCTTATATTTTCATCAATTTTACCTTTTAACTAACTAACTCAATCAAGTCTCTTTTTAGAAAATACTTTATAAAAACAAAATACTGATAATGATAAAATGAACCCCCATGAAACAATTAAAAAAAACCATCCCCAAACTGTCATACGACGCCTCCATTCTTATCGAGGGACTTTTTCCTTCTCCATGAAATATTTATCATAACTGCCAAAGCAATAACCATACTCGATAAAATCAACCGTGTTAATAAAATAAACGGTTTATCAGCACTAGCAACATCTTTCATTATTATGATATTCCAACTCTTCTGTGAAAGCCAAAAAATTAGAATAAAAAATAAGAACGATGGCGTAATATATTTAATAATAAATTTATAAATTCTGGGTATCCTCATATCAGCACCATGGTGAATTTCATCCCATGCTTTATCGATTCCAAATACCCATGCAAACAATATTGTCTCAACCGTAGCAAATACAACCAAACAAAAAGTGCCCCCCCAAAAATCAAGTTCATCGACAACACCGTTCTTAAGAAAAAGTACAGCTAAATGACAAAGGATAAAGGTGCCAATACCAAAGAATATTACAGCTTTCTTTCGGCTAAGATTAAATTCATCTTCCATGAACGCAATTGCAGGCTCTGAAATAGAAATCGAAGAAGTCACACCGGCAAGGAATAGCAGGAAAAACCATAAAAAACCAAAAAACTGACTAAATGCTAATTTATTCAAAACAAGCGGCATTGTTACAAATCCTAGATTAAAAATCCCGCCTTCTGCAATCTCACGTGCCCCTGCACCACCAAAAAAAACGAATGATGCAGTTATAACTATACTGCCCCCCAAAATTACCTCCGCAAATTCATTTGTGCTCACGGCAGAAAGACCTGAAAGAGCCACATCGTCTCCTTTAGAAAGATAACTTGCATAAGTAAGAATAGTCCCAATGCCTACACTCAATGTAAAAAATATCTGGCCGGCAGCCGAAATCCAAACTTTTGCATCTTTAAGTGCAGAAAAATTGGGATTCCACAAAAAACCCAACCCATTTAATACGTTTAATTCAGGTTTCATTGGATCAGGAGTGCCAAGGCTTAATACGCGGATCATCATAAGAATTGCAAATACTAGAAGAATAGGCATAGCAATTTTACAAAAGCGTTCAATCCCTCCCTTAACGCCACCGTATAAAACACTCATATTAACAAAAAACGTAATAATAAAAAATATATAAGCTACTGCAATCGAAGAAAAATGACTATTTTTTTCTATCCCCTGAAACCCCTGCAAGAATGACCGCATGGTTTCCTGATCTTTCAGGGCAGAAAGTTTTCCTGTTACAGAAAAAAAAGAATACGCAAGTGTCCATGATTCAATATAACAATAATAAATAAATATAACCAGCGGCCCAAAAATTCCTATTAGTCCAAAATATTTAATAAATCTATTCTTTTCCCATATAGAATGAAAAACACCCGGAGCAGTACTATGTCCGAATCCTCCCCCATAACGGCCTACAGTCCATTCAATCCACATTAAAGGAATACCTAAAAGAAAAAGGGAAATAAAATACGGTATTAAAAATGCCCCGCCACCGTTAATAACTGCTTGCCCTGGAAATCTAAGAAAATTCCCAAGCCCAATTGCACTACCGGCAACAGCCATAATAACACCAAAACGGGAACCCCATTTCCTATGTGTTTTGCCTTTATTATTTTTCATTAAAAGTAATACATCCTTTTAAAAGGATACGGATTAATAGTGGAATGAGTATGAATATCTATTCGAACTTTTACAATCAGTTGCAGAAAATCGATCAAACTTTTCTTACGAAAATATTTTAAAAAAATTAAAAAAAATAATTACTTCTTTACAAGCTTTTGTGCCTTAAGCGAAGTAATATTTTTTAGTGTATAACCCTTACGTTTTAGGGCTTTATTCATCCTCAAATATGCTTGGTATGGTGTTCTACCTTCGGTCAGGTTCCCCTTGCAAAAAGCCGCGTAACCTCGCCGATTTTGAATTTTGAATATCGTTACTGAGGTGGGGGAAAGAACCCTTAAAACAATTTTTTTCTTCATATCCTTCTCCTTTGATTAGTCACTTTTGCTTTGCTTCCTCTTTTTAAGCCATTTAGTAATTAAATCGCCGCCGATTCTATTAATTCCAGAAGGATTCAAAGCATCTCATTCCATGGAACAAAACTAAACTACGGGAGTAAATTAAAACTATTCACTCCTCCGGGATAACATCACGAGGCCCTTCTAAATAGAGTTTAATCCATCGTTCACTTTCATCACGAGTAATTCGTCTGTCTTCAATAATATTCTGAAGTTCATAAATAAGGCCTTTATTATTTTGAACTCCATCAGTAAATCCTATAGCCTTAATCTCATCAATCACTTCTGAAAATGTATCCACAAAACGCTGTTTTTCTTCATCAGTATGGTCTTCAGTTAAAAGATATGCAGTTCCAACCTTGGCTTGATTGAGAACACTCATTATTATATCATCCCCTTTGAAGACAACTATCAAAACAACAATAAGAATACCTAATACAATTATTCCAAGGACTGTAAGACATCCTACCAGACAACCCTTACCTTTTTTCGTTTCACCCTCAGTCATTTATCTTCTCCTTTCATAAACATATTCAAGCTTTATATTGATAAAATTTATAATACATTAAAAAAATATTAAAGATATTCCTTATCTTTAACAAAGACAAATTCCGGCTCAAGAATCGGTAAATAATCCTCTGGCAGTTCAATAGGAAAACTTATAAATTCATACAATCCTGCACCAACCCTGACAGCCGATCTTACCAAACCTTTAATGATACCAAACGGAATGCCCTTATAAATACCCCCCTCATCCAACTCTGTATCTATTGCATAAGGTAACTCAAGTATACCCGTAACAATATTTGTCATACCTCTACCCAGTTTATTCAGCATACTTTCAAAACGATCTGCCGCATATACATTATGAACAGATGCAACTAAAATGAAACATACAACAACACTAACTAACATTTTTTTTCTCATGAAACTCCTCCTTCCATGTTTTACTTCCAAAATTCCCAAAAATGCGGTTTTTCTTCATCCTCAACCCTAAAACGAGAATCAGTTGATTTAAGTATATAAATTACCTCAGAAGGAATATTTGCCTCCTCTAGTTTCGTAATCAAAACTTGAGGGGTACTCCATTGATTTTCTTTAATTATTTCTTCAATCTGCGGCATATAAAAGTTAATCCACTTATCTTTAACCTCACGATATTTATCATGAATGCCACTTAACTCCCTGCTAATTCGATCACTCCGTGAAAATAAGATTCTCTCTTCCTGCCTTGTCAGTTCAGAGTTCTTTCTTTTGTTCTGTAAAGTTTCATTGATTTCCCTTCTCATATCGAATCCTAACTTTACAACTCCGTGAATAATCTTATATGCGGATTTGAAATCATTAAGACGCAAAAATAACTCAGCGGAAAGACAAATAAACTTAATATTTTTAACTGCTTTTTCATATGAAAAATCCTGCATTATTATACTACTGAAAAAATATGCTGCTTTACTAATGTTACTTTCCTCATCAACAGGAATTTCGGTCCAAAAATTTCTTAAAGATTTTATATATTCCCAATATGTTTTATATCCATTATATTCTTTATCTTTTAATCCTAACCTTTTAAAATCTCGAAAAAGCCAGGCATTTCTTAAATAAAGTCTTCCTATTTTTTCAAAATTATCGTTATCCGGATAAAGTTTTACATTACAATATAATGCCAACAAATGAATATTCATCGAAGTCTCAAAACTGATTTCATCCCCATCTAAATCTATGCATTTAATTATCTCCGGTATAAGACTCTTCTTATCCTTTTTATCCTTTAAAATAGCCTTTTTTAGTATTGTAAATTCATAAGTATGACTTTTATTGAAAACCTGAAAATATTCGGGAAAATCGGCATAACCACAGCTTTTACATACCCATAATACATAAAACGCAGGGGGATATTTTTTATACCCTTTATCTATCCACTGATAGGTAATAACATAATTGTCTGGTTCAACTTCACGAGGAATGACAACTTTAGTTTTAAAAACAAAATTTTCAGTTACACCGCCGCAAACAGGACATTCAACTTCTTTACGATAAAACGGCAATTTTTTATCAGTCATAACATATATAAGAATTACTAATATTTTTTACTAAAACCTAAAAATATATTGTTTAAATTAGATTAATATTTATGATAACACGTTTCATTATAATATGTTCGGGTATCTAAATCAAGAAACGTTTCTTACAATATTAAATTCAATTATTAAAATAAAGGTATATTTTTATTTTACTCATCAAGGTGTTATTAAATAATGTACTAATAAATGAATTAAGCATCTATTTAAATTCGACACAAATCACAATCCACTATAAATTGACAAAGATGACCCGTTGTCATATAATTCTATTCACTATTTAGTATCAGGAAAATAAACGGATGAAAAAAACAGTCAAAGAAATTGCACAATTTATAAATGGAAAAGTCATTGGAAACCCTGACATTGTTATTCAGGGCATAACAAACATTGCCCAGCCAAAAAAAGACTTTATAACATTCATTGATCATAAAAGGTATCTTTCCAATGTTGAAAAAACCGATATATCATGTATTATTGTGCCTGAAAATATCACCTCGTCATCAAAAACAATTATTCAGGTAAAAAACCCGAAATTAAGTTTTGCACTTCTTCTTAACCTGTTTTTCCCTCCACGCACATTTTCCGGTACTATCTCACCTAAGGCAAGCATTGATTCTACTGCAAAGATTGGTGAAGGTACCACAGTTGAAGATTTTGCTGTTATTGGTAAAAATGTTAAAATTGGAAAAAATGCTACTATCCGTAGTTATGCCTATATCGATGAGGATGTTGCTCTTGGCAATAATACTATTATTCATCCGCGTGTAATGATTTATGACCATGCCCAGATTGGTAATAATGTTATTATTCATAGCGGTACGGTAATCGGATCTGATGGATTTGGTTTTATTAAAGACGAAAATGGTAAACAAATTAAAATACCTCAACTGGGGAATGTTATTATTGAAGATGATGTTGAAATCGGTTCTAACGTTTCTATCGACAGGGCTACTTTCGGTGCCACCATAATTAAAAACGGAGTCAAAATTGATAATCTCGTGCAAATAGCCCATAATGTTTATATTGGTGAAAACACTGTGGTATCAGGACATGCCGGTATTGCAGGAAGTGCTTCTATAGGTAAAAATTGTGTCTTAGCAGCACGGGTTGCGGTCGGTGATCACTGTGTTATTGAAGATAATGTTATCTTAGCAGGTCTTGCTGCCCTGCCTAGCAAGAAAAGGGTCCCCTGTGGGCAAATCCTTGCTGGTATACCAGCCCGTCCCCTTGATGTCTTTAAAAAACAACAAGGCATCCTTACCAACTTGCCACGAATACTTGAAGAATTAAAAAAAGTTCGAAAAAATATACAGGCAAAAAAATAAAAGCGGCCTTAAAAGGTACTAATTAACTGGATAGCCTTTCGTACATCCTCTCTCTGTTGTTCATTTTGTTTAATAAAATTTAATCCGATGGTAATATAATCACGATCGTTATGCCGTAAGACTCGTACGGCCTTACCAAATAAATAATCTTGAATGAAAAACAACCTATACTCAATCGCAATACATTTTGATAACGTACCCATATCCGTTTCAAATACAATTATGGCCGAAAGAGGAATGATTTGTTTAGTCGTAAAAAGCATACCGCTCTGACTTATGTTGAGTGAAAATCCTTCATAGAGGGCATCAGCTTCCTCTGGTATACAAATAGTAAACCTCATCGATTTTTTATATGGAACTCGAGGATACTCCCTTCGATTTTTTTCTCTCTCGCCGGTCTTATAATTACCACTTAATACTTCTATATTCATTTCTTATCCCTATCCCAAAGTCCTTCTACAGTATCACCGATGCTAACACTGTTGTCATCAAACCATCCTTTATTCACTTCAAGCACATATTGCGCCTTTTGTTCTGATTCATAAATAGTATTATCCTGCTGTCTCATACTATGTATTTCAAAAATAATACCCTCTGAATCAATAAACGCACAATCAAGAGGTATTAAGGTATCTTTCATCCAAAATCTTACAATCTGTTCCCTTTCATATACAAACAGCATACCCCAATTATCGTACAATCCCTTTCTTCCTTGTAACCCCTTTACCCTCTCCTCCGCTTCGTCGGCAATTTCCACATAAAGCGTTTTATCATTTATATTAATCTTCTTTACCTCAAGTTTATTTTCATATCCACATCCGCTAATTATCAAAGTAGAGGAAATATAAAGAGCAAAAAGTCCATAAAAGCTTAAAGTCATATATATTAAAGATTTTTTCATCCTGTTGTTATGACTCATCATCCCCTCTTACATACCCTAAATAATTTAACGACTTTTCTGCTATATTCTTAAATACAGGAGCAGCTACTGTGCCTCCATAATATGCCCCACGAGGTTCATCAAAAACGACAACAATACTCAGTAACGGCTCATCAGCAGGTACAAATCCTATAAAACATGCCATAAAATCTGAATGTGAATATCCTCTTCTGTCTTTTAGTATCTTTTGTGCGGTACCTGTCTTTCCGGCAACTTTAATCCCCTTTATACGCGCTCTTTTTCCTGTCCCCTCCTCTACAACACGAGTCAAAATATCGCGCATAGTCTTTGCAACATTTTCATCAATTACCCTCCTTTTTAGCAGGGGGAGATTTTTCTTAATTATTACATCCTTATCATCCTTAATGTTATCGACTATAAACGGACGTACTAAATTTCCGCCGTTTGCAATAGCAGAAATTGCCACACCAAGCTGAAGAGCAGTCACAGCAACTTCTTGTCCAATTGGTATTGCTGTAATAGATATTTTAGACCATTGATTAGGATGATGAGCCATGCCACTTACCTCTCCTGGTAAATCTATAGATGTTAACTCTCCAAAACCAAACTTTTTTATATAACGATATAAAAAATCTTCTCCCAATTTTTGTGCGATTTTTACTGTTCCAATATTACTTGACTTAATAATAACGGTTGGAAAATCAAGATTTCCATACGGATGAACGTCATGCAATACTCGGCCGCGCCTTACGTGATATTCGCCTTTTTCACAATAGAATTCATCCTCTAATGTCACTATATTTTCCTGCAACGCTGCTGATGCTGTAATGATTTTGAATACAGATCCGGGTTCAAAAAAATCGGTGATTGCTCTATTACGACGAAAAGCCTCTTCTGCCTGAGAATACATATTTAAATCATATGTAGGACGGTTTGCCATTGCTAAAACTTTTCCTTCCCGGCAATCGAGTACAACTGCGGTAGCTCCTTTAGCTTTCCATTTTTCAAAAGCTTCTTCTAACTCACTTTCAACTATATGCTGAATAAATTGATCAACCGTCAGTGTAACATCGTATCCATTAACAGGCGGAATATATCTATCTTCTAAGGCAATAAGCCTCCTGCCACGCGCATCTCTTTTGGTAAATTGATATCCGGAACGGCCGCATAAATATTTATTTAAAGTCAATTCTATTCCTTCCAAGCCTTTATTATCAATATCACAAAAACCCAGGACATGAGAAAGCAATTTTCCATGAGGATAAAACCGTTTGTTCTCATATATTATATTTATATTAGGATCTTCTAAATCCCTAATAGCTTTTGCCTCTGCTTCGCTCACCTTTCTCTTAAGCCACATGAATGCTTTATCCCTAGATAATCTATCTTTAACAAACTCATAATCTAAGTCCAACATCTCAGAAAGACGCTCTGCAGTTTTTTCTTTAGTAAAAATTAAGCGGGGAACAACATAAATTGAAGGCACTTTTAACGAAATAGCAAATTCATTACCGTTACGGTCAAAAATGTACCCTCTTTTAGGAGCAATTTCTACTCCCAGATGGTGTTGTTTTGCCGCGAGTTCAACCAATTTCTCTTGATTAAAAATTTGCAAGGAAATCAAACGGTAATAAACGGGGACAAATAAAAGGAAGGTAAAACAATAAACAATAATGTATCTTTTTCTGTACGATCTTACAGCCATCTTATTGCTATAGATTGATTATTCAACAAATACTATTCACTTTTGGGAAGTTCAGCTTGAGCTTCTTTTTCAAGACCAAAAAATTTGAGAATATTAGATGAACGTGCAGGTGCATTATTCTTTACAATTTGTATAGGTTCAGTGTGTGTTATAGGAACTCTAAGGACTTTAACTTCCTGGGGCAAAACTAAATTGATATTAGCAGCTGCAAGTTTTTCTTCTAAGTTTGTTGGTGACTTAAGGGAGGCAAGTTGGAACTTAAGATTTTTATTTACATCTTTAATTTCTGTCAATACTTCTTCCTTTTTATTAATATCGTATGAAAAAAGAATAATAGCTATATGCTGATGTACATACAAAAGCATACATGCAGTTACAATACCTAATATAAGAATATATTTACCTAAATGCTTCACTCTTGCAAACTCCTTTTTGCAATCCTCATTTTTGCACTTCTGGCACGTACGTTCTGTATAATTTCTTCTCTACTGGGTCTAATCGGCTTTTTTGTCACTATATTTACTAATCCTCTCTGGGCCCAATCCTTAAAAGTATATTTAACAATCCTGTCTTCTAATGAATGAAACGAAATAACACAGATAATACCGTCATAGGCAATAAAATGAATTACCTTATCCAACGCATTTTTTAAACTCTCAAGTTCACGATTAACCGCTATCCGAATCGCTTGAAATGTTTTAGTTGCTGGATGAATTTTACTGAAACGCTTTCTGCCGTAACATTTTTCTATGAGGCCAGCAAGTTCATGCGTCGTTTTAATTGCCTGTTTACCTCTTGCATTTACAATCGCACGCGCAATACGTCCTGCTCTTCTTTCTTCTCCGTACTCACCAATAATACGGTAAAGTTCACTCTGAGAGGCATTATTAACAATATCATAGGCTGTTGTCCCACCCCTCTGATCCATCCGCATGTCAAGTGGGCCATCATGCATAAAACTAAACCCACGTCTTGCATCCATAAGATGATCCAGTGAAATTCCCAAATCAAATAGAAAGGCATCAACACGTGCAATCTTCAATTCATTACAAACTGTATCTAAAAGAGCAAAATTTATATTTTTTAATATTATACTGTCTTTAAATTCCTTAAGATTTTCTCTGCTTCTTGCAATGGCTTCTTTATCTTGATCTAAACCAATTAGCCTGCATTGACCTTTAAGAGTCTCTAAAAGTTTCTTTGCATGTCCACCGTCTCCCAGGGTGCAGTCTATAATAACACCGTCCCTTTTCTTCTTTAGATGGTGAACAACTTCATTCACCATTACGGCTTCATGCAACTTCAAAGCTCCTTATCGCTTCCTGCTCGGACGGATATGACTCAATAAGCCTTGAAACACCTACTAACCGGAATGTTTCACGAACTTGGGGCTGTACATTACATAGCTTTATATCCCCGTCCATGGAGCGTATTTTTTTGATTCTTTCAACTAGTATCCCAAGACCGGCCAAATCAACGTGCTTTGTTTTATTGAGGTCCAATAAAACATGCTTATGATTCCTTCTTATAAGCTTTGAAACTTTGTTTTTGAACGATACCATTGATGTTGCATTAAGGTCGCCCTTGCACCTCACAACATCAATATTATCCTTCGTTCTGGTATGAGGCAACATTCCCCTACCTCCCTTTCCTCGTCTTTTTATTTATTAAAAAATTATTCTATTAATTTTTCAGCAATTTGTTCAAATGAGTCTAATGAACCTTGGAAATAAGTTTTCCATTTCTCAAGTGCCCATATTTCAAACCTATCTGATATGCCGACTATCATAACTTGGTCTTTTATCTCGGCGTATTCTTTTAAATAAGGCGGTAATAAAATCCTGCCCTGCTTATCGCAACATACTTCGGCAGCACCTGAAAAATATAATCTATTAAACTGCCGCGCTTCTTGTTTTGTAAAAGGTAACTGTTTAAACTTTTTATCTTGGGCCTTCCATTCATCCTCTGGAAAAACAAACAAACAACGGTCGAGCCCGCGTGTAATATAAAATTTTCCGATACGTTTCTTTTTTAACACTTCACGAAATTTAGACGGAATTATAACACGGCCTTTTATGTCTAAAGTGTGTTCGAACTCTCCGTAAAACATTTCCCACAATCCTCCACTTTCTACCACATGATATTAAAATGGAGTATACAAAATTTGTAATATGTTGTCAAGCGTAAACGATTCAAAAAAATCATGATTTTTATAATCATACTACATATTGTATTTTTTTGAGAAAGACCACAAGATATCTGTTCAGTTCTTTAATTTATAACTGTCATAATCATCTCTATATAATCGTCAAAAAGTCGCAAAATCTTTAGAAACAAGAAGATGATGCACATTTGTTTTTGAAAAAAATTAAAATTGATATTTTTTTAGGAAATATATTCAGTAAGCAAAAAAATAAATGGAAAGAAAATTATTGCGGATTTTCGATATAAAGAATGCGGGAGCAATTTTCACACCTAACCATTTTTTTACCCAAAAGAATTTCATTAATAGTCTGAGGGAGTAATTTCATCTGACACATTCCACATGATTCATCTTCAACTTTTGCCAGGGCAACTCCACTTTTACCTTTAATAATTCGTTCATATGTTGAAAATATAATCGGATCAACAGTCTTGGCAAGTTCTTCTTTTTTCTCTTTTAATTTATTTAATTTTTCTTCATTACCTTTAAGTTTTCTCTCTAGTTCATTAGTTTTTTGCGTACATTCATCTTCTAATTTCTTAAAACGTTTATTTTCTTCGCCTAAATCATTTTCAACATTTTGAACTTCATCTAACATTTTTATTATCTCTTCTTCCAAAACGGAATTGTCAGCTTTCAAGTTTGAAATCTCGCTTTGTAATGCAGTATATTCCTTATTTGTTTTAACTTGAAAAAGTTGCGCATCATATTTCTTTATATTTTCTTCTCTTTCTTTCAGCGCCAACTCCTTCTTATTCAAACTCAACTTTACCTCTTTTAAATGTTCATCAGCTTCTTTAACATGTTTAGTTTGATCACCGACATTTTCTTTGAGGATTTCAATCTGGCGGGGAATATCCTCCTGCTCCTCACATAAATCATAAATCTCTTTATCTACTATCTGAAGTCTCTTCAGGAGTTCGATATCATAAACCATAAATTTTACCTTGTTGATATAAGTATTTTATTTATAACAGCTTACACCTTATGAAGAATCATTTAAAAAAAGTATTATGAACAATAAAAGAAGCACATACTAAAGAAATCATGGACATTAATTTTATCAGAATATTTAATGACGGTCCTGATGTATCTTTAAATGGATCACCGACCGTATCACCTACAACAGCTGCTTTATGTGCATCGGAACCCTTGCCGCCATGATGACCTGTCTCGATAAATTTTTTTGCATTGTCCCATGCTCCTCCGGCGTTTGCCATAAAAAGGGCAACAACAAAACCACAGACTAATGCCCCGGCCAATAAAGCAAGCACTGCCTCAATTCCTATAAAAAGTCCAACGAATATTGGTGCCAAAATAGCTAACAGCGCAGGTGCAATCATTTCTTTTTGTGCAGACTTTGTACTAATATTTACACATCGTGCATAGTCCGGTTTACCTGTACCCTCCATGAGACCCGGTATCTCCTTAAACTGTCTACGTACTTCAACTACAATTTGACCCGCAGCCCTACCAACGGCTTTCATAGTTAATGAACAAAATAAAAATGGAAGCATACCGCCAATAAAAAGTCCTACAACAATATTAGGATTTAACAAACTTAAATTAAGTTCTAAATTTTGAGGTAAAAACCTCATGACCTCTTCATGATATGCCGCTAATAATGCCAATGCAGTCAATGCTGCCGAACCAATTGCAAAACCTTTTCCAGTCGCTGCTGTAGTATTACCCAATGAATCCAGAGCATCAGTACGTTCGCGAACAATCGGCTCCTGTTTTGACATTTCAGCAATGCCGCCGGCATTATCAGCAACAGGGCCATAAGCATCTGTTGCTAAAGTTATTCCCAGTGTGCTTAACATACCGACAGCGGCAATACCTATACCATATACTCCCATGCTGAAATCGTTCGCACCTCCGGATAAATAGTAACTACCTAAGATAGCCCCGCTTACAATTAGAACAGGCAAAGAGGTAGACTGCATACCCACAGCAAGACCTCCGATAATAACAGTAGCAGGTCCTGTTAAGCTTTCATTTGAAAGGTTCTGTGTTGGTTTGTACTTTGCCGAAGTAAAAAATTCTGTAATGTATCCTATCAATATACCTGCTATTAATCCGGTCAGTACTGACAAATAGACACCAATATGCTCTTTTCCCAGTACAAGTAAAACAATACCCAATGATACAACTGCAATGATAGCACCGCTCGTCCATATACCTGTGCGCAGCGCTTTCAATAATACCTCTTGTTTTGCCTCTTCTCCAGCCCGTACTAAAAACATACCTATAATTGATGCAAGAACACCTACGCTCGCAATAGTTAAAGGAATAGTAACACTTTCTATGGCAAGACCTAATTTTCCAAATGCCACAGTTCCTAAAGCCATAGTTGCAATAATTGAACCTACATATGACTCATATAAATCAGCACCCATTCCTGCAACATCACCAACATTGTCACCCACATTATCAGCAATAACAGCCGGATTCCTTGGATCATCCTCAGGAATTCCTGCTTCTACTTTGCCAACAAGATCAGCACCTACATCTGCCGCTTTAGTATAAATTCCTCCTCCCAGGCGAGCAAACAGTGCCTGAGAACTGGCCCCCATTCCAAACGTAAGCATAATGGCAGTAATCATTTGCATCTTGACAGCTACATCAGCAACAACATCAATTGTGCTATACCACCAATTAAGAAAAAAGAAACCTATACTTATGTCTAATAAACCAAACCCAACAACAAAAAGCCCCATGACCGCGCCGCTGCGAAAAGCTACCGTTAAACCGCTATTTAAACTTTGCGTACATCCCAATGTAGTCCGAGAATTAGCACGAGTCGCTATCTTCATACCGCACCAACCGCAAAGCCCGGAAAAAAAACCTCCTGACAAAAATGCAAAAGGAGTAAAAATCTCCAAATATCCAAAATAAACCATTACAAACATAATAAAGAATACAACTATAAAATAAATTGCAACAACACCGTACTGTCTCCTCAAATACGCATCTGCTCCTTCACGAATAGCAGAAGCAATCTTCTTCATATTCTCAGCACCTTCACTCTTACGCAAAATCGAAAGAGTAAAATAAAGTGCAAATCCTAAAGCTAATAATGACCCTACAGGTGCAAGCCAAGTTAAATTCATTTAAAATCCTCCCTATCAATTTGTTGTATTTAATCTATCGGCAGATTAATTCAACCAATGACAAGGGCGCGGGAACCGCGCCCCTACAGTTATTGTTCTATTGCATTTTTTCCGTTTGGAATGCGGCCAGTCTTCTCTCAAGATCAAAAAACGCAACAAGTTCATCTTCGTTTAATTTTGTCCGTTCAAAATAATTATCAGTATTGTGCTTCTGCTTCGTCTCATTTTCACTAGGAACAGATTCTTCATGAACAGATTCTGCGGCAGGTTCTTCTTCCTTGGTCTCTATTTTTTCTTTCAGTACAGCCTCTTCCTCACTAACTGATGAAGCCTCAGAACGCACGTTCTCTCCCATAATCTTTAATAGGGAAGAAAAATCCTGTTCCCCCTCCCGCCTCTCAACTAACTCAGAAAGCCTTTCTATAACAATACCTTCGTTATCATGTGATTTAATAAAAAAGTATTGATACACCTCTATAGGAATTGATATACAAGCAAGAAGCTCAAGAATATTCACAATATTATTAGGTACAAAAAGTCGTACCATTAACTTTTGTTTTACATCAATGTTTTCTCCTGCATAAGCATTTTTAAACTTTTCAAGCTGCCTGCTGAGTGCTGCATATTCGCTCACTATCTTCCCTATCAAGGAGCTATCAACCTTCTCCGGTAAAATAGTAACGGCACAAAGTCTTCCTGTATTATTTACAAGAAGTATATCTACCAAATCAATATCGATTATAATAGGTGTTTGCAGAATGCGCCACTCACTGCCGAAATATTCTCCTAGTGAATCTTTAAGATCAACTACGAGTTTATCCCTCTCCTCTGCCCGGTTCCATTTGCTGTATAGTATTTTTTTCATCTCTTTATAATTTCACGTTTGAAGTAACAGTCTCGTATAAACTTAATAGTTCCTCCGACCAGTTTTCTTTTTTTAATGCTTCAACAAAATCAATGTTAACATTGAATATTTGGTCTTTTTCTTCAGTGCCCCAATGAATATTATTCCCGCGCGCCAGATCTTTAAATTCACAATGACCTATAAAATCTACTGAAATATTTAAAAACCGTGCCGTAATTTGATTAAACCCCTTCCTGGTAAGGTCCGCTAAATCGGCATTTTCATTATGATCTACGATATAAGAAAATTTTACATCAGGACATAACGAAGAGTATGCTTTTATAACTTTATATGCATTTCTAAAATCATCAATATTAAAGGAAGAAAGAAGGATAATGCTGTCTAGCAGTGATATGATCTTCTCTTTTATATAAAATTCAGTATTAAAACAATCTATTAAAAATAAGGACGGAGAAGATTCGGAATCAAAAAGATGAGAAGGCCTCTGGTGATTATTCTTAAATGAAAAAAAATCTTTGAGCTTATCAGGAGAGGCAATAATAAGTTCAACATTTTTAAATAATGTAAATGTCCTCATCCCTTTAGAAAAATCAATATCAACCAGAGGCGGTATATTTAAATTCCTCTGAAGATAATCCCACGAATCACCGTGGGGATTCGTTGAGATAATATATACTTTATATGGTGTATATAGAAACAACTTAGAAAAGTATACATGTAAAAGTAAGGAAAATGGACTATAACGGATGGGAATTATACTTAATAATTTTAATGAAGGGTTAAAATGATGCACATTATATGAAGAATTAGATAAAGCAACCGCGTTTTCTTTCTTTTCTTGTTTGTTCTCTTCCAACGAAGAAAAGAAATGATGGGATACGTCTCTTAATGTTCGTTTAGGTTTATTATGATTCTCTTCCATTTATTATTCACTAATCTTATCCGTAGATAGAGCATATTATATCTTCATTTTTTGTGTACAACATTTTAAGAAACTTCGATAACAGAATTCTCAACGCCGAATGAATTGAGCTCTCTGTTAATATTATCCGGATCTACGCCCCACATAGAATCTACTATATACTTATAGTTGTATTTTCCTGTACATAATGGCACCACTTTTGTCCATACATCTTCATTCAGGCAGGGTGTATTGAGTTTCTCAGGACGCCAATTATTAAAATCACCGGCGACTGCTACAGTTTCTGCATCCTGCGACTGAAAGGAAAATAAAATACCGCCTACAGCAACACGGGGTGAGCAATCAATTTTTACCTTCACCTCGGGTAAAGTTTGAACGGTTTCCTTAACGCCAACAGCAACATTATCACTCGAAGGCTCAACGTTCACTTCAACTTGCTCTTTTCCTACTTCTTCAGACGTCTTTTCAGAAGCAGACAATAATTCCTGAAAAGTAAGTGTAGATGTATCAGCGGGAAGTTCTTCTTTGCCGCAGCGTTTAATCATCTCAACAGCTAAGTTCATGTAATCTTTAAAACCTATGGAATTTTTATCATATTCTGTAATCGGTTTACCTGCCCTGGCCGCTTCTTGTAATTTAATATTCTTTCTTATAATAACACTGAGAATATTGTCCGAAAAGAAATTTTGGATAATCCGGCCGATATCCCGCGCATGTTTTGTTCTGACATCAAAGATAGTTAAAACCGCATGTACAGTAATAGTATGTTTTACAACTTCGCGGACCAATGTAATGGTCTCAAGAAGTTTTTTCAATCCATGGAAGGCAAAAAACGACGGCTCTACGGGCACGAGCACCTCATCTGCCGCGCTGAGTGCATTAAAGGTGAGCAATCCTAAACTGGGAGGACAATCAATAACAATATAATCATATGCATTCTTTAAACTTTTAATCTTGTCTGAAAGTTTACTCTCCCGACCGGCTTGTCCTGAAAGCTTTTGTTCAATTGCACTTAAAATAACCTGTGCCGGCACAAGATCCAAGTTTCTATAAGATTTCACTAAAACATCATTAAGCCCTACATCACCGTATTGCGAATCATCAAAAACATCAAACAGACTTTTTTCAAGTTCTTCAGGATTAATACCCAAACCAATTGAGCTGTGGGCTTGAGGATCAAGGTCAATAAGCAAAACCTTTTTCCCTAGAAAAGAAAGGCAAGCAGAAAGGTTAATACTTGTTGTAGTTTTCCCAACTCCGCCTTTTTGATTCGCGACTGCAATGATTTTGACGGTCATGAAATATCCCCTCCTGTGGATTTCTGTAATATCCGTTGTCCTAATAGGTTATATAAATATTAAAAATTTTTGTAAGCAAATGATTTTACATTACTTATTTCAATAAATCAAGTAGTTTTGATTAATTATAAAGACTAATATTTTACAAAATATTTCAAGTATGAATTGAAACCGAATTGAAAATTTATTTTCATCACTGAGGGATATCTTCTGAACTGATTGTCTTAATCTCATTACCGTCTTGATACACAATATAAGCCTCAACTCCTTCAAGCCTGCGGGCTAAAAGCAGACCTTCTTCCACACCGAGTACAAAAATTCCTGTGGAAAGTGCATCCGCGACCATTGCACTGGGAGCAATTACGGAGACCGAAATAATATCCTGAACAGGATAGCCACTATTCGGATCCAGAATATGTGAATATCGTTTCCCCTCATGCATAAAAAATTGCTCATAATCACCGCTTGTTGAAATAGCTTTCTCATCCAAAATAACGGTTTGATTAATCTTTCGACTATCTCTTGGGTGACGAATGCCTACGGTCCAATTCTTTTTCCCAAGGGGTTTTCCATAAGCAAAAATAGTCCCACCTATATTTACTAAAGCGCTTTTAATTCCATTCCTTTTTAAGGATGTTACCACAAGATCGCATACATATCCTTTAGCCACTCCGCCTAAATCGATCTCTACTCCCTCCCCATCAAATTTTATATATCTTTTTCCCTTCTCATCTTCACCGAGTTTAATATTGTGGTAACCAATATTATTAAGAGTGCTTTTAATTTCATCAGGCGACGGAAAGGTTCTGGATTGAGAGGCAAACCCCCACAGCCGGGAAAGAGGTAACGTAGTAATATCAAAAGCCCCTTGTGTGATATTGGAAAAATAAATGCTTTGTTCTATGATAAAAATTACATCCTGGGAAACATATACGGGTTGCTGAAAAGCATATTTATTAATCCTCATCACGTCGCTTTTATCATCGAAAATACTCATCCTCTCCTCACTAACTTTTATCATACGAAATGCATCTTCGAATGCCTTAGCACGGCCTGAGGAAGAAAAATCAACCATTGTAATCTCACAAACTGTTCCCATATGAATTTGTGAGCGGCTTTCCGTACTTCTTCTATACACTACGCCATAAAATATGCCGATAAGCACACATAAAATGATAATCAAAACAATAATTTTTTTCATAGGTCTTAATTATTATTAACGATATAAAGCATGCTTTTTAATGTAGGATAATACATTAGGAGGCAAAAGGTCTGATACATCTTCTCTCTTTTTTAATTTATCACGGATATCAGTCGATGAAATATCCGGAAAATTTCCTTCAAGCACCTGCATACCCTGAGGAAGAATTGTGTATGAAAAACCGGGACGGGACGCAATTATAAAGGTAGCGAGTTCTAAAAGTTCTGCAGGTTCCTTCCAAGTATGATATTCATGTATGAAATCAGAACCGACTAAAAAAAATAATCTAACATCCCTGGGGTAATTTCTCTTCAATTCCTGAAGAGTGTCTATGGTAAAAACCTTTTTATTCTTTTTAATTTCTATGTCAGAAATCTCGCAAAACGGATTTTCCAGTAATGACAGTTCCAACATACGCAAACGATGTGAAACAGACATGATTGATTTTGACTCTTTATGAGGAGGAATAAAGGCCGGAATAAATACAACTTTCTCTAAATGTAACGCGTCAAACGCAGTTCGTGCAAGAGCTAGATGCCCATTATGAACCGGATCAAATGTACCGCCTAATAAACCTATATCCATATGACTATTTTGATTGTTTCAATACACGAATAACCACAAATATAAACACTAATAACCACGAAAACCTTCGTGGTCTTTCGTGTTAATATTAGTGGTATTTAGTGTTATACACGGATTTGTCCATTACCAACAACAACATACTTATAAGAGGTGAGTCCTTCGAGTCCCATAGGACCACGCGCATGAAGTTTATCAGTAGAAATTCCGATTTCAGCTCCCAGTCCATACTGATTCCCGTCAGAAAAACGTGTGGATGCATTAACCATGACCGATGAAGAATCAACATATTTAACAAACATATCAGCCTTCTTCTTCTTTTTTGTCACAATAGCATCAGTATGTGCCGAACCATATTTTTTAATATGTGCTACTGCCTCCTCTAGTGAACGGACAATACGTACAGAAAGAATGGCATCTAAATATTCGGTTGCAAAATCCTGCTCAGTCGCTTTATGTATGGGCCGCAGGTTCCAACATGAATCAACAATTGCCCTGGTCTTATCGCATCCCCGTATCTCGCAACCTTTATCCTGCAAACTCTTCAGGCATGAAGCAAGAAAAGAGCGGGCAATTTTCTCGTGCACAAGAAGAGTTTCGCATGCATTGCATACACCAGGTCTCTGAAGTTTTGCGTTAACAACAATCCTCTCCGCTACGGCCTCATCCGCATACTCATCAACATACACATGGCATATACCTTTATAGTGTTTGATCACAGGTATCTTTGACTTTTCAACAATTTTACGTATGAGACCTTCACCACCCCGCGGTATAACAACATTAATATATTGATTCAGCACAAGAAGTTCATCCACAGATTTTCGCTCAGTTGAGGTAACAAAACTAACAGCTGCCTGCGGAATTTTCATCTTCCGCAATACATCTTTAAAAACAGACACGATGGCTCTGTTAGAATTATATGCTTCGCTCCCTCCTTTAAGGATAATACTGTTTCCGCTTTTTATTGAAAGAGAAACACATTCAGCAGTTACATTAGGCCGCGCCTCATAAATTACGAGTATAACGCCCAAAGGCACGGATACTTTTGCTATTTTAAGTCCGTTCGGCCTCCTCCAATGTTTCAAAACTACTCCCACCGGGTCCTTTAACTTTGCCACGTCAATAATAGAGGATCCCATTAATTCTATTCGTTTATCATTTAATGCAAGCCTATCAAGAAGCGCTGAGGAAAGTCCCTTGGAGCGGCCGTTCTTAATATCTTTGTCATTTGCTTTTAATATTGAGGACTTATTTTTAAGAAGTGCTTTTGCCATGCCTTTTAATATCTTGGTTTTCTTACCTCCAGCAAGGGATGCCATAGAAAAAGAAGCCTCATGTGCATCATGTGCAAGCTTTGTCATTTTTTTGGTTAAATCCATTTCATTCTCCTCATAAAATAATCATATTATCACGGTGAATAACTTCATCGTAATTTTTATTACCTAATATCTCTTTTATCTGAGACGTTTTCTTACCCTTTATTAACTCAAGCTCATTATGAGAAAAATTAGTTATTCCTTTAGCAAATTCGGTGCCCTCATGATTTACTATACGTACGGCATCGCCGAACTTAAATTCTCCCTTAAGAGATGTTATACCGCTTGCTAAAAGACTTTTTCCACCCTCGACTAAAGCACAATAAGCACCGTGATCAACAACAATACTCCCAGCAGTGGATGAGGTGGCAGTAAATGCTAGCCAGCTTTTCTTTGAGGTCTGGCGCTTTTGGTGGGGCATGAAAAGCGTACCCTCCTCCTTGCCGCTAACAATTCGGCCGAGAATATCTTTTTTATTTCCATTAGCAATAATCGTGGGAAGCCCCAATTTCATAAGCATAAAACCAGTTTCCAACTTGCTGCGCATCCCGCCGACTGTTTTTCCCCCTCTAACTTCATATAAATGTTTCTTTAAATCCTCGTCTATGGTATCTATCGTTGAGAGGACTTTACATGTTTTCCCCTCTGTAACACAGAAACCATCTACGTCGGATAAAAGTATCAAAAGATCTGAGTTAGTTAACATTGCAACCTGTGCTGAAAGGTTATCGTTATCACCGAATTTAATCTCTTCAGTAGCAACCGTATCATTTTCGTTAACAATCGGAACGATGTTTAAATTAAGAAGTGAATTAATTGTATTTCGGGCATTTAAATAACGCACGCGATGATGAAGCCCGTCAATAGTTAAAAGAATCTGGGCTGTATGATAATTATACTGAGAAAAATACTTCTCATACGTATTCATTAATTTACCCTGTCCGATAGCAGCCGCAGCTTGAAGGGTTGACAGATCAGATGGCCTCTTCTTCAATTTTAATACACTCATACCGCATGCTATTGCGCCTGAACTTACAAGAATGACTTCTTTATTATAATCTTTCATTAGCTCAACGATTGAGCATACAATTTTTTTAACCTTAGCCTGAGAAAGATAACTCCTCTCAGACGTCAAGATACTTGAGCCGACCTTGACAACAATTCTTTTTATTTTTGTAAACATTTTAGTTCTCATAAAGTTTTAAGCTTTATACTCTTTTTTTAACCACCTCTGATATTTTACTGATAACAGGCTTTATTCCCTCTCCCTTCAGAGCTGAGATATTATAAACATACTTATGCATCTTCTTCAACCTATCTTTACTCTTTTTTATTTCCTCAGAATCAGCAATATCCGACTTATTAATAAGTACAATAAAAGGTTTTTTAAGTATATCCTGTGAATAATGTCCTACTTCTTTCTGTAAAACATTAAACGAATCAACAATATCACCTGTAAAAGAATTATTCGGATCTATAACATAAAATATCAAACGTGCGCGTTCTGCATGTTTTAGGAATAAGTTCCCTACTCCTTTTCCCCTCGAAGAGCCTTCTATTAAAGAAGGAAGATCACACATAATAAGCTGAGTATAATCCTCAAGTTCGAAGGACCCAAGCTGGGGTGAGTGAGTAGAAAACGGATATTCGTGTGTTTTCACCTTTGCACTTGTAAGATAAGCTAATAGTGTTGATTTACCACTATTGGGCGTACCTATAATTGCAATATCAGATTTAATCTTATAATCCAAAATAATTTCAAGCTCTTCACCTTCTTTGCCATGGGTCTGTGTTTTATTGTCATGATTACCCCTGCCCTGCCTGCCGCCCCGTACAACAATAACCTCATCATTTGCAACTGATAAATCTCTTATTAAATAATTTTCGCGGCGGCTCATGATAACAGTACCGACCGGAACCTTAAGTATGTAATCCTTACCGCATTTTCCAGTATTTTTATTACTGCTCCCCTGCTTTCCCTTCTCGGATTCAATGACAGGGTTATATTTAAAGAACTCCAAATCTCTGACATTTGAATCAGCACGGATAATTATATCTCCTCCTTTACCGCCATCTCCGCCGTTAGGGTAAAGTTTACGAGGGCCCCGGTTCTCAAAACTCTCGCAACCGTTTCCCCCTTTTCCAGCTTTTAAATATACAATAGCATGATCAATTAACATAATACCTACCTCACCACCTACGAGGTGGTACAGTAATATTTGCAAGTTGTACCACCTCGTAGGTGACTTATATTATAAACACAAATGGCCAAAAACATGAACGATATATTTCCTCGTTATTGCTTCTGGCCAAAATTTCTTCGCTTATTTCTTTACAGGCAGAACTGAAACAGTACGGTTCGGCTTAAAATGAACTTTCCCGTCAATAAGTGAAAAAAGAGTATCATCCCGTCCCCGTTTAACATTAACACCAGCACGAAATTTCGTTCCTCTTTGTCTTACGATAATAGAACCAACCTTTACCATTTCACTTGAGAAACATTTAATTCCTAAACGCTGTCCGCGGCTATCTCTGCCGTTCTGCGTACTTCCTAAACCTTTTTTATGTGCCATTACTTCCTCCTAACATAAATAAACAACAAACTACAAAATACTTCTTTATAATCAAACTTTAATATCTTCGATCTCGACTAATGTATACCGCTGTCTGTGTCCTTTTATTTTTTTTGAACTCTTTCTTCTCTTAAACTTAAAAGAAATAACCTTTTTCCCCTTAACTTCTGTTACCACTTTTCCTCGAACCTCAGCCCCTTTAACAAAGGGTGTACCAATATGCCTTTTACTTTTATCTACAACTAAAAGGACCTCTTTAAAAGAAACCTTATCACCAGAAGCATTTGGGAGCCTATCAAACTGATAGGCTTTTCCTTTCTCAACCTGAAACTGTTTTGAGCCCTGCTGAACTATAGCATACATATCATTCACCTTCCTCAAGTTAGCAATAAATTCCCTCTTATATAAAACAGGCCGTAATTATAAAAGAAGTTTGCTCTAAAGTCAACAGCTAATTAAACTTAAATTGAGCTGCCCTGGAATTCTCACATTTTCTCCTCTTCAAAGACAATATAATATACTTTTGTCCTCCAAATCATTGGTTTATATGCACCATTTTAAGCAAATATTCTCAATTTTGACCAGATTTTGGACTTATCCACCTGCTCCACAATAGTTTTCTTAAATCTGGCATTAAATAAACCTGTTTTAGCAACCATTGAAATTGACTCCTCGAAAATATTCGACTGACGGTTATATGTATAATACAATCTTAACTTTTCTTTAGCCTCATAAGTTAACGAACCGTCATGGTTAAAGACACGCTTTATACGACGCAACTCATCCGCAAACTCAAAATAATTCATTACACTAGAACCCATAACAATACGAATAAAATCATCGACTGTTTTATCATTCACTTCATTAGCACGAATTTCCATAACTGCTTTATCAAAATCTGTACCTGAGGTTGCATTGAATACCATAATATGATCAAAATTACCAAACTGACTTATTTTCTTTTTAAGAAAATCAAAGTTATGTTTTTGAGCTGGGGCATTATATCTTATAAATTGCAAACGTTTAGAATCAATATTTAATTTATGAATCATAATTTCACGCATTCGTTTAATATACATTTCTTCAG
Organism: uncultured bacterium; assembly: GCA_964558015.1. Taxonomy (GTDB): domain Bacteria; phylum Omnitrophota; class Omnitrophia; order JAHJGZ01; family JAHJGZ01; genus CAZLCT01. The sequence goes on along the minus strand of CAZLCT010000012.1, from coordinate 12,710 downwards.
GCTCATCATCTATTCTCTTCCAGACATCATTGTCTAACACGACAAAAACTTTTTCATAATTAAATAATCCCATTTGATATGCTGTCTGAGGGATAGATGCAATCTCTTGAATATTTTCAATAAACTTTTCATGGAAAACTAATGCAACATGGGCTGCTTCACTTCTGGCTGTATCCTCTTCCGTGCGGCATTCTGCAGCACGGATTAATAATTCCATAATCTCATCAGCATAAACAGAATCATGTACGACATTCTCGATTAAAGCTCTTGCAACAGGCCGTATAACCTCTATCTCATCTTTATCAACCGCAGCTTCAATAATTCTAAATAGTATAGAATCTGAAAAACGCGAAACTATTCTTTCTTCCTCTTCAGCAATTTTTCTCTTTGACTCTTCCTGTTTAATATAATTTTTTTGTAGCTCTTGCTGTTTAAAAATATTTTCATTCAGTAAAATCTTTAACTCATCCTTATCAAGATATTCCGGAGTCATAGTGTTATCTGTTATATCAACCGATACATTTCTTAAGCCTCCTTGGTTAATCATTTTGCGTATCATCACTCTTCCTTCTTCTCCTATCCCTCCTTCAATCTTTCTAAAAGGGAAAGTTCCATCCCAAAATAAATATTTTGCGCAGTATAAAATTAACTGGGGCATGACTCCTCTGCCGCGCCATTCATCATTAACCCTCATTGATTCTATTATTATCTTATCTCCGATATCATCCTTATAAACATGAAGAAGTCCTATTGGCTTATTCTTGTGATATGCACAAAATAAAAAACTCCTATTTTCAAGTATATCATGCTGTGCCTTCTCCCACGCCTCACGCATAGCTCTTTTCTCACCCATCATAAAACTATCAATAGTCTCTCTAATTTTATCCTGGGGCACATTAGCAATACTAATAGGAATTACCTCTTTCGAGTTTTTATCTTTAATCCATACTCCATCAGGTAAAAGTTTTCTTTTTCGTTCTTTTTCTATACTTTCAACCGGATAATTCAGGACAATATGATCTTTTATAGGTAAAGTAATATTTCTAAAAATTGAGTGAGCTATACTAATAGCAGCAAAGCCAGCGACTGTTAATATTACTCCCCATACATCAAGATAAGATGAAAAATATAAAAATGCAATAATGCCCGTTACTGCTATTCCGAACATTACTTCAAGTAATATTACGCCTCCCTCAAGATCTCTTTTCTGATACGCTTCACGATCAGAATTAATCGATAATTGCTGAACATCCTGAGGATCGAACCATTCACCCCCATAAATCATTTCTATATCAGGATAATCTTCTATTTTCTTCATAGGTATAACTACGGGACTTCTATCCGGAATAACTGAAGCATCAACAATAAATTTTATTCCGCAAACAATACATATTGCAAAGGATTGAAAATTAAGGAATTCTCCTCCCCTATCAAATAAAGATACTCTTGTTTCACAAGGCACATTATGATCCCTCATAATCTTCTCGACCTCTCGGGCAACTCTTCGGCATGGAAAAAATTTTCTTTCTGTAAAAATTGAAGCAATCTCACGGTTTTCTCTGATTTCCTTTAATGCCTGCAAGAATCTATCAATTTCTTCCTCCTCGTCAGGGTTAAAGGTATCAACTTGCTTCAAATCCAAAAGCATAGATCTTAATTTTTCTTCTCCAACATCAAGATACTTCTCTGGTAATTCAAATCCTCCTCCAAACTCATAAAAAATAATGTTATAGCTTAAACTTGCCAGAATATGCAATTGATCATACACAAAACTATTTCTTTTGTACTGATGTTCTGCTGAATCCTCAACATATTCTATAAATTGCCAAAGTGCATCATATGTATCATTAGATAAACTACTGTCTATCTTGATTACGTCAATAAGCTCAATAATAGTCTCAAGCACCTTCCTTCGTTCATAAAATATCTTTTTTGAATCCCCTTCTTGTTTGCATTCATAAAAATCAAGCGGTTCTCCGAGCATGGCCAATGCTTCTCTAACCTCTTCTTTATATGAGTGAAGTGCTTCGAGTTCTTTAGTTGTTTTTATCGATACACGTTTACCACGCTTGTATGGCCTGTTATTCTTTTTGCTTCTGTTATGATGCCACCTCATCATAGCCTCAAATTTTTTTGCTTTTCTCTTCGCCCTCTGCAACAATTTTTTCATTCTGATATTTAAAGTAATACTCAACTTCCCTTCAAAAGGTTTATTTCCTCCTATATAATATAAATATCCTCCTCTTTCGTAATAGTAATTATCTCTTTCATTTTCATCTTTTCTAGAATAGTAATTTTCCGGAAAGATTTCTTGAGCGCGAAAGATTACTGAGTTATATTCCTCATCAAACGACAAGAGGCGGAACATGTATTCCTGGATTTCAGATTGTGATCTATATTTAAAAATACAACGAGGAATAACAATGGTGGGTACAGGAAATAAATTTTGAAATCCTCTCTCACTTATAAGAGAGATTATCTTCTCTTTAACGTACGGTGCATGCGAATAAAAACCAAACGCATAGTCAATTTTTGAATATACTATCTCATGAGTGTTAAAGACTCTTATATCCTTAAGCAATTTTTCAAATTTTTCATTTTTTTCATCTTTCCTTATTTCTCGTAATTTTTCAATATCGTCTTTGAGATCGCCGGTAATGTCTGAATAAGCAAAATACGTTCTTAACATTAAGCTTTCATGCATGCGGCGTAGCATAATATTAAGAGACTTTTGTCCCTCTCCCATAAACCCGCTAACCTTCTTAGATGAAGTGATAATAAACTTCTCAGCATCTTTTTCAGTATCATCCTCATCATCCTCATCAGCACTTGCAGCCTCCTGTTTTTCCAATGATTCAGGCTGCGACTGTGGTTCCTCACTCTCAACATAGGATTCATCATCTTTACTCAATTCGTTTTTAACTTTAATACTATAAGCCGATAATAATTTAATAAAATAATCAACGGTAAAAAAATAAAAATCAAATCTTCTATAATGCGGAAGCCATGGTTCCAGCATCTCTAAGGCTTCCTGAGCTATCTGCCTAGGATGTTTATCAATATATTTTGCAATATAATAATAAACTCCTGTAGCACCAAAGGGATGTTTTTCACTATATGTCTCATTGACTAGTCGCTTGAAAAATAATTTACTAATATTGAAATCATCTTGTGCTAACTTTTTTGTTTCCTTAAAACAAAGACTAAGAAACCGCTCGTTAACATTTTTTAATACTTCATTTTTTATTGATTTAAGAATAACAGAAGAGTCTTTACCTTGTTCAATACCTCTTTTATAATAAACAGATATATACCGGTAAATCCCTTTAATTCCGAATGCATCCCAATTATCAATATCGTAAAGCACTTGTGCCTCGAGTGACGCTTTCTTTCGCTTTTTCATTGAGCGAACGGTCTTTTCATCATGAAGCAGTATAGCTTCTTTTACCTTTTCAATTTGTTTCGGTGTTAATTCATCGGCTAAATTTTCCTCGGCCCAATCTGCAGCCATTTGCCCGTGTCCGTCTTTTGATTCCATTGCAAATATATCATGCAGATAAATTGCTGCGGTTAATACTATCCAGTCGATCTTATGTTCAATCCCTCTTTTCTTAGTTAAAATAACTGCTTTTTCGAATAAATCTTCTGCATGCGTGAGCCCGTGATCCCAATCATCGATAAAGGTTTGCCCAAGCATCCACTTGATCTTTTCTTTTAACAAATTGGTGTCAGACACCATTTTTTTATAGAAGTCTTCCGAAAAAATGGTGTCTGACACCAATTTTCTCTTTGCTTCTTTCCAAATAGGTAGGAAATCGAGGAGTAAGATTCTAATCAGCTGTTTAACTGCAGGTGGTGCGTGGCGCACGATAGATGAATTAAGAATCGTCTCCCTCTTATATAACGCAACAATCCATGCTATGAGTGCTATTGCCGCACCTATGCTGAGCTTTACTCCAAGTAAAGGAAAGAGTGCAAACGTTTTATCCGGAGAGGTACTTTTTTCTTTACTACTTACGGATTTCCTCGCAGTAAGTATTTGCTGACCGTCTATTAATTCAGGCCTTTTACGTTTAATCATTTGTTTAATTTTATCGATTCTTTGAGATACATTACGTGGGATATATCGCTCAAATGCTTTTGGAAGCTTGTTATACAAAAGCAGAGCTTTTTCTTTCTTTATTTCAGGATGTAGAATGAGCCCAACTAAAATATCAGTAAGTTCTCCATTTTTATTATACTGTAATGGATTTAATATAAATGCGATAAAAGCTTCACTAGTCTCAGGCGTGATAAATTCATTTAATAATGAAATATAATTATTTTTCATCCTAAGAACCTGACGAATATTTCTTAATATCTGAACTTGATTTTCAGGCTTTCCCTCTTGAAAAATACGGATAAACCCTTTAATAATCTCCAGTATTTTCTCCGATTGTTTATCCTCCGATAACAATATATCTTGTAAAGAAAGGACAGCGTTATGCCGTTCATACCAGTCGCCATCTATTGCTGCTAAAATAAGCGCATGTATTTCATTATCTGTCTTACCAGTAACAGCGCTCATTGTATCCGGTTTCTCAGTAATGTACCAACGTGTGTCGCTTACGCTATCATCCTCTAACCTAGATTTTTCAATTAGCTCATCCCAAGGAATTTTTTCTATGTGAACGCCTTTTTCTCGTATGATACGTTCCCATTCCTTGACGTATCGTTCTACTTGCCGAGGAGTGTTCATTTCTCTCAATAGACGTTCTCTTTCCTCCTCAAGTTCGGCAAATAATTCATCCTCTTTTCTCGAATTCCACTTGTCTGTTTCAAGTGAATATGTTACAAAATGTTTAGACGTCCCTATTGAAGCTACTTTTTCGCCTTTATTTATTGAAAGTATCTTAAGATCTGTGTAACTTGGAATAGGTATTTCAATTCCATACATATCAATATGGGTATGAAAATCGCCATCTATTCCCCAGAGGGCCATAACAAGCTTCTTCAAACCCATATGATATCCACAATAACCTCCTACCTCAATAATCCACTGTTTCGTTATTTTATTGCGAAATACTTCTACCTCATAAGGGGCAAGATTAGTAAGTTGTTTTAATTCTTCTGGTGTGGGGCGACGCTTAAGAACAAATTTCTTAGGGAATGCATCTACACCTTTTTCTTTCAATAAAGATAAAGCTTCCTGCACAAGAAATTGATCAATTTCACTAGCAAGCATTTGTTTATCATGCATTGGTTTTTTTATCAGCTCCTCGAGAAATCGTTGATTTACTTTAGCTAGTAAAAAGAAATTTATATCTTTTTCACTTTTAATGGCCTCATGAAAAAGTGTGGTGCGTAAATCTATATTAAACCTTTCTTCAGCACGATCAATCAACTCCTCCATAAATTTATTATGCAACCGAAGCACATAATAAGCATATGTAAAATCGGTTGGGATATTTCTCTCAGCATAGAAATGATGAGGTGGAACTTCTATCGCGTCTTCTTCTAACTTGCCAGGTTTTCCGTCATCAAGATAATTTTCTAGGATCGGTTCTTGGTCTTCTCCCTGCACTTCTTTAACACTAGTACCGGTATTGCTCTCATCTTCACTTTTTTCCAGACTTCTCTCTAAAAACTGTTCGATATCCGAAACATTAATAATTCCTTCATGTGTAGCAATATATTTTTTAAGTTTACGAACTAATACTTTTCGTTTTTTTCTAACATCTTCATCCTTAATAAAATACCCGGTTATAACAGTTCCTGCGTTATCTCTTTTATCAATACCTCCCACTAATATCCGTGGACGAACGCCAATAAATAGAGAAATAAAATTTATAATAAAACCTCCTACTCCACTTAGAAGTTTATAAGAAGCTCCGATCCAGGGAGTAATAAGCTGCCATTCATTTCGTTGACGAACAATCGAAAAATCAGCATAATTACCAACAGAAAAATTAATTCCTTGACCTCTTTTACCCCAGCCAAAGCTCTTACGCCATTTAATAGCCTTTTTTATCGAAATCTGCTTACCTTTCTTATTTTTAAATCCATCGCCATTATCTATAACGGAAATCTTATAATATGAATCATTCTCTTCAACAACAACAAAACCAACTCCATCTGGGATATGCTGAATAACATTTTCCAATAAAATCGAAATAAAATACAATTGATCACTTTCAAAAGATATAAAACCTTCCTTTGTTTTTAAAAAATTATAAATAATACTATGGTTATAATAATAATTAAGAATAAAAGCTTTTTGTTTTTCACTTATATCGTGCCTGCTTTTTAAATACTTCAAACGTTCCGAATCTTTAACATTAAACAAACAGGTATAAATATTATTGCGTGAATTGAGAATGTTTTGGATTGCATGAAAAGTTGAACAGCCTACCCCTTCTGTCCGTAATACAATTCGAATCTGTTCAATCAGAGCAGATGTACTTAACTCAGAAAGTTCTCTCTCGGCAGGCTGATTTTTAAAGTCTCGGCCTTGTTTTTCACCTTTTAACTCTTCAAAAATTTTAACGTCCGAAAAAATAGTCTCAGACGCCGCTTCTTCTTTTATTTCTTTCCAACTAGGCAGGAAATCGAGGAGTAAGATTCTAATTGCTAATTTAACGGCAGGCGGTGCGTGGCGCACGATAGATGAATTAAGAATAGTCTCCCTTTTATATAACGCAACAATCCACGCTATGAGTGCTATTGCAGCACCTATACTGAACTTTACTCCAAGTAAAGGAAATAGTGCAAAGGTTTTAGCCGGAGACGCACTTTTCCCTTCACCACTTACAGATAAGACCTCCTGAATGAATGAATCCCAATCTTTATCACTTAATTTATCCAAAGCTTTTGCTGATGAAATAATATTCTTGAAAAATCCCATCTCATCCGCATTACCCTCAATTCGTTCCATAGTCTTCCATCGCCTGAGCCACATAAACTGCTGAATAAGCTTTGCCCGGACAAGTTCGGGAATAGCCCTGAGTTCTTTCTCCTGTAATGAGAAGCCCTCATCCCGTGCAGCATTTGCATATATCATTACCCATTCTTTTAACGCTTCCATATTGAATTCTTTCCCGTCTTTACTCAAGTCGTAAAAAAGACTGCGCACTACATCATACATGCGCACTTCTTCCCGCGCTGTATCCCAGTCAAAAACAAGTTTTATATTTCCCTTATCATCAAAAAGAATATTCTCAGGTCTGAAATCGCCATGTATTACCGCACGTGGCAGCCTCCAATATTTTTCTTCGCTCAGATTTTCTTTTAAGGTAATAATTTGATCTTTAAAAAATTTATAATTATTAAAAAGAAGCTTTTCTGCCATGGTCAATGAAGCTGTCTTGTGCTTCTCAGCTAATTCATTATATACTTCATCCAGATTACTTTCGCGTTTATCTATGCCGTCAAACTCAATAATAGTATCAGTTCTTCTCTCTCCTTTAACAGACTCAAAACTTCCATTCCTGGTATAAGCATGAAGTTTTGCCAAAAATTGGGCAGCGTTTTTCTTTGCCTCGGGTGTCAATGCATCATCCTTGAGGATATGTCCTTTTACAAAATTATAAACAGTAAAAATATCACCATCATCAATATAAATGGGTGTACCTCTTCGGGTAGGATGAATAGTCGGAATTTGAAATGTCCTATCCAAACTGCGCAGAAAATCAAAAAGGTCACATTCCCACAGAGTTCCTTTTCCGTCCCAATCAGATTTCCTGATTACTTTTTTACCCAACTCCTCAGTATCAGCAATTGCCACTCTTGTATCCAATCCTTCCTTAGGGATATCTATATCATCTTCCTCTATAGTGCCCAGACCATAAACCCGCGTGACTCTTTTGACTTCTTCCCTTTGAATAGGAATATGTTTATCACGGGAAATGTTTGCCTCTCTTTTATCCAAAAGCTCTTTAATAACATCCGGCAGGGTGTCAATAATATCTTCCGGTATAAGTCCGCTTTTATTTTTGTCCGCAACAATATCTCCTGCCCTGCTATGCAGGTAAACACCTAAGGCTGCTGCATCAAAACCTGAAAGCCCCTGGCCAATTAAACTTGCAATAACACCGCTTAGCACATCACCCACGCCGCCTTTAGCCATGAAGCAATTCCCTGCAGTATTGGTATAAAGCCTGCCATCCGGTGAAGCAATAACAGTAGGGTTCTTTTCATCTCCTTTCAGCACTACAACAACATTGTATGAAGCGGCAAATTCTCTCGCTATATCCCGGCTCCTCTTCTTAATATCCACTAATACTTCCTTATCTTCAGGGTCTCTACCCAGTAGACGCGCCATCTCAGCAACATGCGGCGTAACTATAATTTCATTTTTTGCTTTGCGCAGCAGAGAAGGTTTCTTTGCTATTGCATTCAAACCTCCGGCATCCAACACAATAGGAACCTGCGTCTCCCTGATAAGCTTATATACCATATTTTGTGCTGATGCTTCCTTAACATCCAAGCCAGGGCCTAAGGCCAAAACCGATATTTTTTTATCTTTTATATTTTCGAGAATTGCCTGGGCAGAATCTTCCCCAAACACTCCCTCCTCACGAGATGGAACAGGCATTCTCATTACCTGACTTCTAAATCTAAAGTTTCGCAGCAAATCTTTAAGTACTCCTCCATACACTAACCCACCTCCGCTACGCTGAACCGCTCCTGTAGCTAATTCAACCGCCCCGGGCCATTCCAAAGACCCCCCGGCTACCAACACAGTACCCCTTCTTCCTTTATAATCATCAGCCTTGTACTGAGGCATGAGTGCTGTTGCTTCATTTGCTGTAATGTCTTCCTCCTTTTCCACCTTATCAAGCACAGCATCGATAAATAAAACAATCTCAGGAAAATCAACTCCTTGGGTCACTATCGAAATGTCTTTCTCCCACCGGTTAATCTGTCTTTTCGGCGTAAACGTATCAACAACCGAAGTAAATCCTAAATCGGAAAGTACTCCCGCGTATTCATCAATACTGTAATACTGCCAGCTTTCCTCACGCTCTATAGGCCAGCGTTTACCGCCAACATAAAGATACTCACAGACAAACCTCAAGAAATCCTGTTTTGTTAGTCTTACTTCATACGTATCTCGGGGTAAATCTTTGGTAACAATTGTATAATTTATTTTTTTAGGCAGAAACTCGTGAGCGAATTTATAAAAGCGCTCCATGGTATCTTTATTTTTGAATCTTATAGTAATCTCTTCATTGATTTCATCCGGAGATAACTCTCTCCCGTCATACAATAAGAGACGACCTCCGGGCCTAAGGAGTGTCTTTATATTTTTCAGCGCCATCTTTACATACTTCTTACCAAGCTCAGGATCTATTCTTTCTTTCGGGTCACGGTTAGGCCTGCCGTAAAATGAATATACTTCGTGAAGCACATTCATTACCATAATTACATCAAACCGGCCGGCAAGGTCACTTATGTCCCCCTCGATAATATTGCGCACTATATAATGAACGTCTCCGGCCACCTGTTTTGCTTCATCCACAATGAAAGGATTTGTGTCTATCCCAAGATAGTCTATATTCGGTTCGTTAGGAAACCGATCTTTTAATACTGAAAGCTCGATTGCCTGACCGCATCCAATAGATAATACCGATACCTTTCCTCCCTGTTCCAGTTTTGTTCTTATCGCAGACTCGGCTCTATTCATTACTTTGCCTTTACCGTCTTCAACCTGACACGATTTTTTCATATCATCTAAATATTTAGCCAAGGTATCATCAGTAGGATCGATAGCAAGCCGCTGTCCCGAATGTTCAATAAAACCTGTATAAAGACTGTGCTTTTTAATATATGCACCTATCTCAGAAGGCACAAAATTATCAATTGAGGTGTTATCTTTCAAACACATATCTCTCACTGTAGAAGAAGCAATGTCTGTATGCGCAGGAGAAAGTAAAAGATGATGAAATTTTTGTGAATATTTCCGGAAAGAATAATTTTGTCGTAAAAACTCTTCTATATTTTGCCCCTCCCTCTCGGCAACGATAAAGTTATACTCACTTAACAATTCATCAAAAATATCCTCCTGTTCAGCCTCGTTATAATCCCATTTGACCATTCTATTGAAAGAATGCATACCCATAATAAAATGAAGATTAGTACTTGGCATTCCTTCCCTTATATTGCGTCCAATATCACTATATAAAGTGTCTTTACTAATCATAAGACGATACCCTTGCTTACCCTCAATGAAACGCTCCACCATCTCTTTTCTCTGATCAATCGATGTTCCCGCAACCGGTTGGTTAAAAGGATGCCGTTCTGTAAGTACTATAATAATCTCATCAAGTCCGTGCTCTTCCTTTGCCCTCTCCATCATATCCACCATTGCAACAGTCAGGGGATTGCATACACTAACAAAAACACCGACTTTTGGTCTTTTCTCTTGGGCAGGAGTGTCTTTCTTTTCTTCTATATTTAAATCATCTTTATCATTCGTCATATCCGGCTTCTCGGTAATAAACCAACGGGGCATTTTCTCAAAAGTGGTGTCTGACACTACTTTTTTAACCAGAGGCGGATAGCAGTCTCTCCATGGAATTTCTTTAAAAATATTTTTCAGAGGTAATTGTTTATCATCAAAACTTAATTTAAAACTTTGTATCATAATATCACTGGTAGTGTAGATCCTCACAACGACTATGGGCTTATCTTCAAAGTCACTATGCATTCTGCCATTTATAGGTTGATCATTAACTAAAATAAGAAAATTCGAACTAAATAATTGAGTGAATTGCAACACCAATGATAGATCGTATAAATAGTTTTGATCCCTAGTTGAACTCTCAATTAAATCAAGAGGCAAATATAATTCAAAAGGCTTATCCTCAAACACATCAGCCAATCCTTTAATAGCCTCCTCTAAACAAAAAGGGTTGCTTCGACTAAATAAGTAATGGCCGGTTAGCAAAACTCGATCCATATTATGAGCCCTTTTATCCATAATATTATGCACAGTCTCACGCACCTTTTCAGGAATAACTTTCTTGGAAACAGAAAATATATTTTCATCCTGTAAAAGATATAACTTTTTAAGTTTTTTTCTCATCTTCATTTCATTAATATATTTTTTTTCTCCGTTTTTCAAAAAGCCATGTACATTCATATACACAATTCTTCCCATGCCAGCATAATTACTTAGATCATAAGCATTTATTCCTCTTTGCATATTTTCTAAAACTGAACTTAATTGTTCTTTAAGAAGCTCGTATGTTTGCACCTCATTCTCAGCACTAAGCACCCGTCTAAAATCCATTTTTACAAATCCTTGCTCCGGATGAAAAACAGTATGTACTAACTGTGAGATTTGTTTCTCATCGCCTTCAGATAAAATACGCTGAGCCTCTTTAATAGCGGATTTTTTGCTTGCCCACCCAGTATTATCATGATAATCAAAAGGTGCAAAAATATCTTTTACTAATCGTAAGATATTATCAGGCGTCTTGTACTGCAAAGTAGTCAAATTGGTGTCTGACACTGCTTCTTCGCCTTCTTCCAGAAAATCGGTGTCTGACACTACTTTTTTTCTTTTTTTCAAGGCTACAAATTTTTCTATCGCAGATACAGTCTTTTCCCCAACCCCTTCTAAAGAAAGCAGTAGTTCATCCGTAATGGGAATGTCTGGATTTTCATCTTTAAACTCGATTGCCCAGACTAATGTTTTATATACTTTCTTTCCGAGCCATTCCCCCACAAAATCTGATTCAGATATTTCAAATGCTACATCTGGCGTGAGCTCCCGTACCGGGATTTTTTCCTTAATTCCCTGGGCTATTTCATCCAATGGAATATCACTAAAGCTTAAATGCCCATACTCCATATCAGACTGCTTTTTCTTAATATATTCTAGTTTATCCCACATTTTAAAATATTTCAGGATGCGTTCTGCATTAATAGGTTTTTCGGTATGTTTAACTTTTTTACTGACCCAATTATTTAATGTGGTTATAGGTATTTTACTCTCACGAGATATTTCTAACAGTCGGCCTTCTGATTTTGCATTCTCTAATTCCGCAATGATCTTCTTCCATATTTCATGAGGAATCAAACTATTATGACGCCTAAACAAAATGCGTACCTTTTTATCCCCGATTCTCCGTGCAGCATCAAGAAAATAAATTTCTTCAGGGTTAAGTTTAATTTCAAAATACTCAACTAGTTTTGCAACCAAATCTGGCCTTGTCGGGTTTCTTAAACTACTATTCCAATGATATAAAGATCCCCTTTCACTTTTATTAAGGAATCCTTCCTCATACAGCATATATGCTGTTATATTCTTATCCTTCATCTTTTTCTGTATACGTTCTAGAATTCTCTCAAGCAACGATGGTATTTCCCTAAGATCATCCTCAGCATAAAATGCATTACTACTAGATACATCATTTATAGAATTAATTAATAAAGGAAGCATCGCAAAAATAGAAATCCCGGCAAAGCCTTTTGACGCAATGCCAGGAAACAGGTAATTTAGGAACAATATTCCAATAAAAATAGCAGAAACAAAAATAGGGGCAGGTAATATTTTTTTAATAAGTTCTGTGAGGTTTCGCGCTAAACCAGAAAAGTCAGCTAAATGAGCTTCAAGAGAATTACCTCCTTTTTCTTTTTTCTCTACTTTGCTTGCTTTTTTTGATTCTTTTTTCTTGTCAGGCTTTACCTTCCCTTCAGGTAACCGTACAATAACACGCCTTTCC
>CAZLCT010000011.1:0-40978 GCA_964558015.1 uncultured bacterium | reverse complement strand
CTATTGTAGTACATGGTGATCATATCCAGTATGCTGCAGTATCGCAGAGGAATGTATTGGCATCTGTTTATAATGAAACATATCAGGGAGGCTTTGAGTTAGTTTTTAAAGGCATAAGTACGCTCAATGCTGCTAGTGCACTTCATTTAGATTTAATGAAGAAAGTTAACCAGAGGATGAAGGAGGAGATAGAGAAAAGCCGTGCTACAGTATCAGATATTAATGAGCGTCTTATCAAGGCCGGTTTTACATCAATAGCCATAGATGCCTCAACCCTTTTTGATGAGGTGGCAGATGATGCGGTTATGAATTATTATAAGAAAAACGGTACTCCGGCAGAACGTCTTGTTGTTGAACTTGAAAACAATTTTGACTTACCACTTGAGTGGGGTGCTGAATTCTTAAAGGTGAATCCAAAGAGTGAAGAAGGTAAAGAATTACTTAAGGAAAAAAGAGCCAAGATGATTTTTGATATGACTTCACGCGGAAGAGACCAGGACGAAATTAATGCGCGTATTTCTGAATTAGAAACAGCGTTCGGCATTCTTTATAAAAAAGCATGGAGTGCATCGATAGACTACCAGGATGTTCTTTCTGCGTATGATAGGATTCATTTTTCAGTTGCAAATGCTTCGGTTGTTGGCATTGTTGAAGAGCGTATTTTAAATTCAATAACTGAAGGACAGAAGCAATTACTGCTTCCTTCCAGTAATGCTAAAGAGACGGCATTACAATTAAAACGCATTGATAAATTGCTTGAAAAACACCGTCCTGACCTTATTGGAAAGTTTGGAATTGAAGTAGAAGTAGGTCATATAGATAAATTGGTACCTAATCCGCGCCGCGGCGGGAAATTAGAAGCAAAGATGACCCATCCCATGGCAGTGCGTGCAATGGGAGAGTATCTTACCAATGAAGGGGTTAAATTTGATTTAATAGCTACTAATAACGGCTCAGGTCACGGCACAGAATTTGATGTAGAAACATTAACACCTGTCTCACAGGTAGGAAAAATTAGTCCTGACCTTACCAGAGAACTGCAGGAAGAAGCGGATAAGTTTGGCGCGTCAATAGCACAGCATGGTACATCAGGCAGTGATATGGTTGAACTTGGTGAGCTGGCAAGAGCCGGTGTTATAAAGTTTAACATTGCAACAAATTATCAGCAGATAATATTAAACGTCATGTCACTTGTGGATGACGGCCTAAAGAAAGAAAAGTTAATAGAAGCTGCAAAGAAAGATGAAGAGGCATTAATAAGCGGCCTTCATAAGGATGTGCGCAGCAAGATGCTTACATTAGCCAAGGAGTTTGTTGCAGATGAACACGGTGTTACCTTAGATGATGCGAATATCCTTACTACTGATAGCCTTTTTATGCGTTTTATGAAATTAACTTATCAGTATGGGCTTAAGGGTAAGATTGACTCGGTAATGAAGAAAGAAAAGCTAACATGTACTGAAGCAACGGCAAAAGTTTTGGCCAAAGAATTTAAACGTGCGTTGAAAGTAATGGATGACGATCTCAGGCCTTTGGTAGAAGCTTTTATCCAGATAAATGAGGAGCAAAGAACGACACAAGCATGGGAATTTTCTATTAAAAAAATTACACCGACTGAGACAACCACGTTAGGCGCTCCTACTGTGCGTCTTGATGTTGAGTTAGCCGGCGGAGCAAAAGGGCACTTTGTTGTTCCTGCTGGTACTTCAACAGGTGAAGATGAAGCAAAGACCGTTGGTGTTGAGCAGGCTATTAAAAATATTTATGCAATTCATGAGGAAGTTTCCAAGAGAGGATTAGGTGCGGATCAGTTGGACGAAATTGCGGCTCTTATGTTAAAGATGAGTGCGGAAATAAACAAAATAGATCCCGAGAAAAGAGGTTTGGGAGCTGAGGCAACACTTTCTTATCAGATGGCATCGGCATGGGCTGCTGCACACGAGAAGGGGCTTGAGCCTTATGAGTTTATTCGTGAAATTGCACCTGACCTTGCATCTGCGGGTGTGCCTAAAACAAAGGTTCAATATAATATTACTAACGGCGGTGAGCATGCTGAGAATAGCCTTGATATGCAGGAGTTTATGATTGTTCCGGTTGGTGCAACAACTGCCGATTCGAATAAAATGTGTGATGAGATTGATGAACAACTTGGTCTTATTTATAAGAGATTAGGTCTCAGTGCAAACCCATATGATAAGGGTATTGGTTCTATGCGCGGTAAAGAAGGCGGATACAAGGTAGAAGATCTCACGAAAGATAAATTGGCATACATATATAAGAATGCACACAAATATAGAATTGATAATCTTAATTTAGTAGGTTTAAAGAAAGAGAATGTTGGAGTTCATGAATTTGTTCTTAATTGTATGCTTGCTGCTGTTAAAAATGCCGGATATGAACCGTCAACGTCAGGTGAGGTAGGAACCGTTTCATTTGCACTTGACTCTGCTGTATCAGAAATGGTTGTAGACAAAAATAAGCCTGGTCATGATCCCGGTATTTATTGGTATGAAGGCAGTCAGATTACATCAATGCAGTTAGCAGATATATTTGCAGGCTGGGTAGTAAAATTTCCCATTGACTCTATTGAAGACGGTATGTCTGAAAACGACTGGGATGGGTGGATACATTTAATTGAAAAGTTGGGCGATAAAGTCATGTTAATCGGTGATGACAACTTGGTTACTCAGTCTGGCCGTCTAATGCGTCTTATAAAATTGCTTGATGAGAAAGGTTTTATCGGAGAAGACGGAAAGGTGACGAAAAAACTTGGTATTCTTATTAAGCTTAATCAGAATGGTTATTTAACTACGGGTATTAACGATCCGGAAGATAAGGACGGGTATTTAGGCACCTTAGAGGTTATAAGGTTAGCTCGCAAATATGGCATTGAAGCAGTTATTTCACACCGCTCTAAAGAGGCAGAACCTCAGGAAATGGAAGTTTCAATAGCTGAAGTTGCTGCCGGTGTGGGTGCTTACGCACTTAAATCTGGCGATCATGTACAGGCAATTCGTGCAGTCAAAGAAGACCGCCTTGCTGAAATCGATGCACGTGAGAGGGCTCGCATAATACAGGAAGGATATACGCCCCGTGAACTTAAGAGGTTACGTGAGCTGGCTGATCCTTTGATTCGTTGGTATGATAGTTTACCGATTGAGAAGAAAAAAGAATACATGCAAGATATTAAGTCATTCTTGCGCGGACTCGAGATAGCTTATCGTGTTAATCGTGACATAGGTCTAAGCTCCATCGAAATCGTTGAAAGTAAGGATATTGATAAAAATCTTATTAGGAAAGAGGCTATGATATTGTCTGAGACACCAAAACGGGTATTTAGAATCGGTATTAATCCTGAAAATACTGATTTCATTTCACTGCTTAGATTTGCACAAGAATTAACAAAAACATTCCCGGATTCCTCAGAAATTGTTGATGAATATAAAGGTCATAATAAAAAAGTTCTTTCAGCTATTAATCGGAAATTAGGTGTATGTAAAAGAGCAGCAACTATGGCAGGGAAAAGGGAAGAAAAAGCCACAGTCGAGATGCCTCATCAGGAAAGGACCTGGACCGCGACCCAGAAAATTCATCGAGGTGAGAAAAAACATGGAGGCATGGCCAGGTGGGTTTGGGAAGATATCCATCATAAAAAAATCAAGGGAACTGATGATTTGTGGAAACTTACTCTGGTTAATGCACAGCGTATTGACAAAAATGGTGAAGTGAGTGATGACATTGAAAAGGAATTCCTGATTGACGGCGAAAACAAACCACGTGATATCGTTCTTACTACGGCATTGTTGAAAGACGTTAAGAATATACCTTTTCAGAGAAGAAGATTGGTAATTAAAACCTTAGATACAGTTGAAGGCGGATTTGCCGTTAAACCATGGGTAATTATCAGTGATGAAGTGAGCAGAAAGCATAAAATAGCTGGGCTTGCTGATATGGGGTTGGAAAATAAAATATTTATTCGCGATCAGATTTATGTCAAGGGTAATGATAAAGCAGTGGGGGCATCAGTACGCCATGAAGTAGGTGAATTGTACGGGGAAGACCATAAGAGGTTAAGAGCGGAAGAGCCGTATGATCAGGAATTGCGGGCTCTTATTACAGAGATTTTTTCACATGATGTTAAGGTGCAAGAATTAATTTCTCAACTGCAAGATATTATTACTAGAGCCCCACATTTTGTAAGCAGGCTTGGAAGCCCACTTAAATCTGATAAGGCTTTAAGAGCGAGAGTAGAAAAAGTTATCACTGATTCAAATATTAAGGTTGATTCTGAGTTGATAACAAAAGCGATTACAACGCCAGCTCCAGGAGGACATTCAGAAAATTTTATAGACTCCGGGAGTATAACACAATTTTTGGTAAGGATTAATAATGTTAAGAATATGATTGAACAATTGGCTAAGGATTCTAAACTTATTAGTCCGTCGTCTGAAGACATATCCGAGCCCGGAGCTATTATTCTTGGAGAAAAAGCTGTAAGTTTTATTGCTGTAATATTTGGTGAGAAAACCAGTAAGGAATTTATTCCTGAGATAAGCCCTCAGGTTGAACAGGCCAGGACTACTATGATGAGATGGGCATTGGACGATACTGCAGCGGGATTTAAAGCGTATCGGTATGTTTTGCAAGACAATCCTTTTATTACAATGGCTAATTTGAAAAAAATGGTTAACATGCTTAGATCAGGAGAGCTTGATGTTCCTGAGGATATTGAGAAAGAAGAGCCAAGCACTGTAAATCCATTGGCTGGTGATGTGATTTATCAGTATAGAGTAGGTCAACTCAGCTTGATTCAGGCAATAGACTGGTTAAAAAAGTTGCTTTACAATAATCAATTAAAACTTAGTGAATATGATGATGCAGTAGATGAATGCTTAATGAAAGCGGTTGAAGATATCGCTAAAGAATTGGATAGTTCATATAGTGAAGAGGAAATGGTTGATCAAGTTTTAGCAGCATTGAAAAATGAGGGCTATACTCCTACAGAGAGAGAAGATTTATTTATTCAGGAGGTTGTTAATGTGCTTAAATCAGAAGAACCTGCCATTACGGGTAAGGGTGAGAAAGGTGCAGATGAATTTGCTACTGTAGGAGCTTCAGGGATTGACTACAAAGAGCTTGCCTATACAAGAATGAGCTTAGGAGCGGTTTTTACAGTCAAGTCATTCGCTGAGGAAATGGGGATAGAAGAGGAAGAAGCTAAGATTGTTTTGGAAAAATTAGCAGGATTAGAAACCCTTTGGCGTAAAGAGCAGAGGGATATTACAAGTTATTTAGTTGAAGGCGAAGTGCATTATGCCGCATATAAATATCCTTCAATTGTAAAGAGTTATGATATGCGTGCAAAAGATGCTGATCTTGAATTTGATGACAAAACAGCCTTTTTGTACGGACGTTCTTTAGCAGTCCAACAGCTTGCTCTTCTTTACGGAAAAACGGTGTATGGAAAAACTATAAAATCAATTAAAGATATCGGCGTTGTTGTTGGTGGTGATGTGCGTCTTTCAACACCACGTATCAGACGTGCAATGATGATGGGTATTCTTTCAACCGGTGCGAGTGGTATTGATATCGGTATTGTTTCTGCTCCGGCATTAACGAACGCCATACTTTATTATTCGTGGAAGGGTTATCAATGCGGTGTTATGGTAACAGGTTCCCATTTAAAACATAAAGGAAATGGGGCTAAAGGCGCATTGACAAAAGTCGGCGATGATAATGTTCCTTACGTTGAAACAGCAAGTTCTGATGAAATCAAAGAGTTAAGAGAACGTTCAGAAGATGATTTAGCAAATCCGGAACTGCGCATGGCTGATTCGTTTGATGCAATAGTAGAAAAAACAAACGATGTGCTTAATGAAGACGTGGTAGCAAGTAATAATGAGGAATTTCTTACAGTATATGCAAAATTTTTAGCAGGGTTTATTTGCACACCACTCAGCGAAGTTGAAAAAATCCGCAAGGAATACAGAGAGGATTTTGAAAAAATAGCTAATGAACTTGCAAAAAATATAGATCCGGAATTACTCAAAGGAGTGCCGGGCTGGATAGATACGTTTGGTGGCACAGTCGGACCTATTGCGTTGAAGACTTTAGTATTGTTAGGAGCCGATGATACAAAGGTGTTAAATCCAGAGTTTGATGGTATGTTTTCAACTGCTCATGATGGGGAACCTGATCCAACCACTGAAGCTAATATGGAGCAGTTTACCGATGAGCTTACTACTTTATTAAAAGAACTAAAAGAAGCAATAGTAAAATTTTTAGTCGCAACAGGCGTAGATAATGATGGTGACCGTATCGGTGTGAGCTTAGTTGATGAAATGGGTGCACATATCCTTGCAGGGGATCGGACAGCTGCTCTTTTCTTACGCGGTATTCTTGAATCATATCCTGAAGGTGAACGAAAAGTCGTGGTTGATGTAAAGGTGTCTGATGTAGTGAAAGAAACTATAGAAGCAGCCGGAGGTGAAGTGATTGAATGCCGGACAGGAAACAGCCATATTAAGCAAAGAATGCGCGTGGAAGGGGCTGTTCTTGGATTTGAACAGTCAGGTCACTTCTTCCTGCGTGCAGGCAATAACTTTGATGATTCGTTTATGGCTATTCTTCTTTTGTATAAAGCTATTGCTGATGCAATGAAAGATAAAGAAAAAGCTGACGAAATAGTTAGTATTGTCGATTCAATTCAAAAACATAATACAACCAAGGATATACGTCCTAAGTTTACTGCAGAAGTGACTGACGCACAGGGTAAAGTAGATTCTGAAAAACTTGCGGCAGCACAGGATGCAGTTACCAAATTTTTACTTAATAAATTGTTAGGTGAAAATTATTTAACTGATGGGAGCCTTGATGTAATCGGAACCAAAACTTATAAAGGAATTACTGATTACATTCGCCAAGGCACTGTCACTCGCTATCAGGACGGATATATTTTTGGATATGTAACCCGTGACGGTAAAGCCGAGTCTATGCCGTTACAGGTTATTGAACGTGATGGGAAGCGCTATGGTGTATGCGCATCAAGTATTGACGGGTATAAAATTTTCTATTTTGAATTATCCGAAGGGACAGGGCGCTATATGGGATGGTCACTCTTTAGATATTCGAATACCGAACCGGTGTTGTCTTCTGTGGTAGATGCTAAACGTAAAGATGACTTTGAAGCAATTATCAGAATGTTATATGGCCCGCTTGTAGATGAAAACATGATTGTTCCGGAGTCGCATTCTGCAATGGTAGGAACGGTATTGCCGGTATTGGAAGCAACTGATGCTGCTGATGAAAAAGTTACGGCTGAATCAGTAACTAAGGAAGTTAATTCGATTTTTAGTGAGTATTTTTATAGAGAAGGGACTAAGCCGGGGACTGATCCTTTCAGTGCTTATCGAGTAGTTTATGTTAGTGAACTAAGAGGTATGATAGAAAAGTTAGTCGGATTCTTAGGCTTTCAGACAGAAATTATGAAGGAATTTTCTCAAAGGATGCATGAACAGGTAGATTTTATAGAGGGTAAAAATATCTGGATGGTAAGTAACAAAGAGTGGGAGGCGTTAAAGGCCCACATTGTTGAAGAGAAGTTACTCCTTATAGAGTCAGAGAAAACATCAAAAGATGAAAAACCATCTGATCTTGCAATTGAGAAAGCAAGCGCTTATTTTACGGGCGAATTAACCATGAAAGATATTGAGCGCGATTTCAGATTAAGTAAAGAGAATGATATCTTTGATATTAAAAATGCAACTCAAGCTCAGAAGCTTCGCTGGGAACATCTTGCAGTTGATTCGATTCGTAAAGGTGAAGTTGCATTTTCAACCTTGCTTGCCGGTGCAGCTGCTCGCATGAATACACAGGAAGCACCTGATGATGTAAAAGAACTTGCCGGAGGCAAGGACATATTGTCTAAAGGTGCTGTACCTGTAGGCGTGACAAAGGACGGAGAAGTTATTACTTATATAGGTGCTTTTTGTGCTGATGTAAAAGGGCTCTTAGATGAAGTTCAGGGGGAGGCACAAAGGGCAAAATTACAGAGTGATGTTTATGAGAATTTGATTTTACTTTTGTCAAATGATGCCTATCGAGAGGAGCACAATGATTTGCTTGATGAAAATGGCTATTATGGCATTAGTGAAGACCAGTTTGATTTCTTCCATCAGCCCCTAGAATATACTTTTGTCGCAAGATCGGAAGATGTTGAAAAATTACATAAAGCAGGAAAGTTTAAAACCGAAGAAGATTATATAAAAGCGTTGAAGTTTACAAAAGATGCAGAAGAAAGATTTGCTCGTGGAGAAAAAGAAGCTGCTGTTTTAATGACTGATAAGGATCCATGGGGACATGGTGAATATTTCCATCAGCTTATTGCAACAGGGGCACTCTTACGGCTTATCGAAAACGGAGCAAAGTGGAGCGTGGTAGGCAATATTGACAATATTGCACGAAAATTTGATAAAACGTCTCTTCAATTATTGGGAAGATGTATTGAGGAAGGAATAGATTTTCAGCTTGAGGTTTCACGGCGTGGTTCGGGAATGAAAGGTGGCAGCCTCTTAATCTTTACCGATACGGGACAGCATTTTATTGGTGAAGACCCTCAGGTTGAAGCTAATAATTTAGATCCGCGTGATTCCTTCTGGATGAATAATGCAGTCGGAATTTATACTCCAGAGTTTGTAATCGATATTTATAAAAAGGACGGCCAAACTCCGGAAGAATTTATTGAGGAGTTACGTACAGCAACAGAGGAAGAACTGCTGGCGATTGCAGACAGAGGACGCAGTAAATTCCCGCCTCTTCTCGATGCAAAGCCCGCTAAATCGGGTGATGTAGCTAAGATAAAGCCTGAAACTAATATGTGGAATTCGTCTCAGATTGTTAGCGACCATATTAAAGTTGAAGCAGTAGGCGTTGGCAGCGGACGTGATTTTCCTATTAACGAGTTTGATAACTTAACTCCTGAAGAAAAAGCCGAAGCACTTTCTTATTTACGCTTCTTAGCCACAAAACAGTGGGATGTTCCTCAGGATAAGATTGATGAGGCACGCGAAAAGCTTGAAGAACAGAAAGCAGCTGGATTAATCGAAGGTGAAATTACTGATGAGAGGGTAATGCTTTCCCTAGAAACTTATAGAGGAAACTCAAAAGTTATTCAAGCATTGATTAATTATATTGAGGAGGCACAGCGCGTAACACCTGGTATTTTACTTCTTAGCGGGGAAGGTGATTTAATTGACGCAACGCCGGGCCTTGTGGTTATAGACTCAGGAAGTGACGTCGCACCGCCACAGGATGAGTTCGATAAGGAGAAGCAGGAAGCGCATGTTGTTAGTGAGAAGTTACACGATGTATTAAATCATTTCACAGGATATTCTGAAAAATTCTGGCTCGAGATTGCTCAACTGCTTAAATTAACTCCGGTAAAAGATGAGGGAGATAAGAGACCTGTTAGCAGTTTCCGTGATGCATCAGGCAATACTGTTTCACTTGAGGAGGCAGCAGAGCGGGCATTACTTAAAGGTGGATACGGTGAGCCTGGATACGGAGTACCAGCCGGTGCTGTTATTGACGGTTCGTTTGCAATAGGTGATGAAGATAACCAGGGCTACTTTGTTGATAAGGTATTGGTTGGATATTCAGACAAAGAGCAAACCAAACCTATTTATATGCATGGAAAAGATTATTTCGTTGGCAAGGTCGATGAGATGAAAGAATTTTTTACTAAACGTGCTGAGCGGCTTGGAAAGCCTATAAGGTTGGTTATTAAATGCGGCATCGGAGGACAGCACACGCCGTTTCAAGGTATGGCGGAAGTGTTCCAGATTATTGACCCTGAGGCAGGAATTATTGTAGGTGAATATGAACTCGGTAAGGACTTTTTTCAGGCAATTGAAGCATATTTGGAGAAAGTAGATGCAGGATGGGATCAGGTTTCTGTTATCCCAAGTTCAAAATCCGGTTCAACCGACGAGACTATGATGGTGTTTGCTTCAGTATTAAAAGTTTTATTTGAAAAGGTGGCGAACAGCCAAGGGATTTCCGGAAATATTTTTTCCAAAATAGTTATTGATTATTTGCATGATATTAATTTTGTCAATAATAAAGAAATCTCTGGCAAAGATTTGTTTAAGGAATTTAAGTTTTCCGATATTATTGAAAGATGTAATTGGGCTAACCTCAATGTAGACAGGGCGCAAGTTAAAGGAATTTTTGCTGTTGTGCTCGGAAATATGTTTTTTGAGACAACAGATCGTCCTGAGGCTAGCCGTCTTTCTGCTTTTGTGAGAAATTCGGGTCTGCTTGAGGCGTTAGGAGAGGATGCTCCGGGCTTTGGTGCTATGTTTGATAATGTTGGCGGACGCTGGACAGCTGACCTTCACATGATGACCTTTCTTGCTTATCATGGTTTGATTGCAGGAGATTATTGGGATGCTAGATATAGAGGTATTATGGGAGTCAGAGAGAATGTTCATGCGGCAAACAAGCTGGGTGATAAAATCCTTGATGAAGACATTAGAAAGATTGCACTTCTTGTACCGGATGAACTTTTCTGGTTCGGTAAGGCAATGGAGCAGAACTTTAATGAGAGCATATGGCAGAAGGGTTTTCAGAATATTCGTGCCATCAAAGCAAGCTGGTGGAAGGATCAGAAACATAATTACGCAGATTCTGAGTCACAACTTGTTATTAATTTAACTGATAATATAAAACTTGATATCAAGGAATTCAATGTCTTTAATATCCAGCCGATTGAGGAGTTAGGACTGCTTAAGAGCCAAAAGGACAAGCAGACTCTTGCAATAGAATTTGCACGTCTTTTTACTACCTTTTATGGTATGACGCATACGGTAGGAAACCGCCTTATTGCGCGTGCTTTGGCTAAGGAAGGGTATACTGCTGATGATATTGACGTGAATAATTTGGAGAATCGTGCAACGCAGATCCTTCAGGAGAATCTTTATTTACGTCAGCCTTATGTTGAGTTGGGCAAAGGACTTTTGGATGAACGTTTGAAGAAATTACAGAAAAAACAGCGTGAGTGGATTAAGGCCGGCAGCCAAGGAGTTAGTCCTATTGCTCTTGCTTTGGATGAGATGATTGAATCTGCTCGGAGGCGCGAAGCAGAAACTAATGTGGAAGAGTTGAGGAAGATAGTTTCAAGTATTACTCAAGAAAAAGACATGCGTTCACTGGCTCAGGCTATTCATCAGGCAGTGATGTATGCTAAGAAAACAAACCGAACCTTTGTACCGTTCATTTATCTTGAAGATAAGAAGTTTGATGAATTACGTAACTATTTAATGAAATTAGGCGTTGAGTGGGTACTGCAGGGTACGGGAGACCAGCATATTAACTGGCAGCAGATTCTTGCTAATCCTGAGTATTACTTGCCGTTTGTCATTTCTTTTGTCCCTGAGCAGGTTATACCTAGTATGCCCGCGATTGGGTTTGCAAAAGGAACGCTTGATAATATTAGTCCGAATATGGCGCGTGATTATTTTGCCGAAGCATCTTACAGGGCTTTAACTGAGCTCAGAGCGGAAGAAGGCGGGGAGGGAATTTTTATGAGAATCCTTGATGATAAAAAGACCCGCAATGAGGTAAAAGAGGCTTTTGGCTCCCAGGCAAAAATATTTGGACCTTACGTAGAGCCTGTTACTGAAGCTGAATTTAACGCACTTCTCGATGAATTAGGTAAAACGCCCATGACGGCTTTTCACAAACTTCTTGGACTAGAATTAGCAGGCCGTCTTACAGATGAGCAAACTCAGAAGATGAATGAAGAGTTGCGAGCGAGCAGTATATTTGCTCCAGAAGTTTCTGAGCCTGAGAAAGCGGATGAAGAAAAAGATATTCCTGAATTAGAAGAGCCTTATTTTACTGAAGATGGAGAATTTATAAAAGAACTTGATAATTTGTTAAATGTTTTATATCAAAGTCAAAATATAGATCATCTTTATACAGCATTAATAGGGCTTAATAAATTATTAAGATTGCCTGGAGTTAGTACTAATTCTGTATTATTCAGTGCTGTAGCAGACTGTTATGGTTCAATTAAAAACCTTTTAGTTGGGTTTAGTGATAAGCTTGATAAGACAGAAACTGATAATCTTACTATTAAAAATATTGGGTCTCTGGCAACAGAGATGTTAAAATATTTAATTTATAATTTTGGCGAGGGGGATGCGGAATATGCTGTAACGTTTGGACCTGAAGAACCCGTACCTCCTACGGGTGATAGTTTTATTGCTAAAGGTACTGAAGCTATTGCACGGTATATTAAGAATAAGGATGAAGGGAAGTACAGGAATATAGATGTCACCTCCCAGAGCCTGATTAAAGAGTTTGGCACTGAACTGGGCAATTATCTTTATTATGAGGTCCTTAATCAAAAAGGACTCCGGGGTGAGAAAGATATTGTTATTCAGCCTAATTCAATAACTCTTGCCCGCTCTATTATTGTAAATGCAGAGGATTATTTCTTAGGCGTTGGCAGCGGCTTTTATTTGACACCGGCTACAGTGAAGGGTGTAGATACATTTATGCTTCACGGTGTTACTTATTGTGCTGATTTATTGAAAGAGCTTATTGAAATTTCATCCGCACCAGAGCTTGGGTTTAACCTTGATAAGGCATACCTCAAGCATGAGACAAACTGCCCGCGTTACGGGTTTAAATTGAATGATTTAAAGAAGGGGCATCTTGAGAGTATTGCTGAGGAGAGGGCAGAGTTTCCTGAGCATTTTAAATGGACCCTTGAGAGGGCTGAATATTTTAATGATCGCTTTGGAATTTATATATCGGAGAATGAGTTTGATGTGGAAAAAGGATGGCTGAAGTATGCTTTGCGCGGGTTTATCAATAGACGTGCTGCTTTACAGTTTGCAACCTCATATCCTGTGCATGCACTTGACTTTCACACTGAATATCCTGATGTCAAAGAGATGCTGAGTTCAACAATTATGAAGGCTGCATCACAACGGGAGGAGATTGAGGCCATGGCCGAGCTGATGATGGAGAAAGCAGTCGAGGCAGAGTTTATGGATGTGGATCAAGTTCCTTATTTTAAGAAGGTGCTTATTGAAACATTAGCTGATGCCTCAAAGTTTCACGAAGCGATTGATCAGGCAAAGCAAAGTCATATCAAGGCTGCACTGGCTATTGATTATAAGCGTGTTCAGAAAATGTATAGTGATGACATAGAGGAATTTCAGGCCACATACCGTTCTTCTTATTATGAGAAAGTATTAATTTATGCAGCTGAAGGGAATGAGGAGAAGATAGCTTCTGATGTTAGTAAGACTCTTGGAATAGCAGTAAGTAAATTAGAGGTATGTAAATATGATATCTATAAAGTGGAAGAAAGTAATGATTATAGCTTCTTAGGACGTGATGTGCTTAATAGATTTGATATCATAAATATACTTGCAGAATATGGGCACAAAAGGGAAGTCACATTATTTGAGGAGTTTGTTAGGGTCAGATGGAACGTTGTGGATAATATTATGCGCAATAAAGTGCGTGTGGTTACTGGTGATATTCCTTGGGCATTAAAACTTAGTACTGTATTAACAACCATTGAGCAGTTGTGGGTTCCTGAGAGTCCGCAGGCTAATCCTCAGCTTACCAAAGAGGCACGTGTTAAGCTGGGATTTTACCTGCTTGATCAATCTGCGGTTGATTCTTTACTAAAAGGCGGAATTTTTATGGCAGATAAGATCAGGACAGTTATGAAGCAGAAGGTTGAAGCAGAACTTCGAAGACAAATTATCAAGACCTTCGCATAAAACAAAACAAACCGGTTGCGTCTATATGGTGTCAGACACCAAATACAAAATGGTGTCTGACACCATTTTTTTTCTCTTTACCCTGCCAAAATGATATAATAACCAAATATGTTATCATTTATATTAATAATTCTGGGATTTGCTTTACTTATTAAAGGGGCGGATTTTCTCATTGACGGCTCGTCATCTATAGCTCACAGCCTGCATGTTTCTGACCTTGTTATAGGATTAACTGTCGTGGCCTTCGGTACATCCTCGCCTGAATTGTTTGTAAATATTGTTGCGAGCTTCAGTGGAAATACGGGAATTGCTTTCGGAAATATTGTAGGAAGTACTATTGCGAATATTTTTTTAGTCCTTGGCTGTGCAGCTATTATTTTTCCTTTAACCGTACATAAGGGGGTTGTATGGAAAGAGATACCTTTCAGTCTTTTTGCGGTCCTGCTTTTTTCCGTTTTAGTAAATGATAAATTAATAATGAAATGTTCATCATCAGTCCTCACGAGAATAGACGGCGCTCTTCTTCTTATATTTTTTGTTGTCTTTTTATATTTTTCTTTTAAATTTTCTCGGATGGACGAGATGCTTCCTGAACGTCTGCCGTCAAAACAATATTCTATGAATTCGGCGTTTTTTTTAGTTGTGATAGGTTTGGTCGGATTATTTGCCGGTAGTAATTTAATTAATAGTAATGCCTTATCGCTTTCAAACTTATTCGGAGTCAGTGATTCTCTGATAGGCTTGAGTATTGTAGCATTGGGAACATGCCTTCCTGAACTTGCTACGGCCGTAGTTGCCGCTTTTAAGAAAAATGCTGAGATTGCCGTGGGCACGGTAGTTGGATCGAATATTTTTAATATTTTATTCGTCTTAGGTGTTAGCGCAGTTATAAAACCATTACCGTTTGAGGGCCAAGCAAATATAGATATTGGGGTTATGGTAGGTGCAAGCGTTTTACTGTTTATCAGTATGTTTACGGGCCGAAAGCGTATAATTGACAGATGGGAAGGAGGGGTTTTTGTAATAATTTATTTTTTTTATATTAGTTTTTTGATTATGAATGCTTAATTAGAATAAGGGATTTTTTAGTAGTTGACTGTCAATATTTTTTGAAGTAAGCTTATATCTTGCTGTATATAAGTTAAATGTGTTAAGTAGGTTATAATAACAGGAGGAAAATAATGATACGCTTATTCTTACAAAAATTTTTAGTTTGTTTGTTAGTACTAGCATTTTCTTCAGTTGCCTGGGCACAGGCAGGGGAAGATATAGGAAGCGAAGAAATTCCTGATGAAGGAATTCTTGATGATGCAACCCTCGAGATTGAAGATACTTTTGAAGGAAGTCCTGTGGAAGCATTAGATGATTTGGAAGAATTCATGGTAACAAAAGAACTCGAAGGAGAGATAAAAGAGGTTAATGATGATTTTATTGTAGTTAGAGTTGAAGGTGGAAAAGAATTGCAGTTAGTGGCTGACGCTGAGACATTAATTTATGTTAATGATGAGAAAAGTAATTTAGGAGATATACAAGCAGGAGACGAGATATTTGCCTACTATGTTGAGGAAAGCGGAATTTTAAAGTGTGATTGGATCGAGATAACACGGTAATTAACACGGATTAATAGGACGCAGATAATCGCATATTACACGCAAATAATCGCAAATGTATGAGACATATGCGTAATTTGCGTTATCCGCCACACATATTGTCGGATCCGACGAATAGTTCGGCGGAGATTTGCGTTGATCTGCGTTAAATATAAGGGTACATCAATGTTGACACGAAGAGATTTTTTAAAATCAATCGTTTCATTTATTATTACAGTTTTTGTTTCATATTTTTTCCCTAAAAAGGCATTAAGTCTTCCTCCACAGTCAAGTAAAGGGAAAAGTATTCTTGCCGTTGCATCCGGAAAAAATAAAAAAGAACTAATCAAAAGTGCATTACAGTCCCTTGGCGGCATTGAACGCTGGGTTAAGCCGGGCAATAGAGTTGTTATTAAACCAAACGCGGCCTGGTCAAGGACTCCTGAGGAAGCAGCCAATGTTCATCCTGAACTTGTGACTTCATTAATTAATCTTTGTTACGATGCAGGTGCCCGTCGGGTCAATATCGTTGAGCATTCGTGCGACAATCCTGTCAGTGCATTTAAAGTAAATGGCATAAAGGATGCAGTTGCCAAAACCAAGGCAAAACTGTATGCCTTGGGGGATGGTAAAGATTTTGTTACTGTTTCGGTGCCCAGGGGGAAAAAGCTAAAAAAAGTGGATATAGCAAAGAAAATTCAGGAAGCAGATGTTTTTATTAATATGCCTATTGCAAAGACTCACAGTTCCGCTACTCTGACCCTTGGCATGAAAAACCATATGGGTTCCGTGAAGAACCGCTGGTATTTTCATATTAATAATCTTCATCAGTGTATTGCTGACGTTAGTACTGTGCTTCAGCCTGATCTTATTATAGTTGATGCAACCCGTATCATGACAACCAACGGGCCTAAGGGGCCGGGGGATGTACGTATTGAAGATAAAGTTATTGTCGGAACTGACCAGGTAGCGGTTGATTCTTATGCGGCAACGTTGTTCGGATACACCGGACGTGATATAGGACATATTGCTAATGCATATGAGCACGGATTAGGTGAAATTGATTTAGATAATGTTGAGATAAAAACAGTTGAAGTTTAAAAAAAATATTTTGGACGCACCTGCCCGCCGCTTCGCTACGGCAGGCGGGGATGGTCGCAGATTACACGCAAATAATCGCAGATAGTTAAAAGTAGTTGCGGGTTTCGGGTTACGAGTTACGGGTTAAAACACGCAACACGCAACGCGCAACTCGTAACTCGTCTTGCGTGAATCTGCGTTTTTAATATTATGAAAAAGCGCATCATCCAGATAATATCATTTATTTTTTTCACTATTTTCTTAAGCCGTATTTTTTTTGAACATCTTCCCGCATGCATTGTTGCCCTAAGCCCCACACTTCATTTAGGAAATATTAAAGCCATAATCCTAGGGAATGTTTCATTTGTAACCGTGCTCCCTGCTTTTATTTTAATAGCAATAGGAATTTTTTTTTCGAGGAGATGGTTTTGCTTTAATATATGCCCTCTTGGCTTTCTGCAAGATTTACTGCCAAGTTTTAATAAACACCTTTCATTTTTTAAAAGAGTAAAAGGGCTCAATTATTTTATTTTTATAATACTTTTTTTACTTTCTTTCTTCTTTATTAATGTCCTCGGCCTGCTTGATCCCCTTGTGATCTTTGCTCGGGGTGTTAATGCCTTTCAAAAACCATTTCCTGATTATTACATATGGTTTCTTGTTTTAATTGTGGTAATTTTAATAGCTACTATATTTTCACGGCGTATGTGGTGTTATTATTTCTGTCCATTAGGAGCATTTTTTGACGGCTGCAGTGGCCTTAAGGAACGTCTTAAGAGGAAAGAGGGAGGTGCCCTCGGAGTTGATGTTTCAAAAAGAAATGTAATCAAAGCGACTCTGGGGGGATTTGTTTTAGGACTGGGATTTAAGCTTTTTGGTTCTTCTCACGTGAGTAAAGATCTCATACGTCCGCCCGGCTCACTTGATGAGGAGGAATTTAAGGATGTTTGTATACGGTGCGGCAACTGCATTAAGGCGTGTATTACTAACGGCTTGCAACCATCACTTTTTGAGAGTGGATGGGACGGAATGTTTACACCCCGCCTCGTTCCGCGTATCGGTGAATGTGATGAATACTGTAACCGTTGCGGCATCTCCTGTCCTACAGGAGCTATAAAGCCACTTGATTTAAGTGAGAAAAGAAATCTTCAGATTGGAATTGCTTCTGTTGATAGATCGATATGTCTTGGGTGGGCAGAAAATAAATTGTGTTTTATATGCGGTGAATTTTGTCCTTATCTTGCACTCGAGCGTCATATGAAAGGCGGCCGCGTTCCCTGTCCCATTGTTAAAGAGGATGTTTGTCGTGGATGCGGCTTGTGTGAGAAACAATGCCCCACGCACGCCATTAGGGTATTTAGAAACACTACGCAGATATTCGCAAATCAAACGCAAATTGACGCAGATGAGCATTTGCGATAATCTGCGTTATTAGATTCGCGTGAATTTGCGTAAAAAGAGGAGGTACAAGAGATGGAGAAAATCAAAATTGAAAAACCCACACAGGAGAAATTAAAAAAACTAAACATCGACTCATGGAGTCCTTGGGGTTGTGAGGTGAGTGTATTCGATTGGGAATATTCGAGTGACGAGACCGCCTATATCTTAGAAGGAAAGGTGAAGGTAAAGACTCCAAGCCAAGAGGTTGAGATTAACAAAGGAGACCTGGTAACATTCCCCTCAGGGTTAAAATGCACATGGAATGTTCTCGAGCCGATTAAGAAGGTTTATACATTCAGTTGAGATAGACTACAGACCAAAGACCAAAGACCAAAGACTTGAAAAGTGTTGGGAACAAAACGTACAATGAAAACAGTCATATTTTTTTTAAAAGTTACGTTAGTTTTCTTTAGTCTTTAGTCTGTTGTCTTTAGTCTGTTGTCTGTAACAAAAGGATTAAAATGCGTGTTGGAATTATTGACCTGGGAGCAAACTCATTTCATTTAGTTATCTACGATGTTCTCTCAAGGGGGAAATACATACCCCTCAAGCGCCGTTCCTATGTAAATTCTCTTGGTTCTTTTCTAAGTATTAATCCTAGAATCCCTTCAAGTGAGATCAAAAAAAGTGCCGGCTCGGTTGATTCATTATGCCGGTATGCAAGGTTAAATAAAGTTAATTGCATTAAAATATTCGGCACAAGCATATTCCGCCGTGCTCGAAATAGTATGCAGCTGATAGATGCCATTTTTAGGAAAACTGGTCTGG
This sequence comes from uncultured bacterium, assembly GCA_964558015.1. Taxonomy (GTDB): domain Bacteria; phylum Omnitrophota; class Omnitrophia; order JAHJGZ01; family JAHJGZ01; genus CAZLCT01. The sequence continues at coordinate 22,296 of CAZLCT010000011.1, read as the reverse complement.
TTGTTGATGTTTTATCGGAAGATGATGAAGTGAAAATAATTTTTGGAGCCGTCAAAAATAAATATGAATTAAAGTCGAATTCTCTGATTATCGATATCGGCGGAGGAAGTTCAGAATTTATTATTGCGAGAGGAAAGAAAATTAAATGGGCAAAGAGCATACCCTCTGGTGTAGCATATATAAGAGAGGAGTTAAAAAAGTCTAAAACTATTGGTATAAAATGGTTTAGGGCGAATATATTTTCTAATTATAAAGGGGTAATTTCTTATTTGGCGAAGAAGAAATTTGATGCTTGTTACGGTACGTGCGGGTTCCTGAGGTATTTTGCATTCGAGTATAAAAAAGAAGAGATGAAGGGAAATAAAAATTTTGAAAAACCAATCCCTTTAAACATTAAAGAGATAAAAGATGTATTAATTTCTTCAAAACCGAATATTCATGATATGGATGTTAATAAACGAGAGAATATTGTTTATGCAGGTTCTTTTGTTTTGTCTTATATTATGGATAAGCTAAGGGTCAAGGAAATTTTAGTTTCATCAGCCTCAAGCCGTGAAGGATATTTGTTAAAACTAATGCGTAAAAATTTGACTCTTTGTTGCTGAAATATGTTTTATCTTCTCCTTGACTTGTTATTTTTATTATGTTACAAGTAAAGTGCTTATAATGATTTAATAATTAACATTCCTTTTATTTTTAAATCAAACAACAATGAAAAGACTCGGAAGAGCTATATTTAATACACTCCTGATTTGTGTCTTGCTTTACTTTTTTCTACTAAGCATTAATTTAATGGGGCATGCCTTAAAAAGTTTTGGCAGCGGGTTTGCTGAGAGTCTTATTCGTACAACTTCCAATCCATTCATTGCACTTTTCATAGGTATTTTAGCAACAAGTATTATACAAAGCTCTTCAACCACAACTTCTATTGTTGTGGGAATGGTTTCCGCAGGAACGCTTACTGTAACGGGTGCTATACCTATTGTTATGGGTGCCAATATAGGTACTTCAGTAACTAATACATTAGTATCTTTCGCTCACGTTACAAGGAAAGAAGAGTTCAGGAGGGCGTTTTCAGGCGCTCTGATTCATGATATCTTTAACGTAAGTTGTGTTATCGTCCTTTTTCCTCTGGAGATGATTACACATTTTCTCGAAAAATCTGCTTACCTTTTAAGCGGCATGTTTACCCAATCGTCTGCATTTCAATTTACCAGTCCTCTTAAGGCTGCCCTAAAACCGGTGATTGAGTTGGTTGATTCATTTTTTATAGTCTGCCTTAACCTTCCTAAAACCTTGGCATATATTTTAATATTAGTGTTATCATTAGTTATATTATTCGTTGCCCTGTTTTTTATTGTGAGAATAATGAAAACACTTGTGATTAAAAGAACGGAAGCAGTATTAACAAAGGTATTAGGGAGAAGTGGCATAATAGGAATTTGTATGGGGGCTATTTTTACAGCTATTATACAAAGCAGCTCTGTAACTACATCCCTAATGGTTCCTCTTGCTGCATCAGGTATTATTACATTAGAGCAGATGATGCCCGTGACCTTGGGTGCTAATCTTGGTACGACAATTACTGCTATATTAGCTTCGTTAGCAGGGACCAGCGCAGGAGTTAGTATTGCATTTGTCCATTTGATTTTTAACACTATAGGAATACTTATTTTTTACCCGTTTAAGTTTATGCGCAATATAATCTTAAAGGAGGCTTACAAGCTAGGCGAGATATCATTTAAATCACGGAAGTATGCGTTTATTTATGTTATTTGTATTTTTTTTATTATTCCTTTTATACTTATTTTATTATCTAAGCTTTTTTAATTTAGGGGGGGGATGGCGATGTTTAAAAATTTATTAAACTTTTGGAAGGGCAAAGATTTTTTATCAAGCGTGCTCAAAGAATTTGAGACCATGATGGTCGATGCTGAAGACATGTTCAAGTCTGTACGTGAAAAGTTAATTGAGGGTAAGCCCGAGGCCGAGCTAAGGGATAAAATTTATGCTGTTGATAGGAAAATAAATGAACTGGAAAAGAGTATCAGGACAAGAATTGTCGAACACCTGGCATTGCAGCCTTCGGTTGATATTACGGTTTGTCTGGTGCTAATGAGCGTCACTAAAGATGCTGAGCGGCTCGGTGATTATGCAAAAAATTTATTTGAAGTCAGTGAACTCCTGGCCGAACCTCTTGATGAGGAGTTGTTCCGTTCGTATTTTGATGAAGCTGACAGAAAACTTATTTCACTTGCAGAGAAGACACGCAGTGCGTTTATTAAATCCGATGAGGAGTTAGCTCGCCAGATACAAGGGCTTGAGAGGGAAATTGTTCTCAAGTGTGAAAAGGCGATTAAAAAGCTGGCACAGGGGAACTTGTCGTCTAATCTTTCCGTATGTCTTACATTAATTGCAAGATATTTTAAACGTACTGCCGCCCATTTAGTAAATATCGGGACTTCCGTTATTTTGCCGGTAAATGAGCTTGATTTTTATGACGAAAATGAACGTCATAAAAATATTAAAGAGTAAGAAAGATACGCATTAGGGAAGACTTAAGATTATGAATTGACACTCCTGTAATATGTGGTATCTTAGAGTCATTGATGGAAAATCGAGGTGAGTAATGAAGTATAGAAGATATAAGACATTACATATTGTTTTTACGGTTTTATTTTTGATGCTTATCTTAGCGTCCTGTTCAACTCCGCAGTCATATCCTCCAACTTCTCCTGAGGCACATACAAAAAATTTTATACAGGCCCTTTTTGAGAATCCTTTTAAGTAGCCTGCATTCCAAGCTGTGCGGCTATACCCGCAATTGTTTTTTTGCGTCAATAATGTCTTTATTAATAAGGTGGAGGGCTTTACGTGCGGTTGCCTGAAGATGAGGTTCTACGCCGTAAGCATTATTGATCTGCCTTAGGAGTTGAATAACCATACGAAAATACCTCACAATTTCTCCTTCATCAACAGGAACTATTTCTAGGATTTCATGAAACTTTTTCCCCTTTAACCAGGCTTCAAGCGCGGGTGCGAGATTAAAATGACACAGCTTGGAATACGGCCGTATGCGGTATTTGTGTTCTTTGCGGTAGATAAAATTGCTGTATGAATCTGTCTGGTGGATTAATTTCTTTATATGTTTCGAATAAAACGGGACATGATCCCCTTTACGGGGTTCGAAAATAAGACCTATTAATATTACGCTCAGTTCGATTTCATTAAGATGAGCAAGAAAACCGTCGGCATGCATTTCCGATAAAATGAGCTCATATCCGTATAATGATGAGGCAAATTCTCCTTTCTGGGTAAGTTCTCCTTTTTCGATATATTTCATTGCTTCAAGAAGCCGTAACTTACGCTCGAGAAGAGTAAATCCTGCATCACGTTTTTTTCTTGAAGACTGAAAATAGTGGAACGAACGTGGATAAAGGGAAAGTAATTGCCGTTTAAATTCCTTGTATAAATTAAGTACCGTGGCGTACGTTGCATTAAACTGACTGCGGACCGGTTCATGGTTTCCGTAGATGATTTTTGTCACCTCTTGATATGAAATATAGTGTGGATTGATCCGTGAGTAGACAAAACCGCATTCATCCATTCCACGCCGGCCGGCACGGCCTGCCATTTGATAATAGTCTCTTGTGCGCAGATTTCCAAAGTGGGTACCGTAAAATTTACGAAGCTCATCAAAGATAACACTGCGCGCAGGCATATTGATACCGAGAGCAAATGTTTCTGTGGTAAAGATGAGTTTTAAAGCCTTGCGGGTAAAAAGTTGTTCAACAACTTCTTTAAGGGTAGGGAGCATACCGGCGTGGTGATAAGCTATGCCGCGCCGCACTAAGTCAAATAATTCTAAAGCGGACGGCTCATGAGTTAAATTATATTTTTCGCATAGTTCCCAGAAAAAATCATGTGTCTTTTCTACTTCCTCCTGGTTAAGAAAATTGAAGTAGGTCATCTCTTCGGCTAAATATTTTGCGCGTTGCCGGCCGAAAACAAAGTAAATGCAGGGAAGCTCCCCCTCATCCTGAATGTGACTTATAATGGTTGAGAGGCGGTTTGCCCGAGCTTTAAGGAAACGTTTGCGAGAGCCTCTGCGTCGAAATTAAGAACGCCAGTCTTCGCAGTGAAGATAGCCTTCTTTTCTTAGCTGTTTGTTATTATGCATTATTTTTCCCTGACATTGGAAACGGTGTTTAAGAGGGACCGGCCTTTTGGATTCGATAATAACATGTACGGGCCTGTTGTGTATTGATTCTATCCATTGAGACATTTCCATGATGTTCGGCACTGTAGCACTCAGACAGATAAAGTTGACGTTAGGCGGGGAGAACATAATTGATTCTTCCCATACGGTTCCGCGTTCAATGTCGTCCAGATAATGCACTTCATCAAAAATTACCCATGAGATATCCCGGACGCGGTTTATATTTTCAAATAATGTATTGCGGTATATTTCTGTAGTCATAATAAGAATAGGTGCGCCTGAGTTTATTGAAACGTCTCCGGTCAGAATTCCGATTTTATCTTCACCGTATTTTGCCCGGAAATCCCTGTATTTTTGATTGCTCAGTGCTTTAATAGGAGCGGTATAAATAGCTTTACTGTTAGCAATAAGAGTTTTTTCGATAGCATATTCTGCAATAACAGTTTTGCCCGCGCCTGTGGGGGCTGAGACAATTATTGTATGGTTATTATCAATATGCTGAATAGCTTTTTTTTGAAATTCGTCATAAATCATAGGCATTATTATATAAAGTGGTTTTTAGCGATTCTAATCCCCCCAAGAAACGCTCAAGGATTACTATTAACTCTTTTAAATTTCGTATGATAAGCCTATTATATTAATAAGAAGAGCATATTAATAGTCATATTTTTTTTACTCTTACTCTATGATATAATCATATACTTTTGATAAATTGAAAATTAAACGGCTTGGGGGCTTAGAAGTGAAGTGAAAGTAAGATTTATAGTATTATTTATTTTATTTTGTTTCCTTTTTTACGGTTGTTCTCAGGAAAAATTCGATTTTCCATATACGGCGAGGTTTGAGGACAGTGTGAGGATTCAGACTGATGTTTCTCAAAAATTTGCTGATAAGGCAGTAGAAAGGTTTGATGAAGTGTATGATGCCTATAGTAAGCTAATACCGTTTCCCTCCAAGAGGAAACGTACCTTTGTAATTTCTGTCTTTAGGCAAAGAGAGGATTTTCTTAGCTATCAAAAGCTGATAGGGCCTACAGAAAGTCAAGTAGGATTTTATATTCCGGATAGGGGTGAGTTGGTATTATTATATACGGGTGAGGGCGAGACTCTAAGAACGCTTTTTCATGAGTCGTTTCATGCTTATTTTGAGGACCGTATCATTCATCCTCCCGCGTGGCTTAATGAAGGATTAGCACAATACGCCGAGACGCTTAATTTTAGCATTATGGGAAAAATAAAGTTCGGTAAGGTTACTAATGCAAGCACAAAGTGGAATAAGACACTTTCAAGGATGTATGAGAGTGAATCAATACCGCATATTAAGGATATTGTTGAGAGGGATTGGCCTGATAAACATTCCCTGACAAATGAGCAGTATGCCTTATCCTTAAGTATGGTAAATTTTCTAAAATCACAAGAGGAGGAAACTTTTAATAATTATCTCGGGTCTTTATACGATAGAGAAAATCCAAGAAGTGCTTTCTTTAAAATTTGGCCTGATGTTGATGAGCTTGACGAGCAGTGGAAAAAATTTATAAAAAAAGAACTGCGGAAAGGGAGCCTCCTCAGGCTCCTTCCTTAAAGGTGGAAAAACATTTGAAAGGATGAGTGTATTATGGCTGTATATATAATAGTAAGTATTCTAGTGGTGATCATAGGCGGTGTAATTGCATTTTTATTGTTAAAAGGCACGGTGCGTACCTTATCGTCTGATATCATGCGCAATAACAATGAAAATTTTCTTATGTTGGCAAAGAAGCAGTTTGAGACAGAGCAGCAGAAAGCCAAAGGAGAACTGGACCTAAAGAGGGAGCAGATCAGCAAGGTGGTATCCGACCTGGAGCGGAAGCTGTCTGAATATGAAGATTTGGTTAGAGCGTTTGAGAAAGAAAGGGATACCAAATACGGAAGCATAGAGCAGCAGATTAAAAGTTCTGTTGATACTACAACGAAATTGCAGGATACAACGGACAGGCTTACATCAATTTTAGGCAATGTGAAACTGCGCGGACAGTGGGGTGAGCGAATGGCTGAGGATATTTTGAATTATGCAGGCCTTGTTGAGAATGTGCATTTTGTAAAAAATAAATCGCAAGATACGGTCGCGACCAGGCCTGATTATACTTTCTTACTTCCTGAGGGTCATAAAGTAAATATGGATGTAAAGTTTCCTTTAGATAAATATTTAAAATTACAGAATACTAAAGATGAGACGGAGCGGAAAAAAATAACTCAGGAATTTATAAGAGACGTCAAGGGACGTATCAAAGAAGTACAAAATAGAGATTATATAAATATCGCAGAACGTACTCTGGGTTATGTTATCCTCTTTATTCCGAATGAGCAGGTATATGGTTTTATCCATGATGCCGAGCCTCAGCTTATTGATGATTCAATAAAACAAAAAGTCATATTATGTTCACCGTTTACTCTCTATGCGGTTCTTTCGGTAATTCGTCAGGCATACGATAATTTTTATTTTACTCAGCGCACGCAGGATATAATTAAAATAATAAGTGAATTTACAAAAACATACGAAACATTCAGGAACCGTTTTGAAGAACTGGGACAGCAATTAGCCAAGACGCAGGCTGTTTATGAAAAAATCTCAACGACGAGTTATAAAATGATGGATTCAAAGATCCGTAAGATTGAACAATATCGTAAAGGAAACACTGAAGAAGAGCTTGCGGAGGAAATTCTTAAAGGGTCTGAATAGAAGGTGTTATTAGATGGAGAAGCAGATTAAAAACGAAGAATTTGATGAATTAGATTTTGAAGACCAATGTAAGATTGTATACAACACAACACCGTCCCTTCGGGGGGATCTTATAGTCCGATCGCAGGACCCGGAGCGTCTGGTTAATTCTCTTTCTCCGGAAGATTTCTATCTTATGGTGCGTGAGATGGATAACATCGGCATTCCGGAAATTATTCGAAATGCGCGTTTTCATCAGCTTGAGTTTATGGCTGACTTTGAATGCTGGGATAACGATGTTATCAGCGGGAAGGGATTTATACAGTGGTTAAAATTTTTGGAAGATGCCGGTGGCGAAAGGCTCGAGATGTGGCTTCTTAATAGCGATTTTAATATGATTATTTCGGGATTCCAGAAATACGTAACCGTTCTTAAGCCTTATCATGAAGAGCGCGTGGATGAGGTCATCGGGGATAAACCTTATTTTACCTTAGACGGCCTGTATTACATTATGATTGAAGAAGAAAATATGCAAACCGTACAGCGTGCCATAGAGATACTTTTTGAGAAGGCAAAACATTATTATTACAATCTCCTGGAAGGCATAATGTCAGAGATGGAGGCAATCGTTGAAGAAGAAGCATACTCTCGTCGGCAGATTCGATTAGGGATGAAAGGATTCCCTACAAATAAGGATGCACATAGAATTTATAAGCCTATTGAGGAAAATGAATGGGAAACATATTCAAAACGAGCCAATAAAGAGGGAGGAAACAGACGCCAGGCCGAAGTGCTTCCCCTTTATCCGACTCTCTGGCAGGAGGAGAAATTATTTTTAGATGATGTACTGGCTACATTGGTAAAGGCGCCCAGGGATGCACAACGGGAAATTTATCAGGAATTTGTATGGTTATGCAATAAGATAATTACGGTAAGGGGTATGCAAAATTTCGGTGAGAAGCTTGTGAAAGAGTCTTTTTCACACTTAAGGCATATGCTAAATATAGGGTTGGAAGATTTAAGCCAAGGAGACCTCAGGAAAGCTCATGAAGTACTTGTTGAGCGATGGGCAGAATATATTTTCCGCTGGGGTTTTACTCCACTCCTCAGAGTGCGCGATGAAGGAGAGAGAATTATTAAATCGTACTGGGATTTTTCCATCCAGAGATTATTTGAATTCCTTGACGAGCCCTTCGGACCGACTTTAGGCGGCATATTGAAAACTTGTCCTCAGGTTTATGATCCTAAGGTTTCGGGGGACCTCTATCAATTGCGTGATTTTAAGAATATTAATGAAGTTAACCTAGTCCGCAGTAATGTTTCCACGATCGAAAATATATTTAAGATACTTTGCACGAAAACCTTTAACGGATGGAAACGCTTTATGAATGGGCATCCCATTCATGTACAGATTGATTCGGCCGATATTAAGCTCAGCACTTTTTTTCTTACCTTGTTTTCTCAGTTTGTTATTAATAAAAAAATGTCGCTTAAGCCTTTAGATATAAAGGATTTAAAACAATTTATAAAAATATCTTTTATGGGGCATTCAGATTCGGAAGAGATTAGGAGCATGCGTCCTGATTTAAAAGCGGATTTCATAAAAGAGTTGAGAAATAAAATTAATTTTCTTTCAGAAGAGGATTTTAATTCTTTACAGAAATTTTTTGAGATTTCTTTTAAAAGATGCGAAGAAGAATTTGGTCTGATGAATTTCCGTTCGAAATTGAATCCGAATTTTATACATTGTGTTTTACTTAGAATAGAGTAATTGATTTTAGTTTAAAAATGAAATACAATACAAAAATAATTATATAAAACTTTAAAGGGGAAAATTTCTCCTGATTTTTTCATCGGGAGAATGAGGAAGTCTCAGTATCTTGAGAGTAAACTGAAAGGACTTTTTATGGCAGAAGAAAAACCATCTGGGGAAGAAGCAAAAGAAGAAAGTAAGGGCGAGGAGAAGACCGAACAAAAGGCGCCGGCTGAAGAAAAGAAATCTGAGGAGGAGCCTAAGCAGAAGACGCCGGCTGAAGAAAAGAAGACAGATGAGAACCCTAAGCAAGAGACACCAGCTGAAGAGAAAAAGGAAGAAGATGAGCCTAAACAGGAGGCGCCGGCAGAAGAAAAGAAAGAAGAACAAGGCGCAGCCGGACCTACGAAAAAGAAAAAAGTTTCTCAGATGAGCGCAGCTGAGATTGATAAAGAATTGAAAAAGGTTAAGGAAAAGATGGGAAATGCCGAATCCCATTATGCACAGCATCTTTTGAAGAGAAAAAAAGTTTTATCTGGTTAAAATACGGGCCCCATATTCAGGGACTTGTTTTAAGGGTTTAAGGTTTTTTAAATATCGTTATTTTAGTCCCGTTTATCCATATATTTGTAAATTTCTTATAATCTAATTCCTTAATGCGTATTTATAAGTCGGCCGGGATAGTTCTTGCCTTAGCTTTTAAGTTTTACGTAAAGTTTTGATTGAAAAAAACATTCAATATAATAGATCTTGAAAAAGATATAATGAAAAAAAAATTTACTAATCTGCTGATTAAAGAAGACAACTTACCACAGAGTGCTTTTCTTCCTCTTGAGAAAGTGAATGATTTGTGCTGGAAGTTTAGTAAAACAGAGGAGACTGAAGAGAAGCGCCAGATTATGGAATCAATGCATTCTAACTATTGGCAAAGTGTTTTTGAAATAATTCCTGCACTTGTTACCGAAGAGACCAAGGAAAAATATCATATTCCGGAAGATCTGCATAAATGGATAAATTTTGGTTGTGTTAGTGATAAATTATGTCCTGATTATGAAAAAATGACAAATACGCAGGAGGATATACCCGAAGAATTAAAGGATATATTCGACGAATATAAAATTCTTTATTTGAATGAATGGTATGAGAATGAGCATGAGAAAAACATCCGCGTAAAGCATAAGATAGCTTTGGAGAATAAACTTAAAAAAGCCTCGGAAGATTTAGAAAACTACCCCCTTCTAATCAAAGAGTGCAACAGAAAAAGAAAGGCATTTTTAGAAAAGTATCCCGCCTCTCATGACGTGCTAAAAACATCCGCAAGAATAGACGAATGCCTCCCGCAATATTGTTTTATAAAAGATAAAATCGAGCGCTCACAGCGGATAACGACCGAAGAGAGAATCAATTATGTCAAACTTAACGATGAATTGAATAATCTTCGTGAGTTGCGTACCAAGCAGCAGCAGGCTATAAATGACAGGGTGCCCCAAAATGAGATGATGCAGCTTGATAGGGAAGTTGAAAATACTATACTTCTTAAGACTGAACTGGAAGATAATTTGAAGAAAGCTAAAGCTGAGTTAGCCGAGGATGCCGAGTGGCGGAAGAGTATGAATGTATTAACCTGCCGTGAACTCCTTAGGGAGGAACTCAGAAGGATCCGCATTATGACAGAACTTGCCGCTCGCCGTTCTCACATAAGGCCGTCTTCTATAATGAGAGATACAACACCTGTACCCACTCCTGTAAGCATTGTTGCCTCAATAGAAGATATCCTTGAAGTTGATCCGACACTGTTTACAAAAGGCGGGTCAAAGAACGTTAAGTTTCCTTCTGTTTTAGTTATTCCTGTTTTTGGCGACGGCATATATGATTTTGAACGCAACACTTTGATGGTTCCGACCCGTTCGCCGCACGGCTTATTGCGGGCAGTAGCTACATCTTTAATAGAATATCATCTGGACTCTGAATCAGGCAGTCATTTTCGTGAAAGTTACCTGGAGTTAAGAAAAAGTGAAGGGATTTATTCTTCTATTCAACTGCGTGAGAGAATGGTTAGAGATTATCTGGAATGGGTGACATTGGAAGCAAAAGGGTATCAGGTGCTTGATGAAAAGACCAAAAAGTGGTTTATTGAAAATGTTGCCCCGGGAATGTTTTCCCTAAAACATCCCCGGCGTTTAGGAGAGTTTCCCGTTGCAGATGCTTTCAGCCTTATAGATAAATATGAGGATGCTATCAAAGAGAATGACAACAATTTTGACGCTCATTTTATGTTGGGAATAGTCTATTGGCGTATCGGTGAATATGGCAAGTCAAATATTTCTTTTGTGCGTTCTTCTGAATTAGATCCTTCTTCTGAAGATGCATGTTATAATGCGGCAATTAGTTCTTTTAAGACGGGACAAAAACAAAAGGCAATTGATTATTGGCGGAAGTATTTGTCCTTAGATAAAGCAAGTTTTTGGACAGTTCGGACTCAAAAATTTTTAACGACTGTTAGATAAAAGAGAAAAAATATAGATTAATTATGACAAAAGGGAATCTTCTCGTCGGACAATCAGGCGGTTGTACGGCTGTTATAAATCAGACACTCGCAGGGGTTATAGAGTCTGCAGGGCGGTATAAATCGATTGGTCGTGTATTTGGAATGCGTTCTGGGATTATCGGATTAATGCATAATTCTTTCATTGATCTTTCTTCGTTAAATAAGAAAATGATTGATAAATTAAAGCAGACCCCTTCATCAGCCCTGGGCTCATGCCGGTATAAAATTAATGACAAAGAATCAGAATTAATTTTAGGACATCTCCGTAAGAATAATATACGATACCTTCTTTTAATCGGCGGTAATGATACGGCACAGACATCACTGCGCATTGCCCGTTATGCTAATAAAAAAGGGTATGAGCTTTACTCTATCGCCCTTCCCAAGACTATTGATAACGATCTCCCCTGCATGGATCACACTCCCGGCTACGGCAGTGCGGCTACTTTTATTGCTTGTGCAACCCAGGAAGCAGGACGTGATACTGAAGCAATGAAATATGTAGACCCGGTTAAGATTATTGAAGTGATGGGCAGAAATTCCGGGTGGTTAGTTGCGGCTTCGGCTTTGGGAAAACAGAGTGCCTCTGATGCACCTCATTTGTTATGTTTTCCTGAGAGGCCTTTTACTGAGAGAAAATTTTTAAATGAGGTACGCCAGATATATGACCGTATCGGATACGTTGTGATTGTTGTATCTGAGACCATACGTAATAAGCAGTCGCGACGGATAGGTGAGCGTAAAACCGGTATTGTAAAAGATTCATTCGGCCATCAATATGTAGAAGGGGCTGCTCAGAAATTATGCCAGTTAATTGAAAGAAAGGTTGGAATAAGGGCACGATTTGACAAACCAGGCACTATTCAGAGAATGTCTATGCGGTATGTTTCACCGGTTGATCAGCGTGAAGCCTATATGGTCGGAGAGAAAGGTGTACGTTTGGCAATAAGCGGTAAATCAGGCATAATGGTTACACTTAATAGGGCAAGCAGCAAGCCGTACCGGTCCAAGACTGGGTATGTGGGAATTGAAAAAATAGCAGGAACTGAGAGAGATTTACCGGATAAATTTATCAACAAGCAGGGAAATTTCGTTACAAAATCCTTTTTTGATTATGCTCATCCTTTGGTAGGAAAATTACCTTCCTTTATTAGATTGTGACGAGTTCAAAGTTTTCGGTTTAAATCAGCCACTAAATCTTTTATTTCCATCAAGTTTTTATAACCAACCTCGTCTGTTAACATGGAAAAAATTGAATTATTATGAAGCAGGGGATCTGTGCCTATGTTTTTATATTTCGTTATGGTTTTTTCATAATCAACCGTATGAGGAATTGGAGAGTACTCGACAAGTTTTACTTTTAAGCCAAGGTCATGTACAAACCGGACAGCATCGATTATTTCATTCCGGTCTTGATAAGGCAGTCCTACCATCACGTATGTTTCTATTTTCTCATTGTTGTATCCTGCATTCCTCAGACATTTTTTAGCGGATATTAGGTCTTGATTCGTGGTCTTCATGCTTGATGAATTTTGAATCCTCTTTATTGAAGATTCAAATGAAAGACGGAGTGTTTTAAAACCGGCTTTATAGAAGAGGTCAGCTATTTTTTCGTTTATAAGGCGGATGTGGAGACCGTTAGGGGTATGGAACCGGATATTTAATTTTTGTTTGATAATTTTTTCTACAAGAGGGATAAACCGGGCCTTGGAATTAATAAGAAGAGCGTCATCGTAGAATGCGATATCTTTTATTTCAAATTTTTCCCTGTAATAAAGGATTTCTTTAAAAACTTCATCCGGTGCACGTTCGATAAAATCAGGCTGAATGAAACTGGAAGCACAATAAGTGCAATTCAGAGGGCATCCGAGGGATGTAATCATGCTTATGGAATCGATTTCTTCATATAAATGATATGCGGGATAAGGAATTTGGTCGAGATCAGTATTAATTTTATCGTAGGAGCGTTTTTTACCTGATATTGAATCTGCAATTTTTAAGCATTCGATTTTGCCATCTCCCGGAATAATATAATCGGCTTGAGAATATTTTTTTGCGTGATCTGAGCATAGGCAAGCATAAATCCCTCCGAGTATAATGGGAGTATCAGGGAATATCTTTTTGATTATGCTTATTGCATCGAATACGCCCGGATACCAATAGGTCATAATTGAGGTGATGATAATTAAATCCGGCCTTCCACCTTCTTTAAGGTCATTTTCGAATATAATGCGTGGTATGCCGTAACGTTTATACTTGCGGGGTATATTTTTAAGTAGAGGAGGTTTTTCAACTTCCTCAGAGAAGAATTTTCCGGTGGCGTATTTTTTTAACTTTATCTTTTCCTTAACTTCCGGATGATGGCGCCAGAGGCAGTCTGAGAGGCTTACCTTGTAGCCGAATTTTTCCAAAAAACTTCCGATATAAAGAAGCCCCAGGGGTTTTGCCCAGAGGTCAAAAGCGGCAAAGTCATATATCCATGGATTAATAAGTAAAATTTTCATAATTCCATTATACTAGAAATTGGCCTCAGACACCATTTGTTGGTGTCTGACACTACTTTTTAAAAAACTATTGCCATGTATATGCGAGTTTGTTAGTATTGAGTTTTAGTTGACGCAGATAATACCAAAAATTGGTGTCTGACACCAAGGGAAAAAGAATAGTGAGGTGTAAAGTGGGTAATATAATAAATGTTGATAAATTAAGTGAAGAGGTGGGAAAAAGAGTTTCATGGTATGTAGATGAGCTTTATAAAATACACACTGATAATCTGCTTTCTGTTATTCTTTACGGAAGTGCGGTGGATGCTGATTTTGATATTAAATGGTCGAATATTAACATTGTACTCGTATTTAAAAATATTGGAGCCGGTACGCTTCAGAAAAGCCTTCATATAATAGATAAGGGGAGAAAGAAAAAAATTATAGCCCCGCTTTTTTTCACCCACCAGCACATAAAGACTTCTTCAGATACATTTCCCATGGAGTTTTTAGAGATAAAGGATAAACATCTCCTTCTTTACGGTGAAGATGCGTTCGGCCAGCTGGAGGTTGACGGGAAAAATTTAAGGCTTGAGTGTGAGCAGCAAATAAAGTCTATGTTGATTAAACTGCGGCAGAGTTATCTTGAGGTCGGGCTGGCGAGGAAGGGATTGGAGAAGATGCTTCATGAATCTTTTCGTTCTCTGATGCCTATATTACGAACTATCTTACGATTAAAGAGCGAAGACATACCGCAGACTAAAGAAGAGCTCATCGAAAAGTCTTCTTCAATAGTTTCTTTTCGCAAAGACATTTTTCTTGCCCTTTTAAAAGATAAACAGGGGGATGAGAAAATCGGAGGCAAGGAAGCAATCAGTTTTTTTGATGATTATCTCATCGAGTTGGCAAAAATTGCTCAATATGTGGATGGAATTTAAATAATAAATTCTTATGAGAAAGAGACTTTTTTTTATTTCATTATTTTTGGTTATTTTTACCCTTGGTATAGCTCACGGCGGTCCTGATAGCCTACCTCGGCCCTCGGGTTATGTAAGTGATTTTTCCGGGATTATTTCCGCTCAGTATAAAACAATGCTTGAGAGTTTTATTTCTAAGATTGAGAGAAAGACTACTGCAGAAATTGCTGTTGTAACTGTTAAGAGTCTGGATGGTGAGCCGATTGAGAACTATGCTGTTAGGCTTTTTGAGAGATGGGGCATCGGTAAAAAGGGCAAAGATAATGGCATTTTGATACTGGTTGCACCGCGTGAGAGAAAATTAAGAATAGAGGTTGGCTACGGCCTTGAAGGTGCTATTCCTGACGGGCTGGCAGGTGAGATTCGTGATCAGTATCTTCTTCCTTATTTTAAAATAGGCAACTATGGGGAGGGGATATGGAATGCTACTGTGGCCATAGCAGCCATTATCGGTAAAGAGTATAATGTTGATTTGTTAAGTTCCGAAGGGCTTGATGAAAGTTTATATCAGGTTAGAACGACTTCTCCGGCTGCCAGGCTTTTGGGAAATATTTTATATTTACTGATTTTAATATTGATTTTCGGCGGACGGTTTTGGTTCTTTCCGCTTTTCTTCGGGCTATCTAGGCGCCGGGGCTATTGGTCGGGCGGTGGTTATTACAGCGGTGGCGGAGGCTTCGGCGGAGGTTTTGGCGGTTTCGGAGGCGGTATGAGCGGCGGCGGCGGCGCCTCGGGTAGCTGGTAACTAGCTCATGGCTCATGGATTCACGCAAGACTAGTTACGTGTTACGAGTTGCGTGTTGCGTGTTTTAACCCGTAACTCGTAACCCGAAACTCGCAACTATTTTTAACTATCAGCCATTAGCTAAGAGCCAGACTATGAGCCATGAGCCATATAATTTCTCATTACAACAAATCAAAATAAATCAACACGGGGGATAAGGCATGAAAGTTTTTTTAATTGTACTTGGAGTTATCGCTTTAATTGCAATCATGTTGGTCAGCTTCGTAGTAGGCGGGCTGAATAAGGTTGTGACAATGGATGAAGAGGTAAAATCTGCATGGGCGCAGGTTGAGAACCAACTACAGAGACGGAATGATTTGATTCCCAACCTGGTAAGGACAGTGAAAGGTTATGCAGCACACGAGAAGGAAATTTTTATTTCTGTTGCAGATGCAAGATCGAAATTAGCCGGAAGGATAGAATTGGGTGAAGGGGTTGAAACACGCATACAAGCGGCAAATGAATTAAGCTCCGCTCTTTCCCGTCTGCTTGCCATTGCAGAAAATTATCCTGACTTAAAGGCAAATCAGAATTTTGCGAGGCTTCAGGATGAACTTGCAGGCACAGAGAATAGAATAGCGGTTGAAAGGCGCCGTTATAACGAAACAGTAAAACTCTTCAATGCCCATATCCGCAGGATACCGGGTAGTTTTTTTGCTTCAATGAAAGGCCTTACCAAGGCTCCGTACTTTGAAGTGCCGAAAGAAAAACAGGCCGTCCCGCAGGTGGAATTCTAGGTGACGCAAATGGTCGCAGATTACACGCAAATAATCGCAGATAGTAAAAAATAGTTGCAGGTTTCGGGTTGCGAGTTACGGGTAAAAAAACATGCAACCCGCAACACGCAACTCGTAACTCGTCTTGCGTGAATCCATGAGCCATGACCTATGAGCCAAATTATGAGCCATGAGCAATGAGCTATGAGCAACGATCCAAGTGTACTATTAATCCTCTGCCCGCCGTTCTGGATGAAATTACCCCCTCTGGGACTCGCCTATTTAGCCTCATTTTTAAAGGAGAAAGGATATCCTTGTGAGGTGTTGGATTTAAATGTTTCCTTTTATCATAAATTTACCGCTCGCGTAAAAAGCCAATGGTTGAAGCAGTCATCATTTTTATATCACGATGATTTTTTCGATAAAGTTTTACAGGATTTTGATAATGAAATTAAAAGTATCATTGATAAGATTAAAGCCCAATCATTTAATGCAGTCGGTTTTTCAGTGTTTCGCAGTAACCGCACGTTCAGTGTGCGGCTTGCCCAGAGAATAAAGGCGGAGATTCCTCATATTAAAATTATCTTTGGCGGGCCTGAGACCATGGAACATAAAAATTCTCAACTTTCTTTATTTCCCGAAGATATAAAAGAAGTAGTTGATTATATGGTGGTTGGCGAGGGGGAGAAGGGGTTGTTAAAGGTACTTAGCGGAATTAAAAATAAAAAGGACATTCCATTTATTGTTGAATCAGAAGAATTTTATGACCTTGATGATATAACCCATCCTACATATGATGAATTTGATTTATCTTTGTACGAGCGAAAGAGGGCATTGCCCATTTTAGCCAGCAGGGGATGCATCCGGTTGTGTCATTTTTGTTCAGAAAGACTGCTCTCAAAAACTTTTCGCATGAGATCTGCCCGAGATATCCTTGATGAAATCCAGATGCATATGAGGGAAAGGGACATTGTCTGGTTCACGTTTCACGATTCCTTAATCAACGGCAACTTCAAAATCCTTTATGAGCTTTGCCGGTTAATTCTTGAGCGTAATATTTCCATTAAATGGGAGGCGCAGGCAATTATACGCGATGATATGGATAGTGATTTACTTTCTCTTATGAAGCAGGCAGGTTGTTTTAATTTATTTATAGGGCTTGAGAGCGGCTCTGATGGTGTTTTAGAGAAAATGAATAGAGGATATACCACTGAAGGTGCAAGGCGATTTTTTAGAAAATGTAAGAGTGCAGGACTTCATTTTGAAGTTAGTATGATAGTAGGATTTCCTGGAGAGGGGGATAAGGAGTTTGCCGAGACAATTCGATTTATTGGTGAAAACAAAGATTTAATCCCCAAGATTGCACAGATTAATCCTTTTATAATATACCACGGCGCAACCATTGGGCGCGAGTTGGAATCATCTAAAGGCTCCTATAAAATTAATCAGGAGTTTTCGGCCTCGCTTGAGAGAGTGAACGCTTTGGTCGATTATTTAAAGAGTGAAAATATAATTTTTACCCCTTCTTTTGTGAACAATTTAATAACTCAAGGATATAAATTATGAAAAAAGAAGTAATTAATAATATTTTGTGCATAAGTGCTATGGCGAGTGAAGTGAAACCCCTCGTTAAAGAATACTCCCCTAAAACATCAAAAGTAAAAAGAGGGAAAGTAATCGAGGTTTCTTGTAACGATAAAAACATTTACTTCTTTATTACCGGCGTGGGTAGAAAAAATGTACTTAAAAACTTAAAAACCATAGAGCACATATTAGACAAGGTCGATATCGTAGTCCTTGTGGGTGTTTGCGGGGCAATTGATGAAAGATATAAAATGGGGGATGTGGTAATTCCTGAGGCAATAACGAAAAGAGCGGGTAATGAAATACTTATAAAAAATTTGGACCTCCTGCCGTGGAAAGACATTAAAATAAGTAAATCTGTGCATAAGGGAGTGAGGCTTTTAACAGATGATTCCTTTGTTACGCAGGAGGAGAAGAAAGATATAAGAAAAAAACAATACGAGATTAGTGCTGTTGATATGGAGTCTTTCTACGGGGTGTCGTTCTTTGTGGAAAAACAGAAGCCTATCTATGTAATAAAATCTGTATCGGACAGGTTTAATTCTCCTCTGCCTAGGGAAAGTTTTCTGATTGAGCATTATAGTAAAAAATCATTCATCGGCATGTTGAAAAATTTTATTTTACATCCCCAAGAAACATACAAGTTATTACTGCTTTTGAAAAATATTAAATATGCAATTAAAATTAACACGCGGTATGTGAAGGAGTTGCTGGATAGATTGTTGGGAGTACAAACGTGAAGTGTACTATTACCCAAATCCAATGCCAGAAGGTACTTGCAGAATCAAGCATCCCCCTAGGCGACTATGTTATAAACCCTTACAGGGGATGTAGTTTTGCATGCCGGTATTGTTATGTCCAGAAGAACAAAGGTGTACAGAAAAGAAATGCACCGTGGGGTTCTTTTGTTGATGTAAAAGTTAATGCGCCTGAGGTTCTTGAGAAGGAGCTCGCCCAGAAAAGCCCGACGAGAGTACTCATTTCATCAACCACTGAAAGTTACCAGCCGATCGAAGAAAAATATAAAATAATGCGGGAAATTTTAAAAATCCTAAATAATCATCAGATTGGTTATACCATACTTACCAAATCACCCCTCATCATAAGGGATTGTGATTTATTGAGTGCTAATGAAAAGTCAGAAATTTATTTCACCGTAAATCCTTACACTGAAGAAATCCGTAAGGTGATAGAGCCTGCAACGGTTTCATTCACCCGGCGTAAAGAGACTATTAAAAGATTGATAGACTGCGGTATCAGGACTCATGTTTATGTAAATCCTGTAATTCCTAATCTCATTGATCCTGCCTATATTTTCAGTGAATTTAAGAACATTACAAAATATATTGATTTTGAAGGCATAAACGTCAAAATGATTGATTGGCCTGTGATTAAAGCCTCTCTTTCAAAGCACGTTTTTCCCAAGATAGATGAAATTAATAACATTTTCACACAAAGGCAAGCATGGGATAATTATTGGGAACATTTAGGCACAAAGATTCAAAACGAGAATTCCTCATATAATTATAATATCCGCACCTTTTTCCATCCCATTGAACACTACTTCGGTGTGCTTTCGTACTAATGACATACCAAGAGCCAGATATGCTTTCTCCATTGACAAGACTTGGCTCTTGTGGCATATTGATGATCGAAAGATGAGAATGTTTTATTCCTTTTTTTATAATTAAATAAAGGATGAGTTTGGATATGAGCG
Source organism: uncultured bacterium (assembly GCA_964558015.1). Classification (GTDB taxonomy): domain Bacteria; phylum Omnitrophota; class Omnitrophia; order JAHJGZ01; family JAHJGZ01; genus CAZLCT01. The sequence continues at coordinate 2,818 of CAZLCT010000011.1, read as the reverse complement.
ATAAAAAGGACCCAAAAGAGGAAAGCACTCCAAGTAAGCCTCCTTTGGAAGATGAACCTGAGAAAGAATCTCAGACTGAGGACTCATCTGATGCTCTGGAAGATTCCGAGGCAGAAGAAGTTTCTCAGAATGATTATGAAAATTTAAGAAATCTCATTTCTCAGGTTAAAAATATCGATAGGGTGCTTGATGTTAAGTTAGAGTTTACCGTAAAGCTTGGTAAATTAAACATGAAATTACGCGATATATTGGAACTCAATCCGGGATCTATTATTGAGATTGAGAAAAATGTTGACTCACCACTGGATCTTAAAATCGGGGATAAAGTGCTTGCAAAAGGCGAAGTCGTCACAATCGGTGAAAATTTAGGATTACGTATTGTAGGTAAACAGCCTTAGGATTCATTCCCCCCCTTAGTTTTAATTCTCTAACCCCTTGATTTTAAATAAAATAATGTAAATCGAATTATTTTCCTCTCATTTTTTTCATTTTGACTAAAATAACTTGCCTAAAATAGCTCAATTTTATTGTGGTTACAAGGGTTACGTGTTATAATATCCACCTTTTTATTCTGTTTAATTGTAATGAATAAAGTTTCTATTTATATACCTGTTTACAACGGCGAATTGTACCTTGATAGAACGCTTGAGGCTATATTCCAACAAACAGTCCCTTTCAGTGAAATCATAGTTATAAATGATGGTTCTCAAGATAATACTGTTCAGATTGCGGAGCAGTATCCTGTTAAAATTATCTCTCATAACTATAACAAAGGGATAGCATTAGCACGTAATACAGGTGTGGAAAATTGTGGTTGTGAATTGGTAGCTTCGGTTGACGCTGATTGTGTGCTCGATAAGCATTGGCTTGAGGAATGTATTTTGTTCTTTGAAGATGAATCAGTTGCAGGCGTAGGTGGAAAATTATGTGAAGAAATGAAGAAAAGGGTCCCTGACAGGTGGCGCCGAATAAACCTTATTCAGCATTTCGGGGATGAAACAAAAGAAATTTCATTCATATCGGGGAGTAATACTATTTTTCGAAAGGATGATTTGTTTAAAGTTGGATTATATAATCAAAATTTTAAACTTTATTACGAAGATATTGATTTATCCGAAAGGTTGATCCGATCGGGAAGGCGTCTTATATACGCTCACCGGGCAAGGGTATCTCATATAAGGCAAGATACTGTTTATTCTGTTATGAGAACTTGTTGGGGATTCAGGAACAGAAGGTATCCGACGTCACTCATCGCTCTCTTAAAAGATATTTTAAGAGAATTTAAACATGCTGTCTCGATTATTGGAAAAAGTTTGCTGAAAATGCGTCTCAGTATTCTAGTGCTAGACTGTGTGTATATTTTTTACCAAGTATATTTTTGCCTTAAGTCTTATTTTTTAAAAACAATAAATTTTAGATAGATTGGGTTGCTGCTGATAGTTAAAAATAGTTGCGAGTTACGGGTTCCGGGTAAAAAAACACGCAACTTGCAACACGTAACACGTAACTCATATTGTATAAATCAAAGAGTCAAGAGCTATAATCAACGCAATACAAATAAACATGACACTGACTAATACCACATCTATTTCAATAATCGTTCCAAATTATAACGGAAGCGGTGTGTTATGTGATTTATTGCAGTCTATAAGAGAGCAGGATTATACAGGCGGGCATATCGAACTTATCATTGTAGATGACGCATCAGTTGATAATTCTTTGGATATTGTCCAGTCTTCATACCCTGAAGCAATAACTATTCAGAACGGCAGGAGGAAGGGAGCGGCTTACTCAAAGAATAGAGGCATACATGCTGCCCGGGGTGAGTGGCTTGTCTTTCTTGATAGTGACATTGTTTTAACTAAGTCTTTTTTAACTGAACTCTTTCATGGAATAGAGGAGTCAGAGAAGACAGCATTTCAGCCAAAAATACTTTTTCTGGGTAAGCCCGATGTGCTTAATAGTACGGGGGGCGTAGCAAATATGTTCGGCTATGCATGGGATCGGGGAATTTATGAGGAAGATAAATCACAGTATGATGATTCAAGAAATATTTTATTTGCTTCAACCGCTGCCATGTTTATAAAACGAAGTACTATTACCTCAGCCGGTTTGTTCGATGCTGACTATGAATATCTTAATGAAGATTTTGATTTGGGGTACAGATTACATATGATGGGAGGCTGGGTGCAATACATTCCTAATGCAGTGTGTTATCATCGCATGAGCCATACCATGGGCAGAGAAAACGCACGGGTAAAATATTTAATGGAGCGGAATAGAATAACCACTCTCTTTAAAAATTATGAATTCAAAACACTGCTTAAAATTGTTCCTGAACTTTTTCGAATAAAGCATAAAAAATATTCCGCATACATGCGCTCTGGAGGAGCGAAGCGGGCAGGCTACATTAATGCTGCACTTGGGAGCTGGTTTTGGGTTTTGATTAATCTTATTAAAATTTTTATTAAGCGAAAGCGAGTACAGCGCCTTCGCCGAGTATCGGATGAGGAAATATTTTTTAATATGGGGGATAGGAGGAAATTGTTTCCAAGCTTTTCAAAGTGGGCGGACATGGCTCATAGCTCCCGCCTACGCTAACGCTACGGCGGGCAGGCATAGCTCATGGCTGATGAAAAATAGTTGCGAGTTTCGGGTTACGAGTTACGGGTAAAAAAACACGCAACTCGCAACACGTAACTCGTCCTGCAAACCCTATGAGCAAGTACCAGAGGAACCAAATGGAAGAGACAATTATAGAATCACAGAAAAGGAAAGAGGACGTAATGCCCAAGATGCCTGACCTTAATGTGGCAAT
>CAZLCT010000010.1:0-41469 GCA_964558015.1 uncultured bacterium | reverse complement strand
TTGAACGTTGGATTAAACTTGATAATGAAACAGGGAAAGAGCTTTTTACCAGATTGATAAATGATATAAAAATGAGCTATAATTTCCCTGAGGAATTTAGCGTAAAAAGAAACATTAAAGATATATGAATACAAAAGGTAAAGTTGCAGGTATTATAGCAAACCTTGTAATTGTTGAGGTTGACGGGCCGGTTTCTCAAAACGAGATTTGTTATATCAAAATGAGTAACTTTTGCTACTCCATTTTTTCCTGCCATTAATCCATCGTAGAAATCTTGTATTCCGATTCCAATTGGTGTAACTGCACCTAATCCTGTGATTACAACTCGTCTTTCCATAATATTTTTAACCGGTACAAGCTTGTATCTGGATAAAATATCTTTCATGACGTCCAAAAGATCATCCCTATTAAACGATTTATTACCTCTAGCTCTTTCTTTCACAACAATATTATCATCATTTTTTTCAAGGATTATCTCAGGATCAAACCCAATAAATGAATACCTTCCAATCTTCTCCCCATACTCTACTGATTCCAAAAGGAATGCACTCGTTTCATTACAAGAAACTTTTATAAATGCAGATACAGGTGTTTCACGGTCCAATATTAATTCTTTTACTATTGGAATAAGGTTGCCTCTATGTGAGAGCTTTTTATACGTTTTAAAGTCAGGATACAGCATAAATATTTCTTAAATTATAAATTCATTAAATCAATATTATTTTTTATATTTCTCTTCTGGGTTAAATATTTTATCCGATACAGTTTCGAAAGAATCCATAGTATCATTGCATTTTCGGTAAAAACAACTTTTATATCCTTTGTGGCATGCCCCACCAATCTGATCAACCTTAACGAGGATTGTATCCATATCACAATCAAAGTATATCTCCTTAACGTATTGAAAATGCCCTGATTGTTCCCCCTTTAACCAGAAACACTGGCGAGATCTGGAGTAAAAACATGTTTTCCCTTCCTTTATCATTCTTGCGATAGAATCCTTATTCATATAACCAAGCATAAGTACTTCATTGGTCTTATAATCCTGAATTATCGCTGGAATTAATCCATCTTTATTATATTTTAGTTCTATCATAATGATTTCCTTTTAAAAATTGAAATTATACTTTTAGTTTATAAATTTTATAATCTTACTGGAATGTCTCTGTCCCTTAAATATCTTTTCACATCACCAACGGTATAAGTACCGTAATGAAAAATTGAGGCAGCTAAAACAGCATCTGCTTTTCCATCTTTCAATACACGATACATATGTTCCAGATTTCCCGCACCACCGGATGCAATTACAGGCACCTTACATCCCTGAGAAACCTTTAGATTTAATTCAATATCATAGCCTTCTTTTGTTCCGTCACAATCCATACTTGTAAGTAGAATCTCACCGGCTCCGCGCGCCTCAGCTTCTTTTGCCCAAGCAATTGCATCTAAATTTCTCTTTTTTCTTCCGCCATGCGTATAAACGTCCCAACTATTTTCTTCGTTTCGTTTTGCGTCAATTGCAACAACTATGCATTGACTCCCGAACCTTGAAGATGCCCTATCAATCAAATCAGGGCTTTCAATGGCACAAGTATTAATTGAAACTTTATCGGCACCGGCATTTAATGTATCACGTATATCATCAATGGTACGTATACCTCCGCCTACGGTAAATGGTATAAAAATGTGTTTCGAAATATTTTCAACTATATTCAACATAAGAGGCCGTTTTTCATGAGATGCTGTAATATCTAAAAATACAAGTTCGTCAGCAAACTGTCGATCATATTCTCGTGCACATTCAATAGGATCTCCAGCATCTTTAATATTAACAAAATGAGTGCCTTTGACAACACGGCCTTCACAAACATCCAAACATGGTATAATTCTTTTCGCTAGCATTAGTTTTTTTCTATATCGAGTCGTTTCCTTACAACATCTATGATTACTTTTGTAAATGTATATAAATGGAAATATATGCCGATGAAAAATATAAGAATGCCAATGACTGTCCACACATAAAAACTTAAATATTGTAACAACCAATTTGCCCTAAATGACATAATTTCAAAAATTGCCAGCCCAATAATAAAAAATATCCAACCTACATATGACTTTTTGAAAAAGTTTTTGCGTATGCTTTTGTTTAAATCCTTATCCATTTTTTTCACAGTCCTGAAAAGGTCGCCGATAAACAGATGACGCATGCAATAAAAAAACAATAAGGAAATAACGGCGGTACGAGAAAAAACTATGATTGGATCAGCACTTTCCTGAATAACATAATAAAATTCTACAAAATTTGATAGCACCATATAATAAACCTCCTGTATTATAAAGTATTTCCCGTCTAATTTAATCTTTATGTAACTATATTCATAGCATCTTTAAAGGAAATAACATCCTCATAGAGGGCTTTCCCTATGATGATACCAGTAATATTTTTTACTCCTAAAGAATTAATCTTCTTTATATCATCTAAAGAACCAATACCACCAGATACAATAACATTCAAAGATGGGTATGATATTAGTATTTTCAAGCTTTCAAAATTAGGCCCACTAAGAGTTCCGTCACTTTTAATATCGGTAAAAATAATATTTTCTATTCCACACTTGATAACATGTTCACAAGTATCCTTAATATTATAACCGCTTTTAGTTAACCAGCCTTCTACTTGAACATTGTCTCCGAATGAATCTATTCCCACAACTATACTACTAGCTCCAAAACGCTTTATGATCTCTTTTAAAAACTTCTCATCAAACGCTTTAGTTCCTAATACAACCCTCTTTACACCTAGTGAAAGAATTCGTTCAATATCATCGATGCTACGTAATCCTCCACCCATTTGTATAGGAACATTAACACCATTAACTATGCCTTCCAAAATCTCCAAATTAATAGGCTTCCCACTACGTGCTCCATCTAAATCGACAACATGTATCATTTTAGCTCCGGCATCAGCCCACTTCTTTGCAACTTCAGATGGATTCTGAGAGTATGCTTTTTCTTTATTATAATCTCCTTGAAAAAGCCTTACGACCATCCCTCCCCTTATATCAATTGCTGGAATAATAATCATAAATTATATTTTTACAAAATTTCCTAATATGTTTAAACCAACTTCTTGACTCTTTTCAGGATGAAATTGTGCAGCAAAAACATTATCTTTCCATATCATAGATGAAAATTTAATATTACCATACTCGGTTATAGCCAAACCTATATCCGTATTGGTTGCGTCAATGTAATAAGAATGTAAAAAATAAAAAAAAGCATTATTCGGAATATCTTTTGTCAACGGACAACCATCTTTTTTAATGTCTGCTGTATTCCATCCCATATGAGGTATTTTGGCAGGACTTTCTGGCTTATTGAAAACAAAACGTTTGACAATGCCACGAAAGATTGAAAGTCCTTCTATATCTGTTGACTCGTCACTTTTTTCAAAAAGAAGTTGCAATCCAAGGCAAATGCCAAGGAAAGGCTTTTTTTGATCAATTGTCTGTTTCAAAACACTCACCAAATTTCTCTTCTTGAGCTCACGCATAGCATCACCAAATGCTCCAACTCCTGGTAATACAACCTTATTACAAGAAGCAATAACATCAGATGAAGATGTTATAACCACTTTACGTCCAATTGCATTGAATGCATTAAAAACACTTTTTAAATTTCCCATACCATAATCAACGAGTGCAATCATCTCTATAGAATTCCTTTTGTAGACGGAATAGTTAAATTCCTCTTATCGATTTGCGTGGCACTGTCAAGTGCGCGTGCTAATGCCTTAAATACTGCTTCAATTACATGATGCCTGTCTCTTCCGCTCAAGACAGCTACATGTAAATTGAGACCTGCAGATTGTGAGAAACTCTTCAAAAAATGCTCACAATCACTAAAACTATATGCATTTGATTCCTCTATGTCATTTGGGAATCCTTGAATAAAAAGGCTAGGTCTGTTAGAAATATCAAGCGAAATCCGAACCAAAGCATCCTCCATTGGAACATAATAAAATCCAAAACGACGAATCCCTTTTTTATTTCCTAATCCTTTTGTAAATGCTTGCCCTAATGTTAAGGCAATATCCTCGTTTGTGTGGTGAATATCTACATCGAGATCCCCTTTAGCCCTAACCTCCATATCAAACAAACCATGACGGCTGAATAAGTTTAGCATATGATCCAAAAATGAAATTCCAGTTTTAATTTTTGATATTCCTTTACCATCAATATTTAATTTGACATAAATATTGGTCTCTCTGGTATCACGTTTTATTAAACTTTTTCGCACAGACGATAAACTTCGTCTTTGAGAAGAGTTCTTTTTAAATACTCTTTTATTTTTTTTACCATACCCCTTTTTCTTTTTAAATTTAACCATTGTTATCCCCTTTACTTTCCTTTGTAATTGTTTTTTCAACGTCAGGAAACCTAGCTTCAACAGAAAGCCTATGAAGTACTAGTCCTTCAATGTCAGTCATTTTTCTTACATATTCTCGTGACTTTAAAAGTGCTTCTTTTGAATAATATATATATTGGCTGCTTTTAACAAAATCAGATGCACTCAAGGGTGAAAAATACCGGGCTGTACCCCCAGTAGGCAAAACATGGCTCGGTCCGGCCACATAATCACCAATCACCGCCGGTGAATACGGCCCGAGAAAAATAGCACCGGCATTTATTATTTTCTTTAACATCCTCTTAGGACTTTTAGTTAAAATTTCTAGGTGTTCAGGCGCAATCTCATTGGATACTGCCACTGCTTCGTCTAAATTTTTAACTACGACAACATATCCATTATCCACTCTTTTCCTTACCTGTTCGATTATTCTCTTCGAATATGTTACGAGCACAGCAACACCACCCACGTGTTCTGCCTGAGCAAGCATATCACAAGTAATATAATTTATGTTAGCATAACGATCAGCAATAATAACAATTTCACTTGGGCCAGCAATCATGTCTATATCAACAATACCATACACCTGACGTTTTGCCTCAGTAACATATTTATTACCAGGACCAACAATTTTATCTACTTTCCTTATAGTTTTTGTCCCGAAGGCTAGTGCAGCAATTGCCTGAGCACCCCCCACTTTATAAATCTCCTTAAAACCAAGCAAATCTGCTACTACTAAAAGATGCGGATCAATGTATCCAGTGTCCTTATTTGGTGGAGTAACCATTACAAGCTCTTTTACGCCTGCTATTTGTGCTGGTATGGCTGTCATATAAATAGTTGAAATAAGAGGAGCCTGTCCGCCAGGAATATAAATTCCTACGCGTTCGAGAGGAATATACTTTTTGCCTAAAACAGCTCCATCCTTTGTTTTTATACGGTAGCCTTTCTTAATCTCTTTCTTATAATATCTTCTAACATTTTCTATAATTTGATTAAAAGTGGCACAAATTTTACATCTATCTTTTCATAAGCCCGATTAACTTCACCCTGGGTAACAAGCATCTTTTTGGGAGATATATCTATTTCATCAAATTTTTTAGTATACCTTCGCAATGCACAATCGCCATTTTTTGCAACATCCTGAATTATTCGGCGCACTATTTTGTACAATTCATTATCAAAAGAATACTTTGATATAATGTCTAGTTTGCGTGGTGAATTTTTATCCCAATTAATTATCTGCATGATTTTCCTCTTTTATAATCAATTTACATACTGCTTCTCAATTATAGATGGTAGCTTTTTAATGGCTTCTTCCAACATTTCAACATTTTTTGACCCTGAAAATGCCATTTGTTTCTTTCCCCCACCCTGACCGCTAATTATTTTATTTAAATCTTTAATAATCTCTCCAGCAGAAATCTGAGAATTAGCCAAATCTCTTGAAAGTGCAACTAAAACAGTAAGTTTATTGTCAAAATCTGAAAAAAGAGCTACTATACTGTGGCTTATTTTTGTTTTTAATTCGTCATATATTTCACGCAGACCGCCTTGGTCTATATCGTTAAATGACTGACTTATAAGATTGTAATTGCCTATCTTTTGACTCAGCTTTAAAATTCTATCGATATTTTCTTTTGCTTTAATTTTTTTAAGCTTTTTACTGCGTTCTTCCTTAGCTATTTTTTTCTCTTCCTGTTTTGATTTCAACTGAGCATCTTTTAATTTAATTGACTCAATAAACTCCATTGCCTTTTCATTAGTTACAGCTTCAATACGTCTTATACCGCTTGCGATAGAACTCTCACTAACAATTTTAAAAACGCCGATTTGTTTTGTATTATCTAGATGTGTCCCACCACAAAGCTCCTTACTAAAATCTCCTATGGAAACCATACGCACTGAGTCACCATATCGATCACCAAAAAATGCTAAAGCTCCCTCATTTTTTGCATCATCTACTGATGTAACCTTAACATTTAAATCTAATTCTTCTTTAATTTTATCGTTAACAAGCTTCTCAATTTTTATCTTTTGTGATTCTGAAAGTGCTTTTTGATAATAAAAATCAAACCTTAGTTTTTCATCACTTACCATTGACCCGAGCTGACGTACATGTTTTCCTAATACTTCACGCAAGGCTGCCTGGAGAAGATGCGTTGCGGTATGATTTTTCATAATATTTTCCCGGCGTTTATAATCAATACTAACATTTACTACATCACCTTTAGCTATGTGCCCTTTTTCAATTTTGACTAAATGATAATATACGTCATTCTTTTTAAAAGTATTCAAAACTTTAATAATTGAGCCACCACACTTCATTGTTCCGCTGTCGCCAACCTGCCCCCCTGACTCGGCATAAAAAGGAGTCATATCCAAAACAGCAATGCATTCATAATTTTCACCACTGTATTCATCACACTCTTTATCCTGGCAAAACAAAGATATCACTTTACTATTAAGTTCAGATTGCTCATAACCGCAAAATTTTGTTTTAGGCTGTTTTGACAACCATTTTTCAAGTTCACTAGTAACAAATATATCGTCAGAAATTTTATTAGCCTGCTTCGCCCGCTCTCGTTGAATATCCATCTCATTCTCAAAACCTTTCTCATCAATAGTTAAACCCTCTTTTTGAGAAATCAAGCGAGTTAATTCATCAGGAAAGCCATAGGTATCATACAATTTAAAAACATCCTCCCCTTTTAATTCCGTTCTATTAGATGACTTTGCTTCACCAATAAGACCTTTAAGCAGATCAAGACCATCTTGAAGGGTATTAAGGAAACGATCTTCTTCCCTGTTTATAATTTCACGTATCTGATGACTATGTTCTTCAAGCTCAGGATATGCTTCTTTAAATGTATCAACAATAGGCTGTATTAGCTTAGCCAAAAACGATTTTTTTATTCCGATTAAATGCCCATGCCATACAGAACGGCGAAGTAATTTACGGATTACATAACCACGCCCTTCATTAGAAGGATATGCACCGTCACTCATTGCGAAAACTATCGCACGCATATGATCAGCGATTGCATAGATAGAAGAACGTGCTTTATCAAAATCATTAACTGAGACAGTGCTTTCGGTTACTATGACATCTATTAATGGTCTAAAAATATCGATTTCATAATTATTTTTCCTTCCCTGCATAACACATGCTATTCTTTCGAGTCCCATGCCGGTATCAATATTCTTAGTAGGCAGAGGTTCTATAACGCCTCCGTCTTTGCGTTCATATTGCGTAAAAACAAGATTCCATATTTCAGCAAAACGTCCGCAGTCACACTCGGGAGAGCATTCCTTCCTTCCACATCCATAATCGGCACCCTGATCATAAAATATCTCAGAGCAAGGCCCACATGGTCCATTAGGACCGTCTTTGGGTGCATTAGACGGCCAGAAATTATCTTTATCACCAAATCTATAAATTTTATTCTCTGGAAGACCTATATCCTTGTTCCAAATGTTATAAGATTCATCATCATCATTATGAACGCTAATGAATAATCTTTCAGAATCAATTCCAAGCTCCTTGGTCATAAACTCCCACGCCCAAGTAATAGCCTCCGGTTTAAAATAATCTCCGAATGAAAAATTTCCTAACATTTCAAAAAATGAATGGTGGTAAGCAGTACGACCAACATTGTCCAAGTCTCCTGTCCTTAGGCATTTCTGTGATGATGCAGCTCTAGTGAAATCTTTTTTAATTCCTAAAAAATACTCTTTAAACTGATTCATTCCTGCCCCTGTAAAAAGCAGAGTAGGGTCATTGTGAGGAATTAATGAATCACTAGATACGATTTTATGCCCTTTTTTTTCAAAATATTGTAAAAATTTTAACCTTATTTCGTCAGTTTTCATTTTTAATTTATAAGTTTAAATAATTTTTACTAAATTTTAAAATTCAAATTAAAAATATTCCATTAAATCGATAAATCATTTACAACAGAATGCGCTATGTCGTATGTAAAACCACGGCGAAGAAGAAATTCATATATGAGTTTTTTATCACTAATTGTTAATGATTCTTCTTTTAACTTCCCGCATTTTTGCAATGAAAGAATTTTCGTTTGGGCAGCTTTGCGAGCGCAATCCATTTCATCATCGAATGTAATACTTTTTAATCCAAATTCTATATTGCTTTTGTTTACCCCTCTTTTTTTCAATTCAAACCGCAGACGGCGTAAACCGTATAATTTCGTCCTTCGGTGTATATCTATAAATTCTCGAACAAAATCTTTATCGTTAAGATAGTTTTGATCAATTAAAAAATCTAAAACTTCCTGAATTAGGTTTTTTTCAAATTTTTTATTTTGAAGTTTAGTTATTATTTCGTAGATGGTCCGCCTACGAATGGAAAGAAGTTTAATGGAATAACGTACCGCCTTTTGAAAAAGTTTACTATCGGAAAGCAATATTATTCCTTTAATACAAAATATCCCCTCAAAGTCTTTATTAATACTTCTCTTTCTAAATCATAAATAGCGGCGTAATAATCATCAACGCTATGTATAGGAGTATTATTTATCTCAAGAATTATTTCACCGGCAGACAAACCCGCTCTTTCCGCTGAAGAATTATGTTGTATATCAGTTATGACTACACCTTTAAGATTAGGTAAATTCAGTTCACGGGCAACTTCGTAAGTAATATTATCAATCTTCATTCCTCTCCAGTAAAGCATATCCATTCCTTCATGCCCTTTTATTTCACGAGGTTTAGATCCCATGATAACATCTACTTCCACTTCCGCCTCATTACGGTATACAGTAATTGTAATTTTTTCACCAACCCTTGAACTGTTAACACATTTAAGCAAGTCATCGACTTTTTTAATAGGCAGTTCATTAAAATAAGTAATAATATCCCCGTCTCGTAAACCTCCGATTCTAGCAGGCCCATTTGCTATTGCTTTAATAATTAAAACCCCTTCTGTATAGGGATACCGAAAATACTGAGCAAGCTCTTTATTGAGATTCTGCACACTAACACCAAGCCAGCTATAGAGTATTTCCTTACCTTCAATCACTTCTGCAATTACATCCTGACATAAATTTGCCGGTATTGCAAAACCAATTCCTTGATTCCCTCCTGTGGTTGAAACTATAGCAACATTAATACCAATCACTTCTCCTTTAATATTAACTAAGGGACCACCGCTATTACCCATATTAATCGCGGCATCGGTTTGAATAAGACTTGTATAAGACCGCTTCATTCCAATCCATCCGGGTAAACTTCTATTAAGAGCGCTAACTACACCTACGGTCATAGTAGGTGACGCGTCATCAAATGCAAATCCATATGGATTACCAATTGCTATAGCCCAATCTCCGACTTTGACTAAACTAGAATCACCTACGATTGCAGAATTAAATTCACTATCCTTATTTTCAATTTTTATTAATGCCACATCATAGCGAGGATCAGACCCACTTACTGTTGCCTCCATCTCACGGCCATCAGCCAACCGAACAGTTACTTCGTTTTCGAAAGCTTCTTCTACAACATGATGATTAGTTAGAACGTATCCCCTAGGATCAATGATTACACCCGAGCCGATCCCAACCTTTTTAAATTCTCTATCCGGCATACGGAAACCATACCCTCTCCTTTGCATTCCAAAGAACTCACCAAAAAAATCATCAAAGAAAGAGTCACTATGGGGTATATAATATATACCACCTCGCTGTTTTTTGACTTGCACAGTAGTTATACTGACTACCGATGGATATACCTTTTCGGCAACCGCACTAAATGAACTCTGTATGCCTAAAAGTATGTCTTCTCCCTCAGATGCATAGGCAGATAAAAAATATGCTGAAGCAAAAAAGATTAAAAAAATCACGCATAAGATACAAATCAGATTTTTTCCTACCATATATCACCTCTGTTTAGAAAAAAGTTTATTCAATAAATTCATTGATAAAATATCACTTTATTTAACTGATGAGACTTCTTCTTTCTCATGTTCTTGTGATTTTTGCTTAACCTGTTTTTCAATATCTTCTAAAATCTTTTTATTTTCTTTTAAGTATTGACGTACACGTTCACGTCCTTGGCCGAGTTTTTCTCCATTATATATTATCCAACTTCCAGACTTTTCGAAAATATGTGTCTCCAATGCCAAATCAATGATGCTTGATGAACGTGAAATTCCTTCATCAAACATAATGTCAAATTCAGCTTTACGAAACGGCGGAGCCATTTTATTTTTTACAACCTTTACCCGAATCCTGTTACCGATTATATTCTCACCGTGTTTAATTGATGCTATTTTACGAATATCTAGACGAAGAGATGCATAAAATTTTAAAGCTCTTCCTCCTGTAGTTGTTTCCGGATTTCCAAACATAACCCCTATCTTTTCACGAATCTGATTAATAAAGATCAAAGAAGTCTTAGACCTATCAATAATTGCTGTAAGTTTACGTAATGCTTGCGACATTAGTCTAGCTTGTAGCCCCATGTGGGAATCACCCATTTCACCCTCTATTTCAGCACGTGGAGTAAGAGCTGCAACAGAATCTACTACAATCAAATCAACCGCATTTGAACGAACAAGCATCTCTGCAATCTGAAGAGCTTGTTCACCTGTATCCGGCTGAGAAATTAAAAGATCCTGTAGTTTAACACCTAGCTTTTCTGCATAAACAGGATCAAGTGCATGTTCGGCATCAATGAATGCCGCAATACCCCCTTGTCTCTGCACTCCAGCAACTGTACTTAAGGCTAGAGTTGTCTTACCGCTTGCCTCCGGACCAAAGACTTCCGTTACTCGTCCACGAGGAATACCGCCTATACCTATAGCTTCATCTAATGCTATTGAGCCTGTAGGTATAGACGAAACATCAACGTGTTTTCCTTCCCCCATACGCATAATAGAACCTTTACCAAATTGTTTTTCTATCTGCTGTAGGGCTAATTCTAATGCTTTCTGTTTTTCAGCAAGTTCCTTCTTGGAATCCCCATCCTTGCCACGTATTACTTTTTTTTGCTGTGACATTTTTACACCCCTTTTTTATTTTTATAATATGACATCCAACATTAATTAATATAACTACTTAAGATAAAAACAAATTATACAAATTGGCTTTCCTATTGTAAAGCAATAAAGTTCTTAGTGGAAGGTTTTAATTGTATCATAAATATGAATCATTAAAAAGAGTATTTTTATTGGATAAGAAGCAGTTTTAAGGGGTGTAAGTTGCTTATTTTATAAGCAATTTGCCTATAATAGTATTTCTTGAAGTATTATTTTAGGTGGATTTAATTATACAATATTGGTACTTAAAATTTTTTATTTATCAGTATTATTATAAAACTGCATATTATTATAATAGTAACTACTGTAATAATTAAATTAAACCTTGAATATTTAATTTTACCCATTAAACCAATATCACGTTTAAGACTTTGGCCGCAATAAATACAAGATAATGCCTCATCGTCATAAATTGGGTTCTTGCAATTAGGACAGATATATTCAGCCATATACTATGCTATATGCCCAGTTGCACGGGCTAAATAATGAATATTAAAATCGGGACAACGTATGGGGGTACCAGACAAAGCAGTTCGGGTGTTAGTATCATCGAATTGTGAATTTATATAAAAGTAATTAATGTAATTGGCAAGGCCGCGCCTTATTAATCTTTCATAAAAATTAAGATCAGTAAAAACGTCGTTATCTTCAACAATTTCGAATCCTTCAAGTTTATACAAATTCATTATAACTTCCAGAAATTCTTGATTTAAAAGGGGTTTACAATTTACAAGATGATATGTCTTATCTGTTGCCTTTATATTCATCGCAATATATAACATTGCGGCAACTGCATAATCTAAATCCACAAAATTAAGTGTTGAATTTTTACGGCCTGGGAATCTGATTGGAACTTTTAGCCTCTCCCTTTTATCACTATGTGCCTGTGTTTGTGCGTCCTGCCTGAGAATATCTATCAAACCAATAAATGAATAGAAATGGTTTAAATTAGGCATTTTTCCATGAACAAAATGTTGTCTGATAACAATACTTGGTCTAAAAATATTAAATATAACATTATTTTTCGCACAAACTTCTTTAACCTTTTTTTCTCCCAAAAATTTACTTTTTTCATATTCGTTTTTAAATTCCTGGCCCACATCTAATTCACTTTCATAAATAATGCCCTCTCTTTTACCAGCCACATATGCAGTACTTACATGGTTATATACAGCTTGCCTTCTGCACAGGGCATTAATTATATTGGCGGCACCATTGACATTAACAGCAAATGATTTCTCAATATCTTTTGGAAAAAAATTAGTATCACCTACTAAATTAAATACCAGATCAACGGTTTCATTAAGTTCATCTCGTACCGATTCTGTAAGACCAAGATCTGTTTTATTAATATCATAATTATAAACTTTAAGTTTATCTTTCACCTCTTTGATCAATTCTTCTGATAGGATATCTTCAAGTTCACCAAAAACTCTTTGTTCTGCTGTTTGTCCGTTATTGTTTCGAGCAAGGGCAATAACATCCATGCCTTTAGTTAAAACATCAGAAAGTAATTTAACCCCCATAAAACCGTTTGCGCCGGCTATCAATATAGTTTTTTTCTCATTCATATAATTATTTTTCTTATTTTTAATTGCTATTTTTTCTTTATATGATCTAAAATTTTCTTTAGATCACTATCCACATGTGTATCAATCATATGACATCCCAGCAAAATAACCGAAAATTGCCAAGAAGAATCTTTACCAACAACTATGCCTGTTGCAATTTTTTCATTAGTTCGTATTTTATCACTGTACATTTTCTCAGCCCTTGCTACAGATCCTTCGTAGACATCAATTTCATATGGTTCATTTTTATAACTAAATGATGGAAAACGAATTCCACGCATATAAAAAAATGAAGTTAATTTATCATCCCGTATTTCAGAAGAATTATCTGAATCAAAACCTTCAAAAGATGCAGAATTGTTTGCTAAAACAAGTGCCGGTCTATCTATATCAATTTTACCTTTACGTACAACAGTATCACCTTGGTTCACTACAGAGGGTGATAAAAATATATATTCAAACAATGAAGAACCAAATGTATGCAACCTCTTTACCGGTAAACGTACAATCTCCGTTTCCTTTAACGCTTCATTCCATAATTGTTCTAATGACATCGTTTATAATCCCTTTTAAAGAAGTACTAATAATCTGATTCTATGACTATCCCTACCAAATAATTTAAAATATGTCATTTTATCACAATTATCATTAAAAGCAAGCAGACTTGTTTTAAAACATAACTTATTTATTTTAAAAGACATAAAAACATTAATAAACATCCCCAAATCAGTATTTTAACCGTTAGAATACCTATAAAGAAATCAGGGTCTTCGGAAACTAACTTCTTTCTCATATAAATTGCAAGGTTATAAAAATAATAACCTGTTATTATAATAAAAGATAAAACACTTGCCCACATGATTTTAGTAGAACTGAAAAAATCTAAAGAATATATGACTAAAACTAAAATAAAAGATATAGTATATGGCATGCAACATTCATAACGGTAGAAATTGTAAGTTTTATTAAGTAATTTATTACTCATAAATGTTCTCCAAAACACATAGATTTTTATCGTTAATCATTAAAATTCTCATATTAAGAATATCTGCTATATATTGAAAGGTTTTTGGATCATAAAAGGAAATATGCGTTGGATCCTTTCTATACCACCATTTCTTAAACTTCATTCGATCGTCAGGATGAAACAATGTCATCAATGCAATAATTCCCTTTTTGGTTAAATGATTCTTCAACAACTTTAAAATACTTAAAGGATTCTTTATATGTTCTAGAACTTCAGTAGCTGTAATAATATCATAATTTTTATTTTTATAAACCTTTTCCGGCGCAAAATAAATATCATATATATCAACACCATAACCTTTTCCTCTTAATAATGCCGCAAGAACAGCCCCACTCCCGCAGCCAAAATCCAAAACTGTGTTTCTCCCTTTAGAATAAGGAGTAATCGTTTTTTGAATAAATTCTTCAAACATATTCACATATCCTTTATTATCAATCGTATTTTCATGTTTCAAATAACGCTCCTTTTCCTCTTCTCGTGAAATTATTTTATCCTCTTCAATACTTATATAGCCGCAATTAATACACCAATAATATATTGGCATTTCCTCCCCTTCAGAATAACAATCAGCCTTTTTTTTACATATTTTACAATATATTGTTTTCACAACTGTTCCGCATAGATTAAATGTACTTATAACTAATATTTTACGCGCTGGATTCGATAATTTCACTAGCCCTAAACTCTTTCCATGCTTTTTCCAAAGTATTTGTTAAAGGCTGTGAAATAAACGTAGGATAATAAGGCAGGTTATTAGGTGTCAAATTTAATACGTTTGTTTTTGACGGCTGCATATATAATGTCATTAATGTTAATGCTTCAACAAGCATAAATTGAACACTTATATATTGTTAAATCATAATATTAAAACTTGAATTCATTTTATCTATTTTCAAAGCTTGGAACAAGTTCTAAAGCTAGCATGGCGATTTTCATTCCCTCTTTAGGATGTTTTCCCGTAAATTTTTTTAAAGCTTCACTATATCTTTGTATTCCAAGAGAATAATCATTGACTGACTTTCTTTTATATCCCTGGCTTTGCTTCTCAAGTTCTGCAAGTTCTTCCTCACTCATGTTCATATATTTATCCATCATTGTATTCATCATAGGGGCTGATTTTTCTAATGCTTCCTGAGCACCCTCACGTATTTTTTGAATATCAGACTGATTATCTTTATAATAAAGATTGACCTCTTGCAGGCATGCTTGCGGATTATCCATATTACGTTCTATAATTACAGCCAATCCCTTATAAAATTCATCTGAAATATTATTAGATCCAGCATATAATAGATTACCAGCAAATACAAAAAACTGCATACCCAAGATTACTAAAATTATCAAGCTTTTTTTCATAACATCTCCATGAAATATTAAGAATTTCTTATTATTTAGCATATAAATATTCCCTCTCTTTAGTCCTTTTAAGCGGCTTCTAAAATAAATCAAATTTAGTTCATATCAATATTTTTTTCACAAACAGGACACTGGAAAACTCCATTTTCCCTGTCTATCCAATTAACTTCATCAGAACCATTAATAATTGAGCCACAAAACGGACACATATAGCTTGCATTTTCATCATCGGGAAATAATATATCGTAACTGCCATCCGTCATAAAATCCCAAAGGTCAGAATCATCTATCATAATTCCTCCTCCCTGTATTCAATAGAACATTTTAACTATGAATACATACAAAGAGTATTACAAACTTTGCTACTTTTCCTTTTCGAAAACGGTTTTCACAAATGTCTTATTGGGATGTATGGCACGAATTGATTGAAAATCAATAAAACTTCTGTCATCTTTTGCGAACTTTCCAAAAGAATCGCTATAGCATTCCAGAAACTGTTTTCCTCCTATTGTTTTAATACTATAGATTTCAACATCTGTAATAACATTTATTGAATCATCGCTTACTTGATAATAAATATCATAATTGTGTTTTGAATTAAATATTTTTTTTAATTCATCTGAATCTTGAGCATTACCCAATGAAGCAAATATACTTATTAATATTACAAGGATTATTGAAACTTTTTTCATGGATTTTAACGCTTTATTTAACTAATAGTTGGTTATTAAGAGTTAATTTGTGAATTAATGGTTTCTCTTTTTTGCCTAATTTTAAATATCTCACTTTCTACAAGCTTTAACTGTATGTCACTCATTTTACCTAAATTCTCACTCATAATTTCAAAATTATCCATCAAAAGTTGAGATTCCTTATTTGATTTATAAACGACAACAGATACAGACATAGCAATTATAATAACAATTGTAGACATCACTACTTTAAAAGATAATGTTTTTGCCATTTCATAATCTCCTTTTTATGTTTTACTATTAACAATATAAAACTTTTGATTATTATATCAAATAAAATCTCTATTGAACAATACTTACTTTAACGTCTTGTTCTGATATATTTAATTATATTTATTTATCCTTCTCATCCCCGTAATATTTTTTGTAATATACGTCAAAAGAATTATCCCTGTCTGATTGTATCTTACTAATATCGCTGTTTGCTTCATCGATAGTTACAGATATATCATTAATAAATTTCTTAAATATTTTTGAATGTAAAATTACATAGCAAATAAAAATTATAAAAGCTAAAAGAATGATTTTTTTCATATCTTATTAAACATTTAGCACTTTTGCTTTCTTGGTAATATTATAAAATCCCTAAAATATTCATTTAAATATTTTTTTTACAAATTTAAACATAACCTTGAGAAACCATATAGAAAATAAAATAAATAAAACTACAAATATTCCGGCAAGTATAGGATGATTAATAATTAACCAAAGTACCCCAATTACAAAACTATCTTCAGTAACACTTGCAACAGAGTTACTTATAGGCTCTGGTGAACTATTTATGGCAACACGAGAAGAAGCTTTAGTAAGATGAGAATCCAGAGAAACTGCCCCCGTAAAAAGCCCCACAGGAATTTGAACTGCAGGTCCGATTTCAGAGGTGGCTAAGTACCCCATAATAGCTCCCCCTGCAGGACGTATAAAAGTATGAAAGGAATCCCATGCAGAATCAACATATGGAATCTTATCAGCAAAAAATTCTATCACAAAGAGAACAACTGCAATAATTATAACAGGTAAACTGGATATTCCCTCTAACTGCCCCGGCAATGTAATCCATCCTATTCTGTGAGCAATCCCCAAGCCAGCAACGGTTAAATATAGATTAATCCCTGATCCCCATGAACTTCCTAATAATAAACCAACAAAATTTAATACATTCATCTTATTAAAATTTTATTTATTCATATTTATAATATCGATCTATAGCTCGCCTAATTGCCGTCTTGCCTGCTATTGCTATTTTGATTGTTATACCGCTATAATCCTCTAAAAAATTCTTTAACTTATTATTAAACGGGTCAACAACACAAACTATTAATACATTATTAACAAAATTTACAGGTATAACTGTATTACTCTTTACTACTTCCATAGGCATACGACCCAATACATTATCTGGAATCTCTATAGCATTAAAATCAATATATGATATACTTAATTGGTCTGCAAGGACTTTAGCAAGATCATCTTCGCTTAAATATCCTAACTCGATTAAAGCCTCCCCTAATCTAATTTTCTTCCTTTGCTGGAATATAAGACCTTCGTCAAGTTGGCCTTGGGTTATATATTTTCGTCTGACTAATTCAACACCAATTAAAAAGTTCTTATTAAATCCACAATCCATTTGTTTTTAACCCTTTTATTTAACATCTTATGTGCATTTTAAAAATAAATGTTATTTGAATGCAAGCAGTTTTACCTGCTGCTATAGGCAGGCACTTATAGTAGATAAAATGTCGTACAATTTTACTTATCTTTTATAACAGTATTACAATTTTATTTTAAATATTTTAGCCTGGATTTTTCTTAACACTCTCTTTTATTAAACTATGAAGTTCCGCAAGTCCAAGGGCTAACAAGGAAAGCCCTTTATAAAAAGCCTTCCTTTCAATTTCTTGGCATCCATCCCCTGCCTCATTAAACCATTTGCCTGCATCTTCAAAATTGCTCATTATTAACTCCTTTTCTATTTTGCTAAATTATTTTCGCCTTTTACGTATTTTATAACTTACTTTTCACTAATTTTATGCTGTTCGGTTTTTGCCTCGTAATCATAAATAATTTGCCAGATAAAAGCTGCAGCTCCAACTTTATCAAATGTACCACCCTCAGATTTAATTGAAACAGGCACGTAAACAATTTTCGGTATAGTACCCAAGGATGATAATAACGCTTTGTCTTTTATAAATAAAATTTCCTTATCTTGAACTTTTAGGATTACACCTTTTTTTTCTTTTTCTATACAAGGTGGAGGTTCAGGGAAAAGATAAAGTACATACTTAATTAAGTCTCCAATTGTAATATCAAGTGAAATCCATTTTTTTCCGTCATAAAACCAAATTTCATAATCCTTTAACTCTTCAAATTCATCAGATGATAAATCAGCATTAACTTCACCAAAAGTTACTAAACAAATAATAATTATAAAAGAAATAATCTTCATAGCTAAACTCATCCCTTAATTAATTTCAACTTCCCAAACAAACAGCTAATTTGTTGTCTATAAGTTCCTGGTTTAAAAATTTACCTTCCTGTGCAACCTTATCATGATTTATCTCACCTGGTAAACAAAAAACGTCTGCTAGAAAATGATTATAATTATCATTCTTGAATGTTTTAACAATAATAAAATGTCTCAATTTTAATGCTTTCTCAACAAACTTTTTGGCAATTTTACCTTTTTTTATTGTTACCGAGGGAGAACTAATTCCATTTAATTTTAAGCATCGCCTTACCCAAATACCAAATCCGCAGTCAATAGAAACAAAGAGGTAATTCGCATCAATAATTCTTTCAATATAGGCTTTATACGTGTACAATGCATTATGATTTGCTTTACTTCGTTTAATAAGATACCCTTTTTTTATTTTAATCAGTTGCACAACCTCATTCTTTTTAAATCGAGCTCCTTTTTTTACTGGTACTTCACGGAATATGTTAAAACCACAATCAATAATAATAAAGCCACGGAGGGGATACATATAGTTTGACTGATATATCCGGTATGTATTAAGAACACCGCGTTTATATGGAAGTTTTATTCGGGCAGGCAGTCTTTTATATACACTTTGTTTCGTATATTTCTTATTTGAATGCTTTATCATAACGAATAGTATTATAACAATAAGAAATTAAATGGACAATTAAGTAATAGAAGTGTCATTCATCCAATTAACTTATAATAAATAAATCATCATCCCAATAAACGATATTACTCCAAGTAAAATTAAATATATTCTATAGGTATCTGACTTACGGCGATGTCGTAATGAATTAAATATTAAACCAACGGCACTTAATGTAAAACCTAAAATCATTAGATAAAATATATATCTTACCAAATCACGATCCCAATACGTTCGCATATTTGGATCAACATCGAAAATTTTATTAAATACCAATGTAGTTTTGGGCCTAGCTTTCTCAAGAATAATTAAAGCCATGACCATAAGGAACCAACCAGCAAATCCAATCCATCGTAAAGATTTAACTAAAATATCAGGCCCCCTACGTCTTTCAATATTGGTATAATTACCATTATCAATATCCATAATATAACTCCATCATAATATAAATACGTAAATATTATGATAAATACATTTCGTTAAAATATATTATTGTTTTTATGCAAAAATTAAATAAATTTCTTAATTTACAATATTTTATTTTTGGGTTGAACCCAAAGTTTCAGGATCTGGTGGAAAAGTCTTTATATTGGGTATGGGTGAAACAACAAGGTCATATACACCGCTTATAAAACGTACAACGGTTTTCCCTGCTCCTCTAAAAATACCATCAATTATTTCATAAACAGGTAATTTTGTATCTTCAGACTCTTCAGCTATTGATTTTGGTATTTCACCGAATGCACTTAATACATTAGCCAGTCCACGCGAAATTTTTTTCTGGGTTTCTTCTTTGTATTCTTCAGCAAAACAAGGAACGCAAAAAGAAACAATTATAAAACTAAGAACTAATACAACTATTATTTGTTTCATGTTAACCTCCTTTTAAGTTATAAATATTAATAAATTTTATCAATTTTTTTCTTAATAGAAAAAACTTACTATCAAAAAAATAACAGATGTATTATACTCCCTCAATTTCATTCATACAAGGAATAGGTCCTAATTGCTCGCATTTATTTACTGATATTATATCGTCTCAGCACATTCTGAAACAATCTTCTTAGGATTAATGTCTTTATAATTTATTAATGTGACAATAATATAACTTAGCAAACTAACTATTCCTCCGTATGTTGCAGCTCTATAAAAAACAGGATCTGATACCTCTTGAAATGTACCTGTCATAATTATAATATATCCAATCCATGTGCCAGTTCCCAAAATCATTGAAGCCCATGCGGCTTTAGTGTTTGCTTTTTTCCAATATAGAGCTGCTGTAACCGGAACAAATATACCTACAAAAAGAGTCGCCCAAGAATTTACCATAAGGGTATATATCTGTTTTATATACAAAGCTACCCCAATCGAAATAGCTCCGATTAAAATTGTTGTAGTACGAACAAGTGGTAATATTTTTACCTCAGGAATGCGGGGAAATACTCTAAGTATAATATTATTTGTCATAAGCGATGTTGCTGCCAAAAGTGAACTATCTGCCGAACTCATAATTGCCGAAATAAGCGCACTTAAAAAAAACATTAAAAAAACAGGAGGAAGAAATTTGATGGCAAGTTTAGGCATTAAGTGTTCAGGGTTATCTAACTCAGGCATAATCAAGCGTCCAGCCAAACCAAGAATGATAGGAATCGTTCCAATAAGAATATAACATATACCAGCAGTAACAGCACTATATTTGGCCACCTTTTCATTTTTGCTAGCCAAGGAACGCTGTATAAGATCCTGACCTACAATACAACCAAGTCCCATTAATGCCCACTGTCCTATATAAGACATCCATCCATTATATCCTGTATTTACAGGTATTACATGCCAATATTCTTTTGGGGTGTATTTAATTAGTTTAGATATACCGCCTACATCATTCAATACAGATGGTAGAATCATAAACAAACCTGTAACTAAAACAACAACTTGAATAAAATCCGTTAATGTAACTGCCCACATGCCTCCTGCAAATGTATAAAGCAAAACTATCAATCCTCCAACACAAATACCGATGAGGGGATCTACCCCGATAAGTATATGCAATATGTACCCCAATGCAACCATCTGGCTTCCTAGCCATCCAATGTAGACAGGAACCATTAAAATAGAAGCAAAAATCTCAGAGTTCTTGCTGTAAAATTTCCCGAATACATCAGTTATAGTAAGTAATTCTAATCTGCGAAGTAACGCAACATAGAAAAAACCAGCTAAAATTAAAGATAAACCTGCCGCAAAAGGATCAGAAATAACGCCTAAAAGTCCTTCTTGATATGCTGTCCCTGATGCCCCCATACATGATCCTGCCCCAAACCATGTAGCAAAAAGTGTCGCAGTGGCTAAATGAAATGGTAATCTGCGACCAGCAACAAGAAAGTCAGCTAAATTTTTGATTTGCTTACTTGACCAATATCCAATTAGCAGCATACAAACTATGTATATGCCCATTCCCAATAAAACAACTGTACTCAATCTTTAACCTCATTTTTTAACCAAAAAAATTTCCTGGTTATTTTATCACATGACCTCTTCTCTTAACTGGCGCTATATCATGAAGTAAAGTATTTTGATTAAAATTACTCCATGCAAACCAATACATTGTATGTGCTGATAATAGATTTCCATTACTATCAGTTATATAAGCCGTATTTAAAGGGCCTTTATATATTTGTATACTTACACCAGCTAATTTATCTCTTATTGGGGAGTTTCTATCATTCATACTATCAATTGCATATGCTTTTGGGACAGAGTTAAGTCGAATACCAATAACCAAGCTCTTAGCCGGTAAACGTTTATCATTATGGGGCAAAATAAATATAACACCTGAAGATTTATGATATCCTGAATAAGGATCATAGTAATAATCGAATTTATACCCTGTATAAGTTGTTAATACCTGAGTACCTGGATATATATATTTCCATCTTTTCCATGTGGTAACCATAGATGGTATATCTTTCAATTTCTTCCCAGCGGGCAAGCCCGTAATTGCTGTTGATGCAAGCTGAGACCACAAAGCCATATACTTTCTGTCAAACATAACTAGGTTACTATTATAAACAAGCCCACTTACTCCAAAACTTAAGACTTCTCCTTTTATGTCACGCTTAAAAACCATTGCAGTTCTTGTCAATGGACACCATGTTATTAATATAGGTTCATCAGCAATTGTATCATTTACAACTCCATGCCAATTTAGTATTTTTACTGGATAAGCTTTAGCTTCTAATCCTCTTGAAACACCAATAACCAAATCATCCTCATTAAGAAAAGTGTCAAAACCTGCATATACAAAGTTAGGCTCCATAATAGCTGGGATACTATCCTTTTTAGGCCCACCCTGCATTAAATCCTCAAGTTCAATTATAGAATTAGATACATCGAATTCGTCTTCTAGTTCAGAAAAGCAATAATTATTTGCGAGGAAAACTAAAAAAATAAAAACTATCAAATAAAATCTTCTTCGAGATAACATTAAGTTCACGTATTATTTCTCCATGAAAATAATTGGTTTTTTTTCAAAGGGAATAATTACTTCAACATTTTCATTAATATGGGGCATAAAAGAATCAATGATCTTCTTATCTGTCCACTTAGGATTAAAATGTATAGGAATCAATTTTTTTATTTCTGAGTTTTCTGCCAATTTTATTACATCTTCAAGAGATGAATGCTTACTACTTAACTCAGGTCTATTCATTGCTTCTTCTTGGGTCATCCAAACTTCATGCATTAAATAAGGAATTCTATTTATGAAATTTCTATATTCGTTACATATCCCTGTATCAGTTATATAGGCTACAGTATTATCTATTTTCATTCCCATAGAGCCGCCTGGATGCTTTAGCTTTGTAAATTGGAACAGATGGGGACCTATTTTGTATTGTTCCTGGGAGATTAAAACCAACTCTATTATATTTGGAAATTTCTTCCAATGTAAGGGAAACAACGGTGGACTTAACAACCTATCCAAAGCATCTTCTCCCACCTCATCAATATAGGTTTTATCGGGTACAAATAACCTTATTGGTTTCTTTGACCAAAGACCTGGCAGATATGACAAACCGATAACATGATCTAGATGAAAATGCGATAGTATGATATTTAAACATTTTTTTGATTGAATGATTTTTTTAACTGGATCTTCATTAAAACATGAAACGCCGGTGCCTGCATCTAACAATATGAGTTCGTCGCTATCGTCATATAATAGATAACTCATTGTATTTCTGTTAAATGTAGGTATAAATCCATTAATTCCCAAAGGAATAAGAGTTAACACTTTTAAGACCGCCTTCCATATATATTAAATATTTTTTTTATTTTCAAAGGTGGTTTAACAATATACATCACAATGGAAAAAACAGAAATAAAAATAGTTGGTATTATTATATATGCGGAAGGTACATTTGGATACACTAAAAGTTCTACATAATGAATTATAAATGAACCTGGATAAACCATATTTGGATCATATTGAGATCTTAATGCGTTTTCCATCACAGTTAAAGGACAATATTTTCCTAAAATAATCAAAAAAGAAACATATAAAATGCCAAACAAATGCAGTGTTCTGAAAATAAAAAACTCAAAGTTCTTCTTCCATATGAACCCGCAAAGTGTAGTTATAAAACCTATAATCATAAATATAATCCATAAAAAATGAAAAAGTACAATAACATCCGCAGTAAATTTATATATCATAAAAACATATTAATCCAACCTAAAGCAGCCATAAAATGTATTATTAAATTTACTATAAAATTTCAAAACCTGTACATAAAGCAAAGGATAAAGGTTTACCTTCAACAAAAAAGCAACCTTTATCCTTTAGCTATAACAAAACAATAAAATATTTAGACTGCAGCAGGTTTTTTCTTTTTACCAATTAAATAATAAAGAATAAGTCCAATAAGAGGTAAGATTAGGATGAGTATTATCCACAATGCCTTTTGTCCACCAGATTTATCACTTTTTACACAATCAACAATTGCTAAAATATCAAGAATTAATATAATTAAACCAATTAAGCCCTTCACTGTCCCCTCCTTTGTTCACATTTTTCTTTATTGATTATTTGTATACTCTCTATATCAAACACTTTTTAAAAAGTGTGAGAGGGAAATTTGCCAGTAATATTTTTTAAAAATGGAAATAATTATATAAAACATTTATATGTTTTTGAATTTTCATTATAACATAAAATTACAAGTTTGCAATTACAGTGTTATGAGTACATTACGACTCTAACTTATTAACCTCCTCCCTCATTTTATCTGCAATTTCATCATATTCAATAATACCAGACTTCTCTGCCTTGTGAATCAAACTCTTTTTAGTGAAAAATTTACCGAATACTACTTTAATTGGATGAATTATTGGGAATCTTCTGCCTCTCGGCCATGCTTCATAAGTACCTTTAATGAATACAGGAACTGCCGGAATATTTAATTCTTTCATAAGAATACCAATCCCGGGTTTAAATTTTTTTACATTTCCATCAATAGAACGTTCCCCTTCCGGGAAAAAGCATACAATTTTATTATGAGACAAGACATAAGAAACTGCCTGCATTGCATCAATAAAATTTGCATTTGAATTTATAGGAATAAGCCTGGCTATTTTATGCAACCAAGAAACAAGTGGGTGATTAAGAATAGCATTGTAACCAATGAAAAAAGTATTCATAATAACATCCGTAGGTAAACAACATGCGATCGCAAATCCATCAAGATAGCTGTTATGGTTAGGCGTTATTACATATGGTCCATTTTTCTTTAAAAATTCATATTTATGTGTCTTAATTCTCCAAAATATTTTAAATAATAAAAATACGCTATATCTCACTAAAAACATTAAAATCCAATCAAATATAGTTGGGTTAAGTCTTATTTTTTTGCGTATATCACTTGAAGGTATTTCTTTTAATATACGATCCCATATAATTTCTTTATTAACAGATTCATTATATCCAAAGTATTCTTTTTTCTTAATTAAATCATTGAGCATACAAATAATATCTTTAACTGTTACAAACCTGAACAGATATTCATCCTTAATATTAATAGCAAACATCTTCTCTAATTCTATTCCCACTTCAACCCTTGTTAATGAATCAATCCCCAAATCTATTTCTAAATGACTGCTTAACTTTATTGTTTTTTTAAATTTTTTATATAAATAATTCATCACTTTTTTTGAAATATCTAATCCAAGCAATTCAAGGTCGGTTTCCGGAGTCTCCTTCATATCAGATATTTCAGAACCAGCTTCGTTTTTATCTATTCTGCTAAGATACATTTCTTTTATCTTGTATCGTTTCAATTTACGTAATGAAGTACGCGGTAGGCTATCTTTGGTTAATTTAAAACCCATAATATGTTTATAAGCAGGGATATCTTTTGCTAAATTTTCTAGTTCCCAACGTACCTTGCTTTGAATATTACCTTCACCTATCTTTTTAAAATAATCCACGTCAGGAACAATTACAGAATATAAGGCAACTGCATCATTCCTATTACGGGATATTTCTTTTTCCATAATACATAATTCTTTTATAAATGGGCTCTTCTGATAATGTTCTTCTAATTCTTCCGGATAAATGTTTTTTCCCGAACTCAATACAATTACTTCTTTTTCTCTTCCAGTAAGAAAAAGATACCCTTCGCTATCCATGTATCCCAAATCACCTGAATAAAACCACCCATTATGTATCACCGATGCTGTCATCTCAGAATTATTAAAGTATCCTTGCATAACATTCGGCCCTTTAATAAGGACTTTGCCTATTCCATCCGAATTGGCTTCCTCTATCTTTATATCCACATCGGGTATAGGAGTACCTACCGAACCAAATTTTATCTTACCAGGTAAATTAAATGAAACAACTGGTGATGTCTCGGTTAAACCATATCCTTCGATTATATTGAATCCAATTTTTGTTAATCTACGGGCTACAATTGGATCAAGTCGCGCACCGCCGCTTAACATATACTTAAGACCCCGGCCCAACCGTTCTTTTATTTTATTTCTAAAAAAGTATCCGATAAATGGCCTAAGGAAAAATGGGATGGATTTTATTTTTTCAAGTATAGCAAAATGTATTAAAGAAAAAAGCTGGGGCACGCCTACTAGAATGGTTACATCTGCTTCATTCATAATTGCACCCAATTCATCTGGCTTGAATCCAGTAGGCGGGAACGTTACAGTAGCTCCAATTAAGAGCGGCAAAATAAGTGAAATCATACAAGGATATGTATGATGCAATGGTAAGAGGACTATAAAATTATCACGTTTATCTGTAAGCCCCAGTTTATTTATGCTTTTAAAGTTTGAATATAGATTTCTATGAGTCAGCAAGACCCCTTTTGGAATTCCGGTGGTTCCTGATGTATAAATAATCGAAGCCCAATCGTCGGGCAGCACACGAGGTAATTTCTCCCGGTTAACCTGGATATCTTTGACACGAGAATAACTAACAAGTTTTTCATCATTAAAATCTTGAGCTTGATTATCAAGAACGACTATTTTATGAACGTCCGGTTGGATTGATTTGGATATTTTTTCGAAAAATATTTTACGTGAGCAAAAAATTACTTTAGCACAACTATCTTTTAGTAAATTTGCAATTTCAATTGGGGACAATTGTGTATCCAGAGGCACACAGGTCATTCCACTATACAAAATACCGAAATATATAATTGGCCATTCCGGCTGATTTTCAAGAATAAGAACTGCCCTGTCTTTTTTTGAAAAACCTAAACAGCTAATCCAGGTAGCTACTTTTAAAGATGCTTCATGTATTTGGGCATATGTATAATTTAAAAGAACATTTTCTTTTTTATACTTAATACAAATGCTATTAGGAAATTCATCATATATTTTATCCAATTGATCGGTTAAAGTTAATACCATCACAGGCCTCTTTATATATTTAATCTTTCATTAGGCAATATTATGCCCTAAATTTATCATCTTGGGATATCCTAAAGGGGAACACAAATCCTATTATAATAAAAATAATTAAACTTAAAAGGGCAACACGATATCCCATATCGTTTGAAAAAGAAAAATATAATAAAATACCGCTCCAAAATAACGGACCTATAATAGCTGCTGCATATGCAACTAAATTAAATAATCCGAAAGCCTCTCCAACTTTTGGGGGTGGAACAAGCTTAATTACAATAACCCGAAAAACAGTCCAAGTTGACCCTAAACTTAAACCTGCTAATGCACCAATTAACCAATGAAAAGGCTGAGATAAAAAAGAAGCTGATAATATAGTTGCTGACCACAAAAATAAAACTCCAATTAATGCTCTTTTACATCCCACTACATCGCATAAAATACCGGAGATTATACTTCCTATAACTGCAAATAATGTTGAGAAAGCAATAAGATTAATTACCTCAGACGCATTCAATCCTAAGGCTTTACTTGCATATACAGACATGAAAAGAATAACTACATTAACAACACAAAGTGAGAAAAAAGCAGTCTTTAAAAAATTTCTAAAACTTAAAAATTTATAACTTTCAAATATAGTGAGTTTTATCCTTTGGAATATCTGCTTTAAAAGTTCTATTTTATTTAAATTTTTAGGTTCGTTCTTTTCATTTATCCTATCATCACGGACGAAAATCAGACATGGAAGGGAAAAAAATAAGAATAACACACCTGTATAAATAAAAGTAGGTTGATAACCAAAACGGAAAATTATAGGCTTAGTAAGATATATAGCCACTATAGCACCACTATATCCTAACATCCTCCCAAAACCTGAAACAAGGCCGACTTTACCTTTGGGAGCAACTTTCCTGAGTAATACGTTATAAAAGATAATAGCTTCCTGAAAGCCAAAATTTGCAAACGCAAAAAAAACTAATCCCCAAAAAATATTCGGCGCAAAACCTAATAATATTGTAAACGATACAGACATTAATGTAAAAAAAGTGAGGAAGTATTTGGGTCTTCTTTTTATATCAGAAAGAGTACCTAGGAAAGGAGAACATAACGCAACAAATGCCATAGAAACACCAAAAGAAAAACCATAAAATATTTCGGGAGCATTTTTTTCTATGGTTAACCAGCGCGGCATATACAGTGAAATTATATTTAAAGTAAAAAATTGATTAGCCAAATCATATAAAGCCCAAGATGTTATCAATAGTATAGTTTTGATTTTATAGTTTTTCATCTCCATAAATCCCAACTTATTTAATTTAATTTATTTTACCAAATAAGCAATAATAAAGCCAGTAGACACAATTAGGTACACTGTAAATAAGTTTTACAAAATTTCACTTTATTTTTTCTATTTTTTTATAAAATTGTTTCGATTTATAAAAGAATACAACATTCATACTGCTTGACTTAGTATAATTTAAACCTTAAAATTACTTGTTGTTATTAATAGAAAATGAAACATATGAATGATACAAAACAGACCCCACAGGCTGAACATAGCCATACGGGGTATCAATTTGGCACTTTTAAAGGGGTTTTTACACCCAGTATTTTAACTATACTTGGTGTCATAATGTATTTACGTTTTGGATGGGTTTTAGGAAACGTGGGCCTTTTTAAAACATTAATTATTGTTACTATTGCTACAACAATCACCTTTCTAACTGGACTTTCCATATCTTCTCTAGCAACAAATATGAAAGTAGGTGGAGGCGGAACATATTTTATTATTTCGCGTTCACTTGGTTTGGAAGCAGGCACTGCTGTCAGCCTGCCGCTCTACCTTGCACAGACTTTGGGTATATCTTTCTACATTGCCGGTTTCAGTGAAGCATTCGTTTCTATCTTCCCTTTTTTCCCTTTCAAACTTGTTTGCATCATTACTTTATTGATTTTAGCCATAATATCTTATATTTCAGCAGATATTGCCCTTAAAACACAATTTATTATTCTCGCACTTCTTGCAATGTCATTGATATCATTTTTTCTTGGATCTTCGCCAAACATAGCTGAAACCGCATCAACAACTGCTCCACGCTTACAACCATTTTGGATTGTATTTGCCGTCTTCTTCCCAGCAGTAACAGGTATTGAAGCAGGGCTGGCAATGTCCGGAGATTTAAAAAATCCAGCAAAATCACTCCCTCTAGGTATCCTGCTGGCTATTACAACAAGTTATATCATATATTTAATTATACCTATTTTTTTAAATGTAACTGTACAGGACAAACAAATTTTACTCATCAATCCATTTATTATTAAGGATGTTGCCCGATGGAAAATTTTCATTGTCCTTGGTGTTTGGGGGGCAACTCTTTCCAGCGCCTTAGGAGCTTTACTTGGAGCACCGCGTACATTGCAGGCATTAGCACGCGATAAGGTTATTCCTCCTATTATAGGAAAAGGTTTCGGGACTGGCGGAGATCCAAGGATTGCAATTGTTATTTCTTTTATTGTAGCTTTCATAGGCATAATAGCCGGAGGTCTTAATGTTATTGCCCCCATTTTAACAATGTTTTTCTTAACCGCATATGGAATTCTGAATCTTTCTGCTGCATTTGAAGGTTTAATCGGCAGTCCGTCTTGGCGTCCAAAATTTAATGTCCACTGGCGTTGGTCCTTTATAGGAGCATGCTATTGCTTCGCCGCTATGTTTATGATTAATGCTGGTGCAACATTTATAGCGCTTATTGTTTCGTTTGTGGTCTATCTAATTGTTAAAAAGCGTAATATAATCACATCCTGGCAAGATACCCGATATGGCATACTAATGCTTGTTTTATACTACATAATTCACCGCCTTGAGGAACGAAAACCTGATGAACGTACATGGCGGCCTAATCTTTTAGTTCTTAGCGGTCCACCCTCTACACGCTGGCACCTCATTGAATTTGCCGATGCTATTACCTGTAAGAGAGGATTACTTACTGTTACTACAATACTGCCAGAATCAGCAAGTGACCCTGAACGACTTGATACCTTACGTTCAACTCTTCGCAATTATATGAAGGAAAACCATGTTCGTGCATTAATGAATATAAATACCTCATATGATATGTTAACCGGTGCCCAAGAAATGATTAAAGCTTACGGGTTTGGTTCTGTTACCCCAAATACTATCATTATTGGAGAAACAGAAAAAAAGGAGAACTTCCTCAATTATGCACAATTAATATCATTGGTTCACCGTCAGAGAAGAAATCTGATCATTATGAGAAAAGGAGAACTGCAACCTAAACCTCACGAAGAATTGCGTATGGATGTATTATGGCGTGGTAAACAAAAAAATGCCGGACTTATGCTTGCAATTGCATATCTAATTAAAATTAGCGAGAAGTGGGATACTACACATTTAATACTTAAAACAATTGTTAACGATGAATCAAAAAAAAAAGATGCCCAAAAACGTTTAGATGAATTTATCAAGTGGCAGTATCTCAAAGCCGAGTCTGCAATTATTGTTAATCAAAAAAATGAAGACCCCTTTAAGATTATTGAGGACAATATACATGATGCAAATCTTGCATTTATCGGAATGAGGCCACCGAATGAAGATGAATCAATAAAGGATTATAGTTTATATTATGAGGATTTACTTAACAAAACTGCTCATTTTCCGACCACAATAATGACACTCGCCTCTGAAAATATAGAATTCAATAGAATATTTGCTCAAGATAAATAATTTATAAACCCTTTTATATTTTTATTAATATATTTTTCTAAATACAAATTACCAACTTATTAAAATAAAAAAGCGAGAATAAATTCTAAGTTATTCTCGCTTTTGAATTATAAATATTGTTTTATATTTTTTTGACGATGTTATTTTTTTAGGCTCTTTAGTTTTTCTCGAGCTGCTTGAGCCATATCATCCTTTGCTTTCTGCATTATTTCTTTAGCTTTACTTGATTCTTTATCTAGATTTCTTATTACATATTGTGCTGTATTTATAGCATCTTTGTATTCTTTAGATTTGTAAAATGCATTAGCCTGTTTTACTAAATAATCTGCTTGCTTCTCAACTGAATCCATTCCTTTAGCCGTTTCTATTGTTTCTCTGCTTGAATCAGCTTTTTTAACTCCGCAACCGTTATTAATTAACATAAGAGGAATACAGCACAATAAAAACACACTTAATATTTTCTTCATATTATTCTCCCCTTTTATTATTGTTTAAAAAATTAATCCTTTAAAATTTTAATTAAGTATACTATCCAATTTAAATTGACGCAAGTCAAATAAAAATAGTTTACCTCAATTAAAACAAATCGGTATTATATAAAAATTACTTTTTTTTATATTGTATAAAATTTATTTAAAATTTTAAACTAATATACATTTTAATAAAAAAAGGCCCAATATAAAATTTAAATTATATTGGGCCTGTTATTAAAATTAGGTCAAACTTTGACTACATTAGTAGCATGTGAACCTTTAGGTCCTTGCTCAATGTCAAATTCAACTTCCTGACCTTCGGATAATGTTTTAAAACCATCACCCTGGATTGCTCTATGATGAACAAAAACATCACTTTCGCCTGATTCAGGTGTAATAAAACCATACCCTTTTTCATTGCTAAACCATTTGACTTTACCGCGTGCCATTACTTCTTACCCTCCTTCCAAAAAAATTATTACCCTGCAAAATAAAAACCACAAGGAAGTCACTACTCATCCGTGTGGTTTTTTTACTTCCTTTAATACTTGCAGGTTCAACAATGTACCTTTATTTTATCAATTTGTCAATAAATTTATAAAAAATATTTTATATCACCATAATTCGATTTATCATAAAATATTCAAATTTGTGATAATATTGTTCAATTATAGCTGTTCATTTTAAAAAGATAAGTACTTTAAACAAAGTTACTTAAATTTATTAACTGTATATAATTTTTAAAATAAATTCCCCATCAAGCCTTCATCTGCAAAGCTAAAAAAAATATTATCTCCTATAATAATATGGTCTATAACATTAATTCCTAATATAAAACCCGATTTTCTTAAATCACGAGTAAATTTTTTATCTTCATCACTTGGGTTAGGATTACCTGACGGATGGTTATGCACACATATTATTGACACCGTTGATTTTTGTATAGCTATTTTAAATATTTCCCTTATTATGGGATATGCATGGTTAATGGTTCCCTCTTCGACCTCACATACCTGTATTACTCTATTTTGTGCATCAAGAAGGATTATCTTAAATATTTCATTGATTAGATCTCTCATTCGAGCCATAAGTAAACTTACAACGGTTTTTGAAGAGTTTATTACCATTCTTTTATCTTTTATCTCCTCTTCGCTAAATCTCCGTCCTATTTCAATCGCTGCTTTAATTTGAACTACCTTGCTTATTCCTAACCCCTTAAACTCATTCCAACTTTTTAAATTAGTGTTGCACATATTACGAAAAGTTTTAAACTTTTGAATAACTAATCGTGCACAATCTAGAGCACTTATACCTCTCGTTCCTGTCCTTATAAGTATTGCTAAAAGTTCTGCATTTGTGAGTGAATGAGCACCGCGAATAATCAATTTCTCACGAGGACGGTCTTCATGTGGCCAATTTTTAATACCATTTTTCATATTTTTATCTATAAAATTATAAAATGTATATACATCATATTATTATTTGTATTATATCATATTTATAATTAAATCAACATTTTTTAAAATCATATATATATTAGATACATAATGCTTTAAATGGGCAATTAAGGCAATAATTAGAATTATCACGGGTGGGTATAAATGGTATGTTATCATTGATAATTTCTGCTATTATATCCTTTAAAGCGATCATAGTATGTTCCATTGTCTTTTTATATGGGTATTCTTCCATAACCTTTTCAGAAAATTTAATCAATTCAGTATTACGTAAATTATATAATGCGGCATCAATACAATTTTTAGGATATTCCCTTTGTACAAAATAAATATATAATGGTATCTGGAATGAACGAATATAACTTTTGGCTAAATCTCTATTATATCTATCAACAGTGCTTAACTTATTTGAAGTAACAGGCATTTCAATATTAGTACCAGTTTTATAATCAATTACAAAAACTTTATCGCTTTTCTTATCTATACGATCAACTTTGGCAATAATCTTAATATTTTCTTTGCCTACTTTTATCGTCCCTTGGTAAACTTTCTCCACCCCCAAAACTGCATCTACATCACGTCTCTCTTCGTTTTCAAGAAATTGCCTAAGACGATATTCCATTATCTGTTTTACCATAAACGAATCGGCGCGCATTTTCTTAGCAAAATCGGTATTAAATTTCTCGTTAAATATTTTCAGAAACCTGTCTTTAAATTTTCTATCAATTCTTGGTTTTTTATTAATATATTCTTTAAAAATATTTTCAAGAAACGTATGGATAAAATTACCAATATCCTTGCCCTCCGGTTCATCGAACAGATCTTCTTTCTCTTCTATATGCAGCATATACTGATAATAGAATCTCACAGGACATTTGATATATGTATTTAGGCTTGATGCAGAAAAAACAAACTTATTTTTTATAAAATCAACAATATAAGGCTGTTTATTTATAACTTTTTGTTCAATTTTGATTTTAATATTGTATGAACCTTTATTTATTGGACAAACACCTAGTCTTTTTAGTTTCTTTTCCTTTTGCCAAATTATTTCTTCTATAAAACGACTTCTTTCCTTATCCTTGCCTATGTCATAAATCAAGCATACATTTTCTGAAGCATTTATAAGTCGCATAAAATGATAGCGTTGAATTTCATCTTCTCGTTCAATCATTCTTAAACCCAATGCTATCATAATATCACGAGGGATAAGAGGCGTGATGACATGTACATGTGGGAATATGCCTTCATTTACATCCATAATAATAACATTCTTAAAATTTAAAGAACGTGTCTCAAGCCTTCCGAGTATTTGTAACCCTTTTAAGGGTGTCCCCTTAAATGATATCCTTTTCCCTTCCAAATATTTTTTAAAAAGTTCAAATATCTCTTCCTGGTCAAATGTTTCTTCCTTATAAGTCGCTATAGCAAACTCATCAAGAATCGAAAATATTTGTCTTGTTATGCTAAGATTGAGTGGATAATTTTTTAAGTAACTGGACTTAATAAGCATATCAAGAAATTTTTCCATAGCTTCATTAAAATATATAAATGAATTAATATTCTCCCATATACTAAAGGCAAATGTATGTATTTCTTTGATAATATCTATAAATTCATCGCGACTTGGCACCTCATATCCCATCTGCTTTAGTGTGGATCCAACAATATTAAATAAATCGTGGCATCTCACGATTTTATCTAAAGAGATGAATAGACTTCCACCTAAGTCGGTTGGTTCTATACCCAGGAGCACCTCTTCAACTTTATGAACCGTTACACGTGTAACAGCATTATTTTTAAATATGTATAAATTTTTTATCAACGGATGGCGAATAACCTGTAAATAATCCCTTACATAATAAACACCATGCCTTCGTGTACTTTGGGCCTTAAAAATTAGCTCTAATAATGAATATAAAGAACTCCTCTTTAGCGGATACCCCATAGATACATTGAAATCCTCAACATCTGATGTAATTTCAGATAAAAGAGGAATAATGTTATCTGAATCAGGCAAAACAAGTACCGTTTCCTCGGGTTCTTTTATATTTTGAATCAATTTATGTGCTATACTTGTCTGTGAATGGATATCAAAGCCTGAATAAAACGAAACTTTAGGTTCTTTTTTAACATATAAATCTTTTGTATGAGGTTCAATTTTACATTTAAATACACTTGCCGTATCAGCAAGTATAGGCCATTCATTTTGACTCCCATAAAAAAATAAATACGTTTTACCTTTGTCGTATAATATTTTTAGTATCTTTCTTTCTGTTTGGTGTAAAAAGAAAATATTACAAAATATTAATGCATCAAACTCATCACATTCTATCTCCTTTATAATTCGGGAAGCCTCTAAATAACGGAATCCCCGCGCATACTGTTTATGTTCGCTCATAAATGCATGATAGGCGTTACGAATCGAAATAATATATTCAAGAAGAGCATTAACACTTTCTGGAACATCATATCCAATATCTGCTCCTTCTTGTATAAAACGTGTTGCCTTATCTGAAACTTCATCCATATCCAACTGGTCTATAAACAACATAATTTCACGAGACCACGGCAAAAATTCAGAAAATCTTCTTTCATGAACAAGCATAGGTGCAATTTGTTTTGCAATAGTATAAATAGTATGACACGCATCCATTTCAGATATTTTGCTTATATTCACGTTTTTACGGACTATATAATCAATAAAAGCATCCATACCAAAAAAACGGGGTGATATGTATGCTTTTTTTACCCGTCTTGATAATTCACGCTTAATAAATAGAGAGGGGCGTTCTCCACCAAATATAATGCCGATTTTTGAAAGGTCTTTACCCTTCTTTATAAAATTTGCATCAATAAAATCAGCTACAGTTTTTATTACATCATCTTTAAGATCATATGTAATTATACGATTTCCACTCAAAATGATACCTCCTCGACTCGTCTACTCTCTATGTAAATAAGATATCCTCCTACGATCTTATCCTTATATATATCTTTTATAATTTCCATATACTCAAGCACTTTTTCGCGATAATCTTCCTGCTCCCTGGCACTTTTAAAATCAATAACAAGTACGCTATCTTCTTTTACAATAAGTCTATCCACACGTTTAGCATTTCCAAATATATCAACAAGTTCTTTTTCAGTATATACTGTGCCATTATCTACAAAAAAGAAGTCCTTAATTGCTTTATGTGTAATCAATGTACGTATGTTTTTTTCGACAATGCCTGCTTCTTCAATAATGTCATACTCGGTCCTGGCCCAACCTAAAGCATTCTTAATAATTAATTCAATATCCTCATCTTTGCAATTGCCAATGTATGATAAGATACAATGAAGCATCTTTCCCTTTTTTATATTCTTTCTTCTAATAAGTTCTTTAACTTCAATAAATTCATTAGTAAGTAGTCCAATCCATGATCTATATGGAGTAGGTTCTAATTGAAAAATTTGGTCAACATTTTCACTTGGTTTCTTACTATATACAGAAAATTTTTGTTTTATTCCAGACTCAATGCATTCATTGCTAACAAGATATTTAATGCGGTTATGTTTAATTCCACTCAGGCGTTCGGGAATAAAACCAAATAACTCATATTTCGCCCTGGTCATAGCTACATACAATATATTTAACTCATCGATAAACGCACGAACATACTCATCTTTATATTGTTGTTCAAGCAATTTTGACCAAAGCACATAGCTCTTAATGATGTATTTAATCGTAACTGTATCATTCTTTTCATTCGATACATGAGGCATATACTTATTTAATTTAATTTGCAGAGATAGAAATGGAATAATAACTACTGGAAATTCTAAGCCTTTGGCTTTATGATATGTTAAAATTTTAACCGCATTATGTGTCTCTGATGCATCAACGTATAATCGACGGTCTTCTGGATTGATAGAATTAATAAATTCAAGAAATGCACTTACACTTCTGTGTTCTATTTCCTCTTCTTTAATAAGCTCAATGAAACGCATAAAAAATGCATATTGCATTGGAAAATGCTCAAACACCTGAAATGTTTCATATATTTGGCGCACAAATTCATATAACGGGAAAATTCCTGCCTTTTTAAAAAATTCCTTTTCAATAAACTTCTCCCATATGTCACCAAATTGTGCCCGAAAGGCAGTATAAAAATACTGCCTTCTTTTACCAGAAGCATCTCCTCGTAAAGAGAAAATGAATTTTTCAATCTCCTCCCTGGACAATTCGGTTGCCTTCAAAAATATATCCCCCAAAATAAAAGAAGCAAAAGCACGATTATCTATTGGAGAATCGAGAAATTGAAGGAATGCGATAATTTCATTTATATATCTATTCTCCTTTACCGATAAAGTTTTATCAGAAACAACATTTATGTTATTGCTGAGAAGAAGAGCAGTTAATGTCTCTACCTCCTTGTTCGAACGGGTTAAAATTGCAACATCACCATATGAAAATCCTCTATTTTTAATATCATGAATACAATCAATTATTTTATTGAAAATTTTATCATTGCAATCTTCAGAATCTTCTCCGTCGATATTTTCAATATATACATATCCATTTTCCTTCTCAGTTGGAACATTTTGAATTGAACCGTGAAATATATGTAATATTTCAGCTATATTATCTTCACTTAATGAAAACTCTTCTTTTTCTTTAGAAATTATTTCCTCTATTGTCCGACGCAAGTTTTCTGGAGAAAATATCCTATTATTAAACATAACAATTTCTTTCTCACTGCGATAATTTATGCCTAAATTTGCCTCCTCGGTTTTATAGGGTTGCAAAAACTTAGGCACGGCATCAAATAAACGGGGCTCCCCTCCGCGAAACCTATAAATAGCCTGCTTTTTATCTCCAACGTAAAATAAGCTCCCACCTCTTGCCAGTGCATCCTCTATCAATTGTGATAAATTGTTCCAGTCTAAGATACTAGTATCTTGAAACTCATCTATTAGGTAATGTTTAATATTCGGGGCCACACGGCAGCATATCTCAGGAACATTAATATGGCCATCAGCAATAAGTAAGTGAATGTGCTTATTCAATTCTTCAAGAAATATCAAATCATCCTTCCTGCTCCTCTCATCTAATAACTTATAAACATTATTAAAAATTGAAATATAAGGGTTATATAGGGAGACTGACTCACTTTCACAAAACTCGGTTATAGTTTTTTGTAATCTTCTCCAGAGCTTCTCTACCTCGTGAGGGGTATTATAATTCTTTTTTACAGGGAAATTTTGGCGCAGGAAAGTTTTTTTAAAATCTTTAGATGTGAAACGCTTTTTTTCTATTATCATTTTCAACGTACGCTGAAAACGTTGATCTGTACCTTCAGGAAGTAATTTGTCTATTTTTTTCAGAATTGCACTAATTTCTCCTTTGATTTTCCAAATGTCCTCATCTCGAATATCAGAACCTAATAAATTATAACCATAAATATTATGTACACCATATAATACTTCAATATGATCAAGAATATCATTCTTCGGAATCCATGGTGGATTTTCTTTAATATAAATATAGTGCTGGATAAAATTTTCAAATAATATCATCAATTCTGGGTTTGTTTCAGACTGATCTATAAGTTCATCAAAACTATAAGTCAAATATTCAGAAAAGTTCTCAGCCACTCTAAAACCAGCTGACCTGCCAATTTTAAATATCGAACCTTTTAACATCTCCCTGATAAAACTATGAATAGTTTGAACCTTAAAAAAATCATATTCTCGTACAATATTGTCAATAATATGTTCTGCACTTTTACATATTATATCTTTTTTAAAATTACTATTTTTTTTAAAATCTATTAAACTACCATTATAATCAATATTAAATGCTATAGACTTCAGTGTTTCCAAAATGCGGCTTTTCATTTCA
The DNA here is from genome assembly GCA_964558015.1 of uncultured bacterium. Lineage (GTDB taxonomy): Bacteria > Omnitrophota > Omnitrophia > JAHJGZ01 > JAHJGZ01 > CAZLCT01. The sequence goes on along the minus strand of CAZLCT010000010.1, from coordinate 2,692 downwards.
ACAGCGGCTTTATTTGTAAATGTGATTGCAATGAGACTATTAAGCGGTATCTCGTCTTTATTCAATGTTGAATTTAAAATAATTTCTATAAATTTTCCTGAAAGGGCACGGGTCTTTCCAGATCCGGCAGAGGCTTCTACTTTCAAAATTTGTGACTGATTTGCTGAAACAGTTTTTTTATTTTTCATACAAATATTTTTTATAAAAATTAAAAATTTTGTTTAAATGAGGGAGCATGGAGTCCTTCGGTAAGTAGCTTCAAATCCTTTGTATGTAATACAAACTAGTATAATTTTTACCGGCAGTCACTAAACAACTTATAAACATTGCCAAATACACACTACACGATCATCCATATTAATTCATAAAAAATACAAAAAGGAAGAAGCGCAATATATAATCTTAATAAGTAGAATTGAAATATATATTAAAGATTTTGTGGGTATTCAAAATAAATAAAATATAACCCCAGACTTAATATTAATGATTAGTTAACTAAATCAACACCTTTTTCTTCTAATTCTTTTATGCCGCCTTCAAAAACAAGCACTTTATAATCACTTTCAAATTCACTAAGCTTTTCTCCGGCCCTGGTGCTTTTAGGGTTTGTAGAACTTTTGTGATAAGTGATCACATTTGATCCTTCAGGTATTTTTTCCAAAACACTATCTTGGGTTATTTTCTGAACAGGAAAATTAATAGAACCTTCAATATGTCCTGAATTAAACTCATCTGACGTACGAGAATCTAATATGACGTAATCATCATCAGATTTTTTGATATCCATAAATTGATCGTAATTTATTATTCTTAAACCATCTTTATTAATCGACGCATCATTGTATACATCATCAAATATATCATCTTGCCCTTGCGCTGACAATATTCCTGAAGTATCTTCGGCTTCAATGACTTCTTCTGTTATTGTTTCTTCTGTTGTTGCTTCTTCTGTTATTGTTTCTTCTGACATAGTCTCTTCAGGAGCTAATTCTTCTATATTAGAATCTTCCGATTCTTCTATTGGGCTTTCTTCTTCAAAAGTACTCCATTCTTCAAAAACACTCTCTTCTTCATTTATCTCAGTAGAAGGTATTGCTTCAGCATAATTCTCCTCCTCAACAACCCTTTCCCCAGTTTGTGCGCAACCCACTGCAATAACTAAAATCAATCCTAAAATAAAAATAAAATCTTTCATCATTCAATCTCCTTCCTTAATTCATTCCTAAAAATAATATTATTTTTTTATTCTATTTTCTTTTATATTTGGCCATTAACTCACCCTGTGCAATTATATGTCCTTCCATTGCTTTTAAAACTTCCTTTTTACTTGCCCCGGGCGAAAGAGCCAACTCATTATCCAATGCATAAATTTTAAAAAAATAACGATGCGTTCCTGACGGTGGACACGGGCCACCATACCCAATTCTTCCGAAATCAGTAATACCATGAATTGCTCCATTGTCTAGATTCTCCTTAGATGGTACACCTTCAGGAAGCGAAGTTACATGTGAAGGTATATTAAAAAGCACCCAATGTACCCATGTACCCATAGGGGCATCAGGGTCGTCTGAAATTAATACAAAAGTCATTGTCCCGCCAGGTACATTTGACCATTTAAGAGGTGGAGATATATCATTACCGTCACAAGTATATTTTGAAGGCATCATCTCACCTTGTTTAAATGACGAACTCGTTATTTCAATACTCATAAATTCACCTCCCCCAGACTGCGCAAATGTAACACTAATAAAATTAAACAAAAAAATTAAAACTACAATAAATAACTTTATTGCTCTTTTCATATTTTTTATGATTATTAAAAGCATGACTTTTTTTGAAGAATTTATATTTTAATGCAAAGATAGAATAGAGTCTATATTTTTATTTATTTAAATTAATTTTGTCAGTTACATAATATGCATTTTTAAAATAAAAATTGCTAATATTTATGTATATCCTTATTTAACAACAAATTACGATACTTTTAAAAATAAAAGGGGGAAAATGCTTATTCCGCATTTTGCCCCTGTGGTGGTAGGGGTGGCCATCCTACCTCCATATTTGTTTTAACCAAATATATTAAAAGAACAAAATTTAAAAAATCTTATTTTTTCTTATTAGCTTTTTCGGGCTTTACTTCAGGTTCAATTTCTTCTTTACCGATACCTCTTAATCTTGCTTTCATTATGTCAACGCCAAAATCTCTAAATTTATCAAACTGCTCAGGCGTTAGTATATTTCTAAGCTTTAATATTGCATCGATACGCAACTTTAACAATTGTCCTTGCAGTTCTGTTAATTCCACTAAAAGTTTATCAATCTTTTCTTTATTTGGAGTAGCTTCTCCAAGTTCATGTTGTAAATCCAACTCTCTTAGACGTACTTCATTTCTAACTTCCATCTTCTTTTTGCGTTCCTCATACTGCTGTTCACGGATCTGTTCCTTTTGCTCTGCACTCAAGCCAAGTTCTTCAATAAGAGGGGGCAAAGCACGTTTTGGCGGTTCTGGAATAGCTTTTTCTTCTTCAGCTGCCAAAACATTCGCTGATAAAAATAATAAAGAAATAAAAACAATTACCAGCACTGTTTGCACTCTTTTAATTTTCACTTGTGCACCTCCTTTTGCTCATTAATACTCCAATAAAAAATGAATTAAAAAAAATAATCTTCAATTATTGTACCAAATTCTGGG
>CAZLCT010000009.1:0-45586 GCA_964558015.1 uncultured bacterium | reverse complement strand
GAGAGCGCCAGGGAGTTATCAGATCAAAATGACCTTGTTTTCAAAATAGCAGGGACGGGCCAATTTGAGAATGAATTGAAACGTATGGCTGATGGTTTAAGCAATGTTCAGTTTGTAGGAAGAGTAGTAGACCCTATTGAATTTATTTCCTCAGTTGATTTACTTTTAGTTCCATCTATACGGGAACCTTTGGGAAATGTCATTATAGAGGCCGGGTTTTGCAGAAAGCCGGTTATTGCCTCAAAAGTTGACGGAATTCCTGAGATAATTGATGACAGAAAATCAGGTATTTTAATTAAGCCCGACCGTGAAATATCAATACAAAATTTTCCTCTAAGGCCGAATTATGTTGTGGACCCGGAGAGGGGTGAATTAATTGGACCCCAAGAAATAGATTCTAAAAAACTTTCCGAGGCCATTAGTAAGCTTATTCGAGACAGAGAAACTATGAATAAGTACGGTGATAATCTATATGAAGCTGTGCGGGAGAAATTCAGCCTGGAGAATTATTTTAATAAGACTGAAGAAACATATGAGGCTGTATTTTCTAATTAAAGGATAATGCAAGATAATGCAAGAGATTATAATTGAACCTAATAAAACAGTAAAACGGTTTTGGCAGGAACTCTGGCAATACAGGGAACTCTTTTTATTCCTTGCGTGGCGTGATGTGTTAGTAAGGTATAAACAGACTGTGATTGGAATTGCATGGAGTGTACTAAGGCCCCTTTTGACCATGGTGATTTTTACCATTGTGTTCGGAAAGATAGCTAAATTGCCGTCCGGAAACATTCCGTATCCTGTGCTTGTGTACGCAGCTATGCTGCCGTGGCATTTTTTTAGTAATACCCTCACAGAAAGTGCGAATTCACTTATTTCCAATACTAACTTGATATCAAAGGTTTATTTTCCCAGGATTATCATTCCCACAACTTCATTGGTTGTGAGTTTAATTGATTTTTTAATATCATTTTTAATCCTTATCGGCCTTATGTTCTGGTACGGTTTTTTTCCTGATTGGAAAATTTTAGTTCTGCCGTTATTGTTACTTCTTGCTGCAGTTACATCTCTTGGAGCGGGATATTTAATTTCTGCGTTGAATGTTAAGTACAGGGATTTTCGCTATATTGTCCCTTTTATTGTACAGTTTGGATTATATATTTCTCCGGTTGGTTTCAGTACCGCTGTAGTTCCTGAGAGATGGCGGTTGTTATATTCACTTAATCCTATGGTAGGTGTAATTGACGGATTCCGTTGGGCACTTTTGGGTAAAGAAGCTGACATTTATTGGACAGGTTTTTTTCTTTCTGTGGGATTATCGTTGTTGTTATTTATTATTGGTATGCGTTTTTTTATTAAAACCGAAAGACAATTTGCTGATGTGATATGAACGTAATAAAAATCGAAAATTTAGGCAAGAAATATATCATTGGTCACCAGAGACATGAGCGCTATCTCACATTACGTGACAGTCTTGCACATACTATGCGCGGCATAGGTCAGCGCATACGCCATCCATTATTGCCAAATCGTGAGGAAATAGATTTGGAAGAGTTCTGGGCTCTTAAAAATATAAATTTTGAAGTAAAACAGGGAGAGCGTATCGGAATCATAGGTCCTAACGGTGCAGGGAAAACCACATTACTTAAAATACTCAGCCGTATTACTGACCCTAGTGAAGGAAGAATTCGCATTGGGGGACGTGTTGCCAGCCTCCTGGAAGTGGGTACCGGTTTTCACCCCGAACTTACAGGTCGGGAAAATATTTTTTTAAACGGGGCTGTATTAGGTATGCACAGTAGTGAGATTAAACGTAAGTTTGATGAGATCGTGGCTTTTGCTGAGATGGAGCAGTTTTTGGATACTCCTGTAAAAAGATATTCCAGCGGTATGTATGTACGATTAGCATTTGCGGTTGCAGCTCATCTGGAGCCGGAAATTCTTCTCGTGGATGAGGTACTGGCTGTTGGGGATATTTCATTTCAGCGAAGATGCCTGGGGAAAATGAATGATGTAGCCCGGGAGGGAAGAACCGTAGTCTTTGTCAGTCACAATATGGCTGCAATACAAAAATTGTGCTCAAGGGTAATTTTGCTCGAGAGGGGCAACATTATTATGGACGACAGTCCTGAGGGGGCTGTTAATATGTATTTAAAGAATATTTACAACAAAACAATCACTGCAGCTAATTTTGAAAATGTTCCCCGCGTGAAAAAAAGTCATGGAACCAGATTACGCGTAATGAATGCATGGGTATTAAATAACGATGGTGAGAAAACGCAGGTTTTAAAAATGGGTGAGCCTTTCTCAGTGTGCATGGAAGCAAAATATCTTGATAACCTGGATAATGTTTCAGCTGTTGTGGGGATCGATGATAATTTGGGAAACAAAATAACAACGGTTGCAAGCGAGGAAGCTAATGTTTTCTACAGCGGCAGAAAAGGTGAAAGCCTGCATATAAAGGTAAATTTTTCTAACCTTATATTGAATACTGGACAATATGTCGTACGTATCGGTGCCCGGAGCGGAGGGGTTGTTGCTCTTGATTATATACCCTCGGCATATTCATTTGAAGTGATGCAGACCCGGCACGATGATTCTGTAAATTTTTTGGATTTATCGGGCATGATTAAAGTAAAACCATTATGGAATTCAGATAAGGTTTGAGGTGAGACGCATGATTAAACTTATATTAAAAGATTTATATAATATATTTACGGGAAAGAAACGAGACAGATTTAAAGATGTTAAAAAAATTATTAATAATGATAAGCCTCTAATAGTTGATTGCGGTGCAAATGAAGGCAAGGTAACAGATATATTTCTTAAACAGTATAAGAATCCTACGATTCATGTAATCGAACCTATTCCTGAACTTGCCGAAAAACTCAAGAATAAATATGCTTCAAATAGCAACATAATTGTACATCAAAATGCAATAGGAGCCGAAAGGAGACTTATACCGTTTAATATTTGTAGCCTTAAAGGTGCGAGTTCTCCTCTTAAACCTACTCAGCAGTCCATACATTACAATAAGGATAGAATGAATATAGTGAAGACTATTGAAGTTGAGCAGGTACGATTGGATGAGGTGCTTAAGGATTGTGATGTTGACATTCTTAAGCTGGATATTCAAGGTTACGAAATCCAGGCGCTCCTTGGAATGGAGAAAATCCTGAATAAAATCAAAATAATTGTTACTGAGGTTGCATTTATTAAACTTTATGAAAACCAACCGTTATTTTCCGACATTGATTTGTTTTTAAGTAAGAGAGATTTTAAATTATTTAACTTTTATGGATTACATACGCAGCCTGACGGCCAGTTGACTTCCGGGGACGCAGTTTTTCTAAACCAAAAAATCTTAGTATGAGGATGCATGCATGGTTAAGGGCAATAATCTTATATATTGTATTGGTGATAGTCATGTGAGCTTTTTCTCAGGTACGGATAGGATTCAGCCCTTATGGCCTGAAGTTTCTAATGACACTTTATCTCAGTTTAAGACATTTCGCATAGGGCCGGTTTTAGCATATAACTTATGTGAAAATAATACAAAGACAAAGGGAAGAGAAAAATTATTTGATGTTATTAGGACAGAGGTGCCTCATAAGTCTAAAGTTTTATTATGTTTTGGTGAAATTGACTGCCGTGCACATTTACTTAAACAGGCCCAGGCACAGGGACGTGACATTAACGATATCGTGTGCGAGTGCGTTGGGCGTTATTTTTCATGTATTAAAGAAATTTTGGCGCTGGGACATGAGCTGTTGATTTGGAATGTGATTCCATCAACACGTTATGAAAAGATAACTAACGAAGAGTACCCTGTCTACGGCACATGTGCTGAAAGAAATCAAGTGACAAAGTTGTTTAATGAATATACGGAGCGTTTATGTGAACAAACCGGATGTAAGTTTATTTCTATTTATGAGCAGTTGTTAGGTAGTGACGGCCTGACCCAAATGGAATACTTTAAGGATCCAATTCATTTATCTCAAAAGGTTATGCCATGGGTATTAAAAAAGATACAGGATCATGCAGTATTAGGAGATCAGGAGAGTGTTTAATCGGATAATAAATTATGTAAAAAGGAGATTCCGAGGTAATACGGGTATTATAACTGATCTTGAAGTTATAGCTTCGAGTATTAGTAATCCTGATTTTCCATGGTTTATCAGTTTTCCACGTACAGGCAGTCATTGGATCAGGATGATTATGGAGCTTTATTTCGAAAAACCCAGCCTGGTACAAGTATTTTATTATAAAGATTCAAAAGAATTTACCTGTTTCCACCGCCATGATGTAGGATTATCGATTTGTGGAGTGCGCAATGTGCTTTATCTTTATCGTGATCCTGTTGATACGGTTTATTCGCAATTAAAGTATGACAGGGATAATGTTGAAGATGAAAATAAAATCCGGCATTGGACGGTTTTATACGGAAGACATTTGTCTAAGTGGATTTTTGAAGAAACTTTTACAGTAAAAAAGACTGTTATTACTTATGAAGAGATGCATAAAGACATGCATGAAACATTCAAAAAAATTTGTGAACATTTTAATATGCCTTTTGATCCGGAAAAGTTAGATATAGTTCTTAAAAATGTTTCTAAAGAAAAATTAAAAAGGCGAATTAAAACAAACATACCTGTCGTACAGTTATCGCCTGAATACGAAAAAGGAAAGCATGTGTTTAGAGGAAAATATTCGTCTTTCATATATAAGCTTATTAATGAACAGAATCCTTCTTTAGGTTCACTCTTTAACAATTCTTGAAGCAAGTAATATATGATTATCCATGATAAGTTTATTTTTTTCCACAACGGCCATTGCGGAGGTAACACAGTCCGCAAGTTATTAAAGAACATGTTTCCCCGGGCGAGGCATTTTTCTTTAAAAAGCGGACATTGGCATAAACCGATTCGTGCTCTTTATAAAGATGATTACTGGGGAAGAAAAGTCGAGGGGATAACTTCAGATGATAAAGATAAAATCAAATTCGGATATGTGCGGAATCCGTGGGATTGGTATGTGAGTTTTTATTACCATCAAAAAAAATCTAACGGATTGTTTTATAAGACATATACAAAAAAAGGAGCGGACGATTTTATTACGTTTACCACGAATTTATTATCTCCTGAATATAACTCTCATCACGAATCAGTGTTATTTTATCCATTGGGTGATGCCCGCACAGAACCCGTTCGGTTATGTAGACTACTTTCGGCATGGGATTACGGATTTTTTACCTTTTGCTTTATATATACGTTTTTTAAAAATTCTTTTGAAATTTTTAACAACGAAATCAACTTACGGCCTGATACATTTAGCAGTGAGCTTACTGCAGATGATATATTGAAAACAGAGGATTTATTTGACGAGCTGTTAAATTTTTTTGGGAGGCATAATATAAAGCCTGAGTATGAGGGATTGCCGGTTCGTTTATATACGAATTTTATGATGCACATAAAAAACATCCGCATAAACAAGTATAGACGTAAAAGGCCTCATTACAGCCATTATTACAATGATAAGTTGCGTGAATTAGTATTGAATAAGGACCGTTTTCTTATCGATAAATACCACTATTCATTTGAACAAAAGTAACTCTTTATGATTAATATTAAAATTTCAACACCGTTTCCTGATTGGCCTCTTGTTCGTCAAACTAAAGAGAGTAAGGGGGTATGGGAGAATTGCAGGTTTTACGTTGATGACTCTGCTGATGAATGTGATTTTTGGGTGGTCTATGAAGGATTACTAAAGAAAGAAACAGTTAAATGTCCTAGAGAGGGTACTGTTTTAATAACTGCTGAGCCGCCTGCGATCAAAAAGTATGACGAGAGTTTTTTAAGCCAGTTTCATACAGTCATTACTTGCCATAGAGATATCAAGCATCCGAATCTTGTATTTAATCAGCAGGCATTACCATGGCATGTGGGCCGGCATCAGAAGAATCATATAAATTTATCATTTACAAAAAGTTTTGATGAACTATGTTCTATTAGTAATTTCATTAAGGAGAAAGAGATTTCAGTTATTTCATCGGCTAAGGATACTGCGGCCGGGCATATTCAAAGGACGGAATTTTTAGAACAACTGAAAAATTATTTTAAGGATCGATTGGATATTTTTGGCAGGGGAATAAATGAGATAGAGGATAAATGGGACGCAATAGCACCTTATAAGTATCACATCGTACTTGAAAATAGTGTATTCGATGATTATTGGACTGAAAAGCTATCTGATGCTTTCCTGGCAGGTGCATATGTATTTTATTATGGCTCACCCAATCTTTATGAGTATTTTTCTGAGGACTCATTTACCCAAATAGATATTAATGATGTTGATGGTGCTGTTTCTGTTATAGAACAAACTATTTTGAGCAATAAGTATGACGAGTCAATTGAAGCTATTATGCAGGCACGCAATTCAATCCTATATGAGTATAATTTATTTTCAATGTTGTGTGACTTTTGCAATAAAAATGAATGTGTCGGAGAAGGGGAACGCATAACAATACGGCCTGAGAGAAGACTATATAAAAATATTCTTCGAAGATTTAAAAAATTTATTTATAAAAAATGAATAATCACAACTCATCCCAATCTATTTATGTCATAGGTTTTCCAAAATCAGGTAATACCTGGCTGACAAGACTTATTGCGGACGCTCTAAGGATGCGGGTCGGGAGTGGTATGCGCGTGGATGATGAGTTAGAAATAGCTACGTCGGTAAATAAACAGCTAGACCTTCCTGATGTTACTGATTTTACTATTAGAAAGACCCATTTTTTACCGGAGGTTCTGAAACAGGTGCGAAATGAAGAAGTGGCAAAGGGTGTATACATTTATAGAGATTTTCGCGACATAATCATTTCCTCGTTCTTCTATAAATATGGATATAATTTTCAAAAAGTTTTACAGAAAGGGGAAAAGAACCTTTTCGATGAAACTGTGGGATGGGCAATGAGAATATTTTTTTTAAGTAAAGGCATAAATCCAAATAAATTATTATTGAAGCATACGGCAGAAATATCAAAAAATTGGGCTCATGATGTAGGGCCATGGTCTTTACATATACAAGCATGGATGGATTTTAATAAAAATAACATCAACAACGATATTGTTTTTGTGGCTTTTGAAGATTTATTAAGTAATACATTGAATGTTCTAATAGATATAATTAATGGTTTGAATATTACTTTACCTTCAAATGGACATTTGCGAGATGCTATTAAGAGGCAGTCTTTTGAAGAGCAGAAAAAATATTTTGAAAATATTTCTTCTGGGACAAACCTGCCGCGAGGGAGAGATTATAATATTAAATTTTTTAGAAAAGGTATAGCCGGAGATTGGAAAGACTATTTTACACGAGACATGGGTGAAATTGTTGAGCGTAATCATGGTGAGATGCTCAGTAAACTGCAATATGTTATAGATGAAAGATGGTATGAGGAAATCTAGGTTAGATTAAATAGGATGGGAGTCATGATATTAAAAAGCATTAAAAATATAATCAGGAAAACATTTCTTATGCCTGTTATTAGATATTTCAGGCAGAGGAAGGTACTCAGAAATTGGATGAAGAATTTTAGGCCTATTCCTCCTCCGCATATTGTAAAAGAGGAAATTATCAAAAATTATGCTTTACAGTTTGGTGTAAAAATATTTATTGAAACAGGCACTTTTAAGGGAGATATGATAGAGGCGGTAAAGAATTCTTTCGATAAAATTGTATCTATTGAACTTGATGCTGATTTATATAAAAAGGCAAAAGAGAGATTTTCAAAGCATGACCACATTTTTATACTTCACGGAAATTCTGCTCATGTAATGCCTGATGTTCTTCAAAATATTACAAACCCTTGTCTTTTTTGGCTTGACGGGCATTATTCGGGAAGCGTTACAGCAAAGGGGGAGAAAGAGACTCCGATTTTAGGAGAATTAGAACATATTTTAGCCCACTGTGTTAAAAACTATGTGATTTTGATAGATGATGCCCGTTTGTTTAATGGTAAGAATGATTATCCTACTATTGATGAGCTTCGTAATTTATTTTTAAATACAGGGCTAGATCTGGTCTTTGATGTTGAAGATGATATCATCAGAATTTATCCGAAACAATAAAAAATGAAGAGGATGTTATGAAAAACTTCAAAAATTATGTAAAAAAAATACCATTTGCAGCGGGATTTTATAAAAAAATGACAGGATGGTGCAAATATTTTTCTTTTATTAAAGATTATCATTATTTTAAATCACTACAGAAGACGGCCCGTTTTATTATGCGTTGGAGAGATCGTTATCCCTGTCTTGATGAGGGGAGCGGAACGGCAGATTTTGATAAACATTATATTTACCATACAGCATGGGCAGCACGGATTTTGAGAAAAATAAATCCTGCTTCTCATATAGATATTTCTTCTTATATTTATTTTTCTACAATTATGTCTGCTTTTATGCCGGTAAAGTATTATGAATATCGGCCCCGTAACATAAAATTATCAGGATTTACTTCTCATTATGCAGATTTGTTATCACTGCCATTCAAGGATGAAAGTATTAAATCTATATCGTGCATGCACGTTGTAGAACACATTGGTTTGGGGCGCTATGGTGAGGCTATGGATCCTGATGCTGATATAAAAGCTATTAAAGAATTAAAGCGCGTTTTAGCCCTTGGAGGCGAACTATTATTCGTTGTGCCGCTGGGTGAGGCACGTATTATGTTCAATGCCCATAGAATCTATAGCTATGAGCATATCATGGAATATTTTAAAGAACTTGAATTAAGAGAATTTTCATTAATTCCTGATGATATGGCACACGAAGACTTTATAAAAGATGCTTCGCCTGAGCTGGTTAAAGGCCAGCGATATGCTTGCGGCTGCTTTTGGTTTAGGAAGAAGAAAAACGATTAGAGAAAAAGGATAGTTAAGATTATGATCTTTGTGAGACTTATAGGTGGCATAGGGAATCAGATGTTTCAGTATGCTGCAGCAAGGAGATTGGCTTATGCGGCAAAAGCAGCTGTTATTTTTGATATCAGTCACTTTAAGTATTACCCGGGGCGTTCTTATGCGCTCGGACATTTTAATATTCAAGAGCAATTCTTATCTTCCGATGAGGCAGAAAGATTTAATTCAGAGTTTCAGAGCAGATTCAAGTCTCTTATACGCTTTTTAGATAAAAAAAGAAAAAGATGTCCTAGATATATAAAAGAAAAATATTTCCGTTTTGATCCAGCTGTTTTACGTCTAGGCGATAATATATATTTAGACGGGTATTGGCAGAGTGAGAAATATTTTATTGATATTACATCATTAATTAAAAAAGAGTTTACAGTCACTACGCCCGAGGAGGGTAGGAATAAAGAGTTGGCCTCTGGAATACGGGAGGTTAATTCAGTAAGTATACATATCCGTCGTGGAGACTTCGTTTCGAATCCGAAGATAAGCAAGGTTCACGGAACTTGCGGGATTGATTATTATTTAAGGAGTGTTGATTATATAAGTCAAAAAGTAGATAACCCGCGTTTTTTTATTTTTAGCGACGATCCGGAATGGGCCTCTCAGAATTTAAAATTATCATATCCCAATACTATAGTAAAACACAATGGTACAGATAAAGGTTATGAAGACCTTAGGCTTATGAGTCAATGTAAGCATAATATCATTGCTAACAGCAGTTTCAGTTGGTGGGGAGCATGGTTAAATACAAACAGTGAGAAAATTGTTGTTGCCCCCCGGCGGTGGTTTCAAACTCGAGGCAGGGACACAAAAGATTTATTACCAGATTCGTGGATGAGATTATAAATGAATAAACCAAAAATAACCGTATTGATGGCAGTCCACAACGGTGAACGTTATATACGTGATGCTGTTGATAGTATGCTGTCACAGACTTTTCGTGATTTCGAATTTTTAATTATTGATGACGGGTCTGGTGATAAAACTTCTGACATTATTAATTCATATAAGGATGACCGAATCCGTTTTGTTCATAATAAAGAAAATATCGGCATGGGTGAAAGTTTGAACAAGGGAATCCGACTTGCACTTGGTGATTACATTGCCCGCATGGATTGTGATGATATAAGCATACCCAACCGACTTGATGAGCAATTTACTTTTATGGAAAATAACCCGGAGGTAGTACTTTGTGGTTCATGGGTTAAGACATTAGGTAAAGTATCCCATGTTTGGAAATTCCCGATTGAAAATGATGAAATAAAATGCCGATTGTTATTTGATTCTGTTTTTGTTCATTCTTCTGTAATAATGAGGAAAAATATTCTTCTAGAGGAGGGATATTTCTATAATAAAGAATTTATCGGAGCCGAGGATTATGAACTATGGGTGAGGATGTCAAAAAAATATAATTTAGCAAATATAGGCAAGGTTTTACTTAAATATCGCATTTATCCAGAACATAGCTGGGCGCGCCTTAAGCATGAGCAAAGTAATGCGTCCCAACGTATTAGGAAAGATCAACTCTTGTCACTTTACGTGCCTTTATCTTATGAGAATATGCGCCTTCATTCACGTATATCTAATTTAAAAACTGGAGAGTTTGTGAATTTCTTTAATGATTCTCGAGAGTGGTTGCTTTTGATAGAACAGATAAATAAAAAGGAGAAAATTTACAATGAAGAAGCATTAAGGCGTGTTCTGGCATATCGCTTCTGGGCCTTATGTAATTTTCCAGGCAGACTTGGATTCCGTGCGTGGAAAATATTTTGGAGATCTCCTTTTAGTAAATACGTTCGGTGGTCATTGAAGGAAAAAGTATATTTTTTAATTAAATGCGGATTATGCTATGAAAATAGAGCAGGCTAAAATTTCCGTGGTTGTGGGTACGTATAATCGTGCTCAAATACTCCGTGAGTGTATCAATTCACTTCTTAATCAGTCTGTTAATTCACAAGATTATGAAGTTATTATTGTTGATAATAATTCATCGGATGAAACCGAAGAAATGATTTTTCCTTATACTAAAAAATATAATAATGTTTTTTATTTTAAAGAAATTAATCAAGGTTCCAGCTCTTCAAGGAATACAGGAATCCAAAAAGCTCATACACCATGGATAGCATTTATTGATGATGATGTACGAGTCGGGCAGGATTATATTAAAAGAATCCTGTATGTAATTAATAATTGCCATTTTGATTGTTTTGGGGGAGTGTATATACCGTGGTATGAGGGAAATAAACCATATTGGTTTAAAGATGAATACGTCAGTAATGGACGAAAGACACAAAAATTGGAAGTTCTTGATGAAAAAAAATATGTTGATTTAGGTAATATGGTTGCTCGGAAGGAATGCCTGATGGCTGCAGGGTGCTTTTCAGAAACTATAGGCATATTTGGTGAGCGCCGGGGATATGGAGAAGAGACACTAATTCAGAAAAAAATGCGTCACTTGGGATATACAATTGGATTTGATCCTGAATTAATTGTCGAACATCTTGTTCCCTCGTATAAATTTAATCCAAGGTGGTTTTTATATTCCTCTTATATTAACGGCAGGGATTCATGGAAGGCATTTGGTATGCGGCCTAATTTTTTTCGTATTTTATGCTCATTATTTTACGGAATAATATTGCTGTTATTTAAACTGCCTGTAGTATTAGTAAAGTTATTAAGCCGTGATTTTCATTATCAGAATTTTTTAATTGAACTTTTAAAACTGCCTGCATACAGTTTGGGAAAAGTATTACAGGGGATACGAACATTAGGAGCTCGTCAATAATATGTGCGGTATTTCGGGAATCATATCTCGGGAGGCTTTATCAGAAGATTATAAGAGGAGTGTTTTACGAATGAATGATGCACTCGTTCATCGCGGGCCTGACAGCCAAGGTTTTTTTACTGACGTTAATTTGGCCCTTGCTCATAGCCGCTTAAGTATCATTGACTTAGAAACAGGAAATCAACCTTTATATAATAATGACCGTTCCTTAGCATTAATAGTTAATGGTGAAATATATAATTTTATAGAATTACGTGAAGAACTTAAGGCCAAAGGCTGCGTGTTTTCTACTAATAGCGACTGTGAAGTAATTCTTCATTTGTATTCGCTTTATGGTATTGAATGCTTACGGTACTTAAGGGGAATGTTTGTTTTCGCTTTATGGGATAAGAAACTAAGACGTTTGTTTCTGGCACGTGACCGTATGGGTGAGAAACCGTTATACATATTTGAAGGGGATAGGCATGTTATATTTTCTTCGGAAGTGAAATCGTTACTTAAATCAGGTCTTGTACCGTTTACCCTTGACCCTGTGGCTGTAAATGAATATTTCCATTATCAATATGTGCCAGAGCCCAAAACACCTATTAAAGGCGTGCGAAAAATACCGCCTGCTCATTACATAACTATTGATGTTGATAATTGGCATTTGGTTCAGAAAGAATACTGGGCACTGCGTGAAGCTGAGCCTTTATCTGGTGATCCGTCTCAATTAATACAGCAGGAATTAAACCGTATTGGTGAATTAATAATACGTTCGGATGTTCCTGTTGGTGTGGCATTAAGCAGCGGCTTAGATTCAAGTGCTATAGCTGCTTTGGCTGCCAGAAAATCCAGGGGTAATATACATGCTTTCAGTGTGGGCTATCCCGGATATCCGTCGTGTGATGAACGTGTTGAAGCCAAAGCTTTTGCTGATGAACTGAATATGCCGTTTCATGAAGTTGAATTAGGTACGGAAGAAATGGTTAATTTTTTTCCCGAGCTTGTTTACTGGCGTGATGACCCCATAGCTGATATTTCAGGATTTTGTTATTATAGTTTGATGCGTGCTGCCCGTGAAAATAATGTGCCTGTTTTACTGCAAGGACAGGGAGCGGATGAATTATTCTGGGGGTATCCATGGCTTCCCAAAGCTGTTGAAGAATCCATACAAAAGTCTCAGTATAGTCGTATCAGTTCTTTTTTTAAATCTTTTATATCAGAAATAAAAGTACCGGATATGAGTTCGCCCAAGGCATTTGCTTATTGGTGTCTTTCATTCGGAGGTTTACGCACTGGGTGGGAGCGTTATTTGCGAACAACATCTTTGCCAAAAGAACGGTTGGTATTTTTTGACTTATCACCTAACTATAGATTAGCGGGAAAAAAAGTTAAAAACTTTTATAGCACGAAATTCATAGAAGAGATTCATTCAGCTGATCCGGCATTATTGTTTCACATGAATATTCCCTGGAAAAACATTGATGTGGAAATTACCAGGCTTATTTGTCAAACTTATCTTCTTCAGAATGGTATTGCTCAGGCAGACAGATTAGGAATGGCATCATCTATTGAAACACGGCTTCCGTTCGTAGATTATAAATTAGTTGAGACGGTAATTGGGTTGAGAAAAACTTATTCTGATTATAATCTCTTACCTAAGGCATGGTTAAAGTCAGCCCTGAAGGATATTATACCGGAGTGGGTTCTCAGTCGTCCGAAGCGCGGGTTTTCACCTCCCTTGAGGCAATGGCACAGGCGGTTATTTAAACGTTATGGCAGTAATCTTAGGCGAGGGTATTTATATGAAGCCGGAATATTAAGTGACCAGGGTACAAAACATCTTTCAAAAGGAACTTTACCCCTCGGAATAGTGTCTCCAATTTCTTTTAAGGCGTTGGTACTCGAAGAGTGGTGTAGGGCAATGCGTTCAATTTCCCTAAATTAGATTATTAAGAAAATGAGAACCTTATTAAGCAGGATAAGAAATTCATTTTTCGATTTATTTGACCTAAAGGAGCGTAATCTATGCCGAAGGCATGCTGTATATGATATTATGCATGGATTTAATCGAATATATTTTTATCATATCAGAAAGACAGGAGGTACTTCTTTAATTCATATGTTTCTTTCCTTAGGAGGGGAAAGCAGAGAGGATGTATACAGAAGATTAAACAAGAAGCCTAACCATAGAGTAATATCCAATGATAAAGTTTTTGTAGCGTGGAATAGATGGCTTATACAAAAGGGGTGCTATTTTTATGCATTTTCACATATCCCGCAGCATGAGCTTCGTCTACCAGATAGAACTTTTACAATTACGTGCTTACGCGATCCTGCTGAGAGGGTTATATCACATTATAAAATGCTTGAGGAGTTTCGGAGAGAAAATATTCCACACCCTTGCATGAAAACGGAAGGCAGGTGGCTGGGTTCTTCTTTTGATGATTTTTTAGAAAGAATTCCTAAGGAGCATCTTTTGAATCAATTGTATATGTTTTCAAAAAAGTTTGATGTAAATGAAGCTCAGGATAATATTCTTAAGTGCTCCCATTTTTTCTTTACAGAGCGATTTTCTCAAGGCATTTCTCATTTGTCTTCGAAAATAGGAATTCAATTGAAACCCGTAAGACTTAGAACAAGCACAATAGATTTTGATGTTAACGAGAAAGAGACGAATAGACTGCGTATGCGTCTTGAGGATGAGTATAAGTTGATGGAACTGTTAAATCGTAATAATAAAAATAATACGTGATAGGGCTATTTATATGGTAAAGATTAAAACACTGCTCATTCATCCCGGATTGGTGCCGTATCGTGTTGATTTGTTCAACCGTTTGGGGCAAGAAGTAGATTTAAACGTTGTTTTTTTAAGTGACAATATTTTCTATTATCCTGAATTCGATCTGGATAACGTAAAAAGATCATTAAGGTGCCGATATCAGATTTTACCCTCCCATAAATTATTTAAGAATTATCATTTTGCTACTGCTCTTAAAAAAAATATTTCCGATTTTGATCCGGATGTAGTTGTAACTCATGAATTTTCTTATGTTACACTTTGGCTCATATTGCATAGAATATTTCACAGAAAAAGGTTTGCTCATCTCCTCTGGACCACTGAGAATGTTCCTTTGTTTGAGACCAGAGGCCTCATTCGGCGTGTTATAAGGAAATTTTGTTCCTCATCTGTTGAAAGCCTTCTTGTGTATAGTGAAGAGGTAGCTGAAAAATTTATCAATCAATATAAAATAGATCCGGAGAAAGTCTTTATATGCTCTAATCTTCAGCAAGAGGAGATTTTTAGAGCCAAATTGACTAAGGCTTTGACTCAAGTTGCTCAGTGTATTGATGAATACAATTTAGGAGGAAAAAAAGTTGTTCTCTATGTGGGGCGACTTAATAGGCGTAAGAATCTTAAGTCTTTATTAAAAGCTTTTTCAGGTATTTGTACAAAAGATTCTTCTGTTGTTCTTGCCTTTGTGGGGGAAGGGCCCGAGAGGAAAAATCTGGAGTCCCTGGCCGTAAGCCTGGGAATTATTGAAAATGTTAAATTCCTTGGGCATTGTCAAGGATATGATTTGCTGGTTTGGTATATAATTGGTTCAGTGTTTGTACTTCCAAGTGTATGGGAACCTTACGGTGCAGTGGTTAATGAAGCTTTATTATCAGGAATGCCGGTTTTATGTTCATCTGAAGCAGGTTCCAGGGTCTTAATAAATGGTGGAAATAATGGATATGTTTATAATCCGTATGATATTAAAATGCTGTCTGCCTTATTAGAGAAAATTCTTAAAGCATCATTACCAATTGATTCGCAAAGTATTAAAACACGTGAAAGTTTAATGCCGGTCTCGTTTGGGCGAGATCTTAACTCTTTTCTAAATGCAGTTACTTATGCAGCCAAACAAAAGGGGTTTTAAATGAATAATGAAAAGAAAAAACATTTATCAAATCTTTATGATAAGAAATATATTAATGATCGAGGATTAACCCCACCTGAGATATTGTTGAGAAAATATCCTCAGAATCGTTTTGAAGCGGCGGTTAAATGGGTTAGTGGGGGAGGGAGATTGTTAGAAATAGGTGCCGGAAGGGGCGGGATAGTGAAAGCACTTCTTCCGAGGTTTAAAGAGTGCATCGTGACTGAAATTTCTAAACCGAGAGTTACTGCGTTGGATGATTATTTTTCTGATAATACTAAGGTAAAAGTTTTACATCATGATATTGATTCGGAAAAATTGCCTTTTTCGGACGGATATTTTGATGTTGTATTATTGGTAGACGTTATCGAACATGTTATTGATCCAATATCAGTTTTATCTGAAATAAATCGTGTTTTAGTTAATGGAGGAAAACTTTTTATTCATACGCCGAATCTTGCAAAATGGACACGCCGTTTGAAGTTATTATTCGGTTTTTTTCCTTCAACGGCCAGCATGAACGAAGGCCTTGAACAATACGGAACAAAAGAGCCTACGAATTTATATGACGAAGGGCATCTGCATTATTTTACGTTTCGATCACTTTCACGTTTGCTTAAAGAAAGATCAGGATTTAGGGAAGTAATTAAGCACGGTTACGGGCCTTTAAAACTATTCTGTGATTTGTGGCCTGCTTTGCTGTCCGATATTGTACTGATAGCAGTTAAATAAAGATAAAGGAGTGTTATATATTTTGAAAATTCTTCTTGTTCACAATAAGTATGGAAAACCCAGCGGTGAGGAGGAAAGCATAAAGAATTTATCTGACCTTCTTAAAAAGAATGGGCATTCTGTGACTGAGTTTTTTAGATCTAGTTCAGAAATATCTGATATGCCTTTTGGCAAAATAAGGGCTTTTTTCTCAGGCATATATAGCCATGCGGCACAGAAAAGAATGGGTGAATATTTGCATGAGGTAAAACCTGATATCGTTCATATACATAATCTTTTTCCATTGATATCGCCGTCAATCTTAAGTGAATGTAAAAGAAGGAAAATACCGGTTGTTATGAGTGTACACAATTACCGCCTTATGTGTCCTAATGGTTTGTACATGAGTAATGGCAGTATTTGTGAAAAGTGCAATGGCGGTAAGGAATACTGGTGTATTTTTCGTAATTGTGAGAGGGAATTTTTTAAAAGTTTAGGATACGCAATAAGAAATTATTGGGCTCGCAAGAGAGGAATGTTTAGGTATAATGTTACAAGATATATTTGCCTGACAAATTTTCAGGCAAATAAATTAACTGCAGAAGGTTTTCCTCCAGACAGAATAGAAATAATTCCGCATATGACTCTGATTAAGGGTGATATAAAGGAAATTAGTGGTGATTATGTTGATTATGTCGGTAGAGTTAGTCCTGAGAAAGGTATTGCCACACTTATAAAAGCTGCTAAGAATTGTACTGATGTACAGTTTCGTGTGAGCGGGGCAAATGATAGATTTCCTGATTTTGAAAAAGAAGCCTCATCAAATGTTAAGTTTTTAGGAATTTTATCTAAGGAAAGAATAGCCTCATTATTTAATACGAGCCGCATGTTAGTTTTTCCAAGCATATGGTATGAGGGTTTTCCTATGGTTCTCGTTGAGGCTATGATGATGGGATTGCCTGTAATCTCTTCACGTATCGGTGGTCTGGCGGAAATAGTTGATGATAATGTGACGGGTCTTTTATTTGAACCCGGCAATGATAATGAGATGGCAGAAAAGATTAGGTATCTTTGGGAAAGACCTGATTTGTGCCTGGCTATGGGTAGAGCAGGCAGGGAGAAGGCGTTGCGGGAGTATTCATCCGAAAAATATTATGAGTCATTAATTGCAGTTTATAAAAAAGCTATTTCAGGAAATTAAATTTATTACTATGTCTAATAATACTATACTTGGCATTCCATTTAATTTAATTAATTATAGTGATGTTTTTAACCTTATTCGAAGTTGGCGGGATAAGGGAGAGAAACATTATATATGTATTACAAATCCTCACAGTGTAATGCTATCACGACGTGATATTGATATGAGAAAGGCAATAGGAGAGGCAAAGCTTGTATTACCTGACGGGATAGGTATTATTTTAGCATCGTTTTTGCTTGGATATAAACATAAAGGCCGTATTACGGGACCGACTTTAATGATGAAATTGTGTGAGTTGGGACGAGAGTATCAATATCGCCATTTTTTTTACGGCGGCGGGAAAAATGTTGTGGAAGATTTGGTTCGTAAGCTTTCTTTAATGTTTCCCGGCCTGCAGATTTCAGGTTTATATTCACCTCCGTTTAGAGATTTGAGTGAGGAAGAGGATAATAAAGTCATTGAAAAAATTAATTCAACTAAACCGGATATTGTTTGGGTTGGATTGGGTGCTCCGAGGCAAGAAAAATGGATGAGAGATCATTTAAATAAAATTGACTGCACTGCAATGATCGGTGTCGGTGCTGCTTTTGATTTTCATTCAGGTAATGTTCGCTGGGCTCCTTCCTGGATTCGAAATATTGGGCTTGAATGGTTATGGCGACTTATACTTGATCCGCAAAAAATGTGGCGGCGTAATATTGATAGTCCATTATTTCTCATAAAAGTATTCAAGCAATGGTTATACATGACATTTGGTAGTAAGTAATCTTTTATGATATAATCCACATTAATATTTTATACATAATAAAATAATAGATCGAATTTTAACAGATAAATTTGAAAAGATTTATATATTATTGATAGAGAGTTTTAGGCATAACAGGGCATCACAGGTGGAAAAAGGCATAGTCCATAGAGCATAGGGCATGGAGCATAGTGTAAAGCCCAGCCCTTTCTTGAACATTAAAGTTCCGAAAGAACGGGCAAAGCGTTCACTCTATGCACCATGCGCTTTGCCCTTTATCCTTTACCACTTGTTATGCCTTGTGACGCCATGTGATGACTTGTAAAATAATTTTTTAAGGAATTAGAATGACATTCTTATTAATGTTTATAGTGTCCTTTTTTGTCTCATACCTTATTACGCCTTCAATACGCTTGGTGGCATTAAAATTTTATGTACTTGATCGAAAAGATGATCGCAAGGTACATAATAAAGTCATAACAAAACTGGGCGGTATAGCAATTTATATAAGTTTTATTATCACATTAATGCTGGGTTTTTTATTGGAATATGATTTATTGAAGTCAAATGTATTTTCTTTAGGTACTATACTACTAGGCGGTACCATTATATTTATTTTAGGTGTTTATGACGATGTACGAGGTGCTGATGCTGTAATCAAATTCTCAACTCAGATAGTTGCTGCAATCATACTAATAAAAGCGGGTTTTCTTATTAATCGAGTTGTTACTCCATTCGGAATTATTTTTTTAGGGTACGCAAGCGTTCCAGTTACTATTTTGTGGATTATTGGTATTACTAATGCAATCAATCTTATTGACGGATTAGACGGATTAGCCGCAGGTATTGTATCTATTGTTTCTTTCGGATTATTTGCAGTTATCATTTATAAACAAAGCAGTTTGCTTGGTGCTGTTGTTAGTATTTCTTTGGCTGGAGCATGCCTTGGATTTCTGAAGTACAATTGGTTTCCCGCCAAAATTTTCATGGGGGATACCGGCAGTATGTTTTTAGGATTTACGTTAGCTGCAATGGCTATTGAAAGTAGCTGTAAGAGCATGACAACTATAAGCTTGTTAATACCTATTATTGCTTTGGGAGTACCAATTGTTGATACCGGTTTGGCATTCGTTAGGCGACTAAGCCGCAGGCGTCATCCGTTTGTTGCTGATAATTCACATATCCATCATTGGCTTATGAGGCGTGGTTTTTCTCATTTTCGAGTAGTTCTTTTTCTTTATTTTTTAACATTTGTTTTAACCGCAATAGCTTTTTTATTTTCTTTGTACATGGGAGTTAAGGTCTGATGAGACAAAAGGTGATTTCTTTTCTTGAGAGAGTCGTTGAAATTACAATCTACGTATTAATATGTGCTCTTCCCTTTAGTAAAGCCATGGTTGAAATATGTGCTGCTGTTATCATCGGAGCATGGTTTATAAAAAAAATAATTTCTTCTAAGTCTCAAATCATTCCCTCCACTATCTTAAATTGGCCTATTGCTTTTTTCGTTTTATTCAACATTTTGTCGGTTTCCTTAAGCGTTGATCCTAAACTTTCATTGTATGCACTTTTTAGCAAGGTATTTGAGCATATTCTACTTTTCTTCATTGTGGTTGAGACCATTCAACGCCCAAGCCAGATTAAAAGAATATTTTTCCTCTTAGGTATTTCGGCTTTTATAGTTTCTGTGGACGGGTTAATCCAATACTTTAGCGGAAAAGATTTATTTCGTTCATATCCATTGCATGAGGAGATTAACGTCCGCGCATGCTTTAAAAATCCAAACGATTTAGCTGGATGGATAATAGTGTGTATTCCGGTTTTTATCGGCGGAATATTCAATAAGGTGAATGTCATATATTCAAAATATCAGAAAATATTTTTTGGGATTGTATCTGTACTTTTAGTTGCATGTTTATTCCTTACTGACTCCCGCGCTTCTTGGGTTGGGTTTTTATTTGGAAGTATTTTCTTTTGTTATTTTTCATTAAGGCGATTGCCATTTAGGAGGAAAATAATTATTTATTTTTTATTTATTGTATGTTTAGCAGTTTTTTCTTTAATGCTTCCTTCTTCAATAAAACAAAGAGTGATGTCTATTACAGACGCGAAGGCTAATATTAATAGAATAAGCCTTTGGAAGAAGTCTTTAATAATAATTGATAACAATAAAATTTCCGGAATAGGATTAAATACATACACCCAGGTAAGCCCTTTTTATTATGTACCTAGGGCAAGAAATGAATATCCGCATAATAGTTACCTGCATATGACGGCTGAAATCGGCATTCCGGGTTTATGTGCCTTCCTATGGATGATATTGGTTTTATTTTGGCAGGGCACAGTTTTATTATGGAAAAGAGGTGATCCTTTATTGATAGGATTGTTTTCTGGTTTAACGTCATTATTAGTTCATACATTTTTTGATACAGATTTATATACTCTGCAATTAATAATCTTTTTTTGGTGTTTTATCGGGATTGTTATATCGTACATGAAATTACGTCCTAAAGAAGAGGCATCCGTATAGTAAAATATTTTAAAGATGGTTTTTAAAATGTTCAGGCGAGAGAGAGTAATACAATATACATATGTTATTATTGATTTAATTTTTATTGTCATCTCTTTCTATATTCCTTTTTTGATTAATTTTTATTTTACTGATGTTGACTATTCCCATAATGTGTATGTTGATTTGTATCAAACTGAGCTGCCATTTATTTCCCTTCTTTTATTTATTTTCCTAATGTGGAGTATTGTAGTTGTACTTTTCCTAAAAAATTTTAGGCTACACCAGACGGCAAGAGATATATCAGCAATGCAGGAATGCGCCTTAGTCATGAAAGCTTTGTTCTTTTCTGCCATGCCTGTTGCAACAGCAATATTTATTTTGAAGATAAAAATACTTTCACCGCTTGTTTTTGTTGAGTCTTTTTTTCTGATGCTATTCTTTTTAACCTTGTGGCGTTTGTTAAAAAGGTTTTTCGTGCGTTACATTGTATCGCGTGGATATAATATACAGAATGTATTAATTGTAGGATGCAATGATGAGGTAAAGAATATAATTCATGAAGTTAAACAGTATCCGCATCTGGGGTTAAATATTGCAGGATTTATTTGTGATGATGATGAGCCTCCAGTTCCTGTCATTGGCTGCCCTTTATTAGGCAAAACAAATGAAATTGAGAAGATAATTCAAACAAATTTTATCGACGAGATTATAATTGCCAGCCGTACGGCTGAGTCTAAAATACCCGAAATTATAATGACTGGTCAAAAGTTTGATATTTCTGTTAAAGTTGTACCGAATGTGCACGAGTTACTTTTAGGAAGACCCTCATTGACATATTGTGGTAAAGTTCCGGTTATTCAATATAGTGCAAAAGGCATACATGGAGCAAATTTAGTAATGAAAAGATTATTTGATCTAATATTTTCATTTTTTGCTTTAATATGTCTTGTTCCTGTTTTTGTTATTATCAGCGTTATGATAATAACGGAAGATAGAAGGCCTGTTTTTTATGTATCAAAACGTAGCGGCAAGAAGGGGCGTGTTTTTAACTTATATAAATTCCGCACAATGCATGTTGATGCTGAAAAATTGCAAAATGAACTTTTGGAAAATAAAGAATCAACGGGACCTATTTTCAAAATGAAGAATGATCCCCGTATAACACGAGTTGGTAAGTTTATCAGAAAACATAGTCTTGATGAGTTGCCTCAATTATTGAATGTTTTAAATGGTGATATGAGTTTGGTCGGACCTAGACCGTTATCATTAGGTGAAATTGAACGGGATGATATGCGTCAGTTGAAACGGTTGGAAATTAAACCGGGTATGACATGTTTGTGGCAAATCCAAGGGCGTAGTGATCTTTCTTTTGAGATGCTTTTAAAATGGGACCTATGGTATATAGAAAACTGGTCTTTTTGGTTGGATTTAAAAATCATTTTATTAACTTTTCCTGCTATTATTAAAGGGGAGGGGGCGTACTAATATATCTGCTTATTGTGTTTTATTAATGCCAATTTTCTATCCTCATAATATTTTGCAATCAAAGTCATTTCTACCTCAAATTCTCTTTATAATCTAATATTATATATATAAATCTGTAACAAAAATAGTACTTTTATACATTAATGGCAATATTTTGACTGCAAATATTTAAATTCCATAATAGTTTGTAAATAATAGACTTAAGCAAATTTGACATTAATTTTAATAAATTTTTATCTTTAATGTCAATTAGTCGACGATTCATCAATGAAACAATGATTTTTCTTAATTAGGTAAGTTTTTTATGTTTTATTTAAATTATTGTTATATAACAACTTACTAAGTTTTGATTTTTAACGTTTTTGTAGTATTTGGCACGTCCTTTGAATTGAAATATGTGCATTTGTTAAAAATAGCTGAATATTATGAAAACGAAAAACAATAAAATACATAAGACAGTAAATTTTTTCATCGCTTTTATAGCGGTGTTAATTATTTCACAAATCGCTTTAGCTGCTGAAGTCATACTTGAGGAGACAAACGTAACCTCTACAGATACTAATATTTCAATTCCAATATCTTTAAACACTTTATCAAATCAATACATATCTTCGTTTGAATGCACTCTGAATTTTGATACTGCGATTGTCGAATTCTTGGGAACAACTCTTACCACAAACCTCATCCAACATGAAAAGCTTATTGAGACAAATGCAATTTCTGATCACGAGGTTAAAATCCTTGTGTATGGATTGAATAATCAGTCACTTGATGATGGAAATGTATTTTTTATAAACTTGAATATAATAGACCCGGTTCCGGGACAAATTAATATACGTATTACAGATTTTGTTGCATCATGTCCTAGTTGTTCTGGAGTGCCTTGTTCGATAAACAATCAACCCATATCCATTGACGGAAATTTCCCAGATATAGAAATAACGTATCCGATTAGCGGAGATACTATATCAAGGACATCAACCATCGTACGCGGTACGGTAGACGATTCGATATCGGATGTAACCATACGTGTTGAGAATGATTCTTTTAGTTATGATTATTCGGTAGTGGCTCAAAACGGATTTTTTGAAGAGACAGTACAAGTCGAGGAAGGAAAAAATTCAATTATTGCTTTTTGTTATGATTCTGATAATAACATGGGTATGGACGATGTGGTTTTTTCTGTTGATACAAGTATAATTGGGAAGCCACATATTTTAAATACCGTTGATATCATAAATGTCCCACAGTTTCGTCTTGAATGGACTGATGAGGTGGAGAGTGGAGCAGTAAGCTATGAAATAAGAAAAATGGGTGCTGCAGAGGAAGATTTCGGCGATTATGTTGCTCGTGGAGATGCAGATGTAGATGATACAGTAAAATATTTCGGTTCAGGATCACTTTATTTTGACGGTAATGGCGATTACCTGGAAGTGTCTGATCATGATGACTGGAATTTTTCAGACGGTGATTTTACCATTGATTTATGGGCAATGTGGCCTACGGTACCGACCCAGTCTCAGTGGTTTGCCGGTCAGTGGGGAGACGGCAACCTTTCATGGGGATTTTCATGGAATTCTGCAGGTTTCCTGATGTGTGCATGGTCTGCAACGGGTAAGTATGGAGGAAGTAATGGCAGCTATGTAGGTGTTGATTGGGCGCCAAGTGCGCAGACATGGTATCATCTTGTATGCGAACGCAGCGGAGATGTAGTTAAAATTTTCGTTAATGGGACACAGATAGGAAGCGATCAGGCATTTGATCATACGTTGTATAATAGTTCGGTTCCGTTGAATATAGGCCGCCATAATATTGGTGGAGCATATATGAACGGATATATTGATGAGTTGCGGATTTCTAAAGGTATAGTCCGATGGATGAATGATTTTACTCCTCCTGATGCGAGTCATGCACTAGATGAAGAAACGAAATTGTTATTGCATGCTGATGGGGACGGTGCAGTTGGAACGGAATTTTACACGACATCAGAAACATATTTAGATCTTGTTAATATTGAAGAAGGTACGCATTATTATCAGGTACGATCCGTAACATCAGTAGGAGGGACTTCAGAATATTCTGACTCCTTTTGTATTACTGTAGATATGACGCCTCCCGCTATAACGATTAATTCTCATAATAACGGAGAAGTTGTAACGGCACGAAATATAACTCTTGAAGGAACAATTGACGATTCAACGGTAAGTACTATTGATGTCAATGGAAGTTCAGTGGATGTTATTGATAATAGTTTTTCTATACCTCTAACATTCCAGAATGAGGGTTTAAATACTATAAATATCGGTGCAATAGATCAGGCAGGAAATAGCAGTGCTCTAGAATTTACTATTAATTTAGTATTCCCACCTGAAATTCCTTCGTTTAGTTCATCGATTGGTCCTCTCGAGCCGGCTTCATTTCGTCTTGAATGGTCAGATGAGTCTAGTAGTGGTGCAGTACGATATGAAGTAAAGAAGATGGGAGAAGCTGAAGAAGATATTGGTAATTATGTTGCTCGTGGAGATGCAGATGTAGATGATACAGTAAAATATTTCGGTTCAGGATCACTTTATTTTGACGGTAATGGCGATTACCTGGAAGTGTCTGATCATGATGACTGGAATTTTTCAGACGGTGATTTTACCATTGATTTATGGGCAATGTGGCCTACGGTACCGACCCAGTCTCAGTGGTTTGCCGGTCAGTGGGGAGACGGCAACCTTTCATGGGGATTTTCATGGAATTCTGCAGGTTTCCTGATGTGTGCATGGTCTGCAACGGGTAAGTATGGAGGAAGTAATGGCAGCTATGTAGGTGTTGATTGGGCGCCAAGTGCGCAGACATGGTATCATCTTGTATGCGAACGCAGCGGAGATGTAGTTAAAATTTTCGTTAATGGGACACAGATAGGAAGCGATCAGGCATTTGATCATACGTTGTATAATAGTTCGGTTCCGTTGAATATAGGCCGCCATAATATTGGTGGAGCATATATGAACGGATATATTGATGAGTTGCGGATTTCTAAAGGTATAGTCCGATGGATGAATAATTTTACTCCTCCTACTACAAGTCATACGGCTGATGCGGATACGAAATTATTATTGCATGCTGATGGTGACGGTGCGGTTGGAAGTGAAATATTTAACGTTAGTGTAAATTACCTGGATGAAAACAATCTTGAAGATGGGATTTATTCATATCAGGTAAGGGCATTTACTCAAGAGGATATTGCATCAGAATATTCAGATGTATTGGC
The DNA here is from genome assembly GCA_964558015.1 of uncultured bacterium. GTDB lineage: Bacteria > Omnitrophota > Omnitrophia > JAHJGZ01 > JAHJGZ01 > CAZLCT01. Next base: position 20,009 of record CAZLCT010000009.1, on the reverse strand, counting down.
AGTCACAGTTGACTCAGTTCCGCCTGCGGATCCTACTATAAATTCGGTACCTGCATTGACTAATCAGACACAATTACAAATAAGCGGAACAAAATCGGCTGATACGGCACAAATTATTATTGATGGAGCGACTATTACCGTTGATTCAATAACATATCCGACTCAAACATTATGGAATGCAACTATTACGTTCATGGCTGAAGGAATACATGAACTTGCCCTTCTTGCAGCTGATCAAGCGGGTAACCTTTCTAATACATTGTGGAGGACCGTTGAAATTGACACGACCGAGCCTGTTATTACTATTAATACACCGCAGAATGGATTGACTACACCCCAAAAGACTATAAGTTTCAGCGGTACGGTAGATGATCTTGCGGTTGATGAAATTGAAATCACAGATGTAAGTGACCAAGGAACGACAACACAAACGTTCAGTATTAGTAACGGGAGTATACAATTCAGCGTGGATTTAATAAAAGGATTGAATACATTTACCTTAAAAGCAACAGATGCCGCGGGTAATCAGGGTACTACTCAAGTACAGGCATCCTTTTCCAATAATCTTCCTTTAATTTTACTACCAATTGGAAATAAAGCGGTAGGTTATGACGAAACACTTGAGTTTACTGTCCAAGTTATAGATCAGGACCAAATACATCCTGATTTATTATCATTTCGTATGGTCAATACTCCCGGCGCAGGGAGCTCTAATCCTGCAACTTTTGATTCTGTAACGGGTATATTTTCCTGGACTCCGACTCAGGATCAAATAGGCCTTTATGAGAATATTACCTTTGTTGTCGAAGATGATAATAAATCAACAAGTGAAACAATAAAAATGGTTGTACAGAATTATGATCTTGACGCTGAGGATTTTCAGAAGAATATGGGAAATTCACGAAGTAATCAGGTTGTTATTGATGATTTCAATAATGACGGTTTCAATGATATATATATGGTTAATGTGGGAGAAAATAAATATTTAGTTAATAATCAGGACGGCACGTTTACTGACCTTTCTGATATTTCTGGATGTGCTGATGCGGGTGACGGGGCATCTGCATGTATTATTGATGCCGATGATGATGGATTTAAGGATATATACGTAGTTAATAAAGGCAACAATACACTTTTTATTAATAATGGGGACGGGACATTTTATGATAACACTGCCTCTGCGCAGTTAAGTAATACTGACAATGGTGTTGTTGCATACGCGCATGATTATAATAATGATTCTTATGTGGATATTTATCTTTTAAACGAATACGGCAGCCAGTTTTATAAGAATAACGGTGACGGTACTTTTTCCGACAATACATCGTTATCCGGTTTAGGCGGAAACATTCAAGCTGAGATGGCATGTATCAGCGATATTGATTTTGACGGTGATTTAGATATTTATGTGGTAAATAACGGAGAAAACAAATTGTTCAAAAATGACGGAAACGCTGTTTTCACGGATATAACAGATGCGGCTGGGGTGGGCGACGTTGAGACAAATTGTATTACTAAAATTTTTGATTTTGACTTTGACGGTGATTTGGATATAGTAGTCAATAATCATTACTGCGATATATTTTACAGCAATAACGGGAGTTTAACGTTTAATAAGATTTTATTTGTGAAAACATATGATCCCTTAACATCGGATAAGCATTCTTTGTTTTTTGATTATGACGATGATAGTGACCTGGATATTTTAATTGTTGATAAAAACGCAAAATTCGTAAACGGACTAGGAAATATACTTTATGCTAACAACGGTGACGGAACGTTTACTGATGTAACTGTTCAATCTGACCTTCTGTAAAAACAAATTATATTTTACAAATCCCTTCCAATACATTACTTACAAAAAACTGGACAAATGACCTAATAGTTTGTATCATATCCATTCATATTTCGCATAAATGATTATAATTTATGAAGAAGAAAGTGTGTCTATTTTTATAACTTATTTATATAATTACAGAAAGAATTAATATAAACAGATAAAAGGTCACTTTAATAAGAGTCTTATTAACAATGGCTTTATGTCAAATTAAATGAAGATCAAAGGAGTGGAAATGGTTAAAGTTAGCGTTGTAATTATTGCCAAAAATGAAGAACAACAAATCAGGGAATGTTTAGAGAGCGCCAAGTGGGCTGATGAGATTGTTATACTAGACGATTTTAGTACAGATAAGACTAGAGAAATCGCAAAAGAATATACGAATTCTATTCATCAGCGGAAGATGGATATAGAAGGAAAACATAGAAATTATGCCTATTCCCTTGCAAGAAACGAATGGGTGCTCAGCATCGATTGTGATGAGAGAATTACGCCGGAATTAGCAGAAGAAATACCAAAAGCTTTAGAGACGAATACTGAATATACTGCCTTTTCAATTCCAATTAGAGCATTTTTAGGAAAACGATGGATTCGCTACGCGGGTTATTATCCCGGGAGAAAAACCAGGCTTTTTAAAAAGTCATGTTTTCGTTATGAGGAGGCGGAAGTACACCCCCGCATTATACATGAAGGCAGATGCGGGAAATTAAATAATGATATATTACATTATTCATATAAAAGTTTTTATGATGTTGTAAATAAATTAAACCGTGAGACAACACTTGAAGCTAAAAAATGGATTCAGGACAGACGAAAGGTAAATTTTTTAAAAATAATGCGGAAATCAATAAGCCGTTTCCTTAAATTTTACTTTCAAAAAAAAGGATATAAAGACGGTTTCTTAGGATTTATGTTTTCATTTTTTCATGCATTATATCAATTGCTTAGTTATGCGAGTTACTGGGAGCTTAAAAAGGGAGAAGAAAAATAGTTTATGGAAGTTTATAGACGATTGGCTAAATATATAAAGCCGTATTTACATATATTAATTTTTGCAAGTGTTTTTATGATATTAGCTGCAGGGGCTGAGGTTTTAGTCTCAGGCGTAATTTATATTACTACTAACGGTCTGATGAGCAGGGAATTCGTTACTTTTAATAATATCCCGCATATTCCAGCTCAACTTGCCCAGATAAAATTCAGCGTTAAGTGGATTCCTTTTATCATCGTAGTTGTATTTTTCTTTAGAGGGTTTTTAAATTATGTATCAAAATATCTAATGGCGTTGGTGGGTTTGCGTTGTGTTCGAGATGTCAGAAATGATTTATACCGGCACATTAGTTATCAATCGTGTGATTATTTTTCTGAAAAACACAGTGGTGATTTGATGAGCCGTGTTATTAGCGACGTTAAGGGGATTCAGAATGCAATTACCTCTATCGCGCTTGATGCTGTTAAAAGTCCTTTTACAATTTTGTTTACTATACCTGTAATTTTTATTATGGGAGGAAAACTTGCTTGGTTTAGTGTGGCTATTTTTCCTCTTGTAGCTATACCTATCATTATATTAGGACGAAAGCTCAGAAAACTTGCACGCCGTTTCCTGGAGCGTCATGCAGAAATTGTTTCATTTCTGCAGGAGACATTAATCGGTATCAAAATTGTTAAAGCGTTTAATGCTGAAGAGAAAGAAAATGAAAAATTCCGTGAAATTACACAAAGCTTGTATGATTTCTCCCGAAAAACTGTACGTGCAATTGAACTCCAGCGTCCTTTGATTGAGGTCATGGGAGCTGTTGGCTTAGGGCTGGCTATTTATTTTGCTTTAAAGACTCTTCCAATGGATCGTTTTATGACATTCGCAGCCACACTTTATTTATTATATGAACCTGCAAAGAAGTTAAGTAAGATTAATGTTGTTATCCAGCATACGGTTGCCAGCGGGAGACGAATATTTGAGGTTATGGATATACAGCCTTCAATTACTGATAAACCTGGTGCTAAAGTTTTTTCTGAAGCCTTGAAAGAAGTTAAGTACAATAATGTTTCTTTTGCTTATGAAAAAGATAATTTTGTATTGCGAGACATTAGTTTTACCGTAAAAAAAGGCGAGCGGGTTGCTTTAGTTGGACCCAGTGGTTCTGGAAAAAGTACTTTACTTAGTTTATTACCGCGATTTTATGATCCGACAAAAGGGACACTGACGATTAATGGACTTGATTTGAGGGATATTAAAGTGCACAGTCTTCGTCAGTTAATCGGTATTGTTTCACAAGAGACCATACTTTTTAGCGGTGCTATAAGTGACAATATTGGCTATGGAAAATTGGATGCGTCATTTGATGATATTGTTACGGCAGCAAAAACAGCAAATGCTCATGATTTTATTGTTGAATTTCCGGATGGATACAACACAAATATAGGAGAGAGGGGAACTAAATTATCGGGAGGACAGAGACAGCGTATTTCTATTGCGCGGGCTATATTAAAAAATCCCCCTATACTTATTTTTGACGAAGCGACTTCACATCTCGATACACATAGTGAACGTGAAGTACAAAACGCAATCGAAAATCTCATGATAGGCAGGACAGTTTTTGTTATCGCTCATCGTCTTTCAACAGTTCAAAGTGCCGATAGAATTATAGTTTTAGAAGCAGGGAAGATTGTGCAAATGGGCAGTCATTCAGAATTAATCAGCCATGACGGACCATATAAAAAACTCTATGAATTGCAGTTCAATATTTAACAGGCGCACTTGTGGGATTACATAAGACATTAAGAAGAAATATTATCAGGATGAGGATTCCCAGCCTTTGGAAGCCTTATCTTAAAAAAAAGTTTACTCGGGATCCTATAATAATTGGTGGTTGCGGAAGGTCCGGGACTACGGTTCTTTTATCGGTTTTAGGAGCTCATCCGCACATATATGCTATAAATGAAGAAACAGAGGCTTTATGTCCAACCGCCCATCGTGAAGATAATGTCGATTTAAGTGCTCCTCTTATTATTGATAAAATATATTGGTATTTGTTAACTCATAAAATTCCTCATGAATGTAATCGCTGGTGTGAGAAGACTCCGAAGAATGTCATTTTTTTCGGCCCTATTTTAGATTACTTTAAAGACCGGGTATGTATAATCCATATTATCAGAGATGGAAGAGATGTAATTACTTCAAAACATCCTGACAAACAAACGAAATTTTGGGTCCCTGCCGAAAGATGGATTAATGATGTAGGGGCAGGATTAAAATTCGAAAATCATCCCCAGGTCTTAACTCTAAAATATGAGGATTTGGTAATTGAGCCTGAGGAAACTATTAAGAGTATATGTTCTTTTATAGATGAAGATTTTTCTAAATCGCTTTTATCCCATGCTGAACATACCCATATAAAAAGGGACAAGGCATGGTTTGGTGAGGCAGAACCTTTGCATCAGAGATCTGTTGGAAAATGGAAGAGGCCTGAATTTAAAGAGCGGATTGAGGAATTTATGCAAAATCCGGATGCTGTAAGATTACTAAAATATTTTAAATATGTTAAATGATTTTTTTCTAACGGAATTAGAATGAAAATAAAAAATATTATTCAAAACATACTTTTGCTTACGTTTTCCGTCCTTTTTGTTCTTTTGATTTTAGAAGTTTTTTTAAGGGTGGCTGCTTACGAAAGAAAAAAGGATGAACTCAAGAAACAAGAGACTATAAGACACGGCAATGAGTTTATTTTTTATGAGTATGACCGGTATCTGGGATGGAAGAATAAACCCCTGGCACAAGGCGCTTTGACTATGCCTGCATCACGCACTTTTGTCAAAATAAATTCCAAAGGATTGCGTGATAAAGAATATTCTTATGATAAGACAGAAGGTATTTATCGAATTTTAGTACTTGGAGATTCTTTTACATGGGGTTATGGAGTCGAGACCGAAGAAATATTTACAGAACGACTTGAGGAAATGTTTGATGGAAATGCTGAAGTCATAAATGGAGGTGTTACGGGATACGGTACAGACCAGGAGCTTCTTTTTTTAGAAAGAGAGGGAGTTAAGTATTCACCTGATGTGGTTGTGGTAGCTTTAGCATCGAACGATTTTATGTGGGATAACTTAGCAAAAAAACACGGGTATTATCCAAAACCTTTTTTTGAAATGGAAAACGGCCAACTTAAATTGACGAACGTCCCGCTCCCCGAATTAAGCGGGGATGGTTGGGAAGAATTGCTCCGGGAACAGGCCAAACCTAAAGTCAAACATCAAAAGAGGGGATTCAAAGGGTTTTTAAAAAGGAATACCGAGACTTACCCATTTTTATCAAAGTCATTTAAGAATTTGAAATATTCGTTATTAAGAAGACTGCAGACTCAGGAAAGTGCACAGAAGTTATTGAATAAATTCCGTATTACTTTTTCAGATGAGTCGGTCAATCTCGATACTACCAAAGCAATGTTTTTACGTATGAATGAATATACTAAAAGCATTGGGGCAAGTTTAGCGGTTTACATAATACCATATAAAAGCGCTCTTGATAAACTGCCCAATAGATTTATTGATGAATTTATTATTTTTTTTAATGAAAACAATATTCCATGTATCTATCCATATGAGGAATTCTTAGAAGAGCGGAACAGAGGTGAGGCTTTGTACTTATATGGTGATGATCATTGGAGCCCTAGAGGGCATGTAGTAGCAGCAGAACAACTATATAAATTTTTGGATAGGGAAAAGTTGCTTCCGGGTTAATAATGTTTTTCATACACATGTTATAAGAATATTTGGTTTATTTTTAAATTTGCGAGCGAATGAAAGGGGTAAATATATGGATATACAAAAGGGAGTAAAAACTTTGGATGTGGGATGCGGCGCGGCAAAACATCCAGGTACGGTTGGAATAGATTTTGTAGCACACGAAGGTGTTGATATTGTTCATAACCTTGAGGAATTCCCGTGGCCGATCGAAGATAATACATTCGATCATATTATTTGTAAAGATTTCATGGAGCATATTAGTAACGTACTCAAAACAATGGAAGAAATACATAGAATTTCAAAACCGGACGGCATCCTGGAGATTTGGACTCCTCATTTTGCTCATCCGAATTCATTCCGTGACCCGACCCATAAACATCATTTTACATTTGGTACGTTTGATTATTTTACCGGTGGAGTAGATTACCCTGTTTATTCGGATAAGAAATTCCAGATGGTGGAACAGAAACTTATATTTCGCAAAAAAATATCCATTGGCCGATTTTTAAGCTATCTGTCTGCCAGGCGCTATGAAAAATATTATGCGCATCATTGGCCTCCACATGGAATGTATTTCAAAATACGGATAAAGAAATGAATATTGTTTATGACGCTATAAAGACATGCGGTGATACGGTCATTAATAGAGTAAAAGATGTTACGAATAATATTTTTCTCCTGAACGCGCTGCATGCCCGCATGAGTCCTTCTCTTATAAAAAGGAAGAGGGGGAATTTGCTGTTTGATAATTCGGAATATTTTCGCATCAATCTAGGAGGACGGGGACGTACACATCACAGCTATGTTAATATTGAAGAGCGGAGAACGAGCGGCAAGGCATTTGTGTCTTTGTTTCATAAGCTTCCCTTTGGAGATAATGAAGTAAAACTTATTTTTGCTGATTACTCAACATTTTCAGAACCGAGTGAGAGATTGTCAGCTATTTTTAAAGAGTGGGCAAGGATTATTGTGCCGAACGGTATCTTGACCATGGACAATTGTATTCCTGATAATGTTCTCATCGGTCTTTTGCGAGAGAGTGGGTTTAGACAGGTTTTCTGTGATTCTAAAACCTATGTACCTGTAGTACATTTTATTTATATGCCCGATAAGAATTTTTATAGCGCAAAAAAAATATATTATTCAATAAAAGATAATTCACTGATTGCCTCATCTCATTCAATAGAAAATTGCAGTGAAACCTTAGCAGAAGAAATTCCCTTCGAGAATAACCGGTTTGATGAAATTTCACTAATAAATGTTTTAGAATATGTAAGACCCGAGTCACTTGAGACATATTTGATTAATATACGCCAGCACCTTGCACCTGGAGGCAAATTGGTGATGCGTATAAGTAATGAATCGTATGAACGTGAAGGAAAGTACATCAGTTTTTTTGATAAGATAAATCTTGCTCAGTATGTTCATGAGACCGGATTGGCTTTTGATAAAATTGAGCTTGACGGGGATGATCTATTTGCTGTTGTTCGTCGAAAGACATCTCTTACGCCCCCACCGAATATTCAAAACAACAAGAAAAAGAGAGTTTCCATACTGGGGCAGTATATGATGTTCCGTTATATACACCTTGGTCTTGATTGGGACGGTATTGTGCATGCTATGGATGAGTTAGGTTGGGAATACCAATTATTAGAAGGCCTGCGTAATCTTGATTATGAAACTTTGCGTAAAGCTATTTTGGAATATAAGCCTGAATATTTATTTACTATGCTAAAAGAGTTATTGCCATTTCTTGTATACATGAGGGAGGATCTAAAACGTCTCGGCATCAAGACAATTTTTTGGTATTGCGATCCTGATACTCCGTGGCAAATGGATTTGAGAGGCGTTCTTGATTACATGTTTCTTTCAAATAACGGACAGCTTGATGATTACAGGAAAGCCTTAAATATAGATAATGTGTATTTTATGACCCAGTGTATATCTCCCTACATTATGTATCGTCATAATGTACCTGAGATGTATGATATTGGCTTCCTAGGAGCAGTTACCAGGGAATCGCTTCATAATACAAGAAGGCGGGCGTTGGGGGCCTTAGCTGAGAAATATAATGTAGCGGCACGTAAAAATATTCGTAACAACGTTTCGGAATTTTATTCTCAGTCGAAGATTGTATTCGGCGGCAGTGATTTTTCATATGACCTTTATACATCGAACAGATTCTGGGTTGCTTTGGGATGCGGGGCGCCTTATCTTACATATAAATTTCCGGGGATTGAACGCCTTGCGCGTAATCGTGAGCACGTCCTGTGGTTTGAAGAAGAGAAAGAATTACTGGACGTCGTTGATTATTACTTAAAGCATGATGCGGAGCGTAAAAAAATAGGAGAAAATGCGGCACGCCTTACACGTGAGCGGCATACATATGCGCATCGTTTAAAAAATATTTTTGATATTGTAGACGGAAAAACGAACCAATTTATGGGTTTTTTATAAAATGCGGGATGAGGTATTGTTATGATCAATTATAAAGTACATAAAATATTTTCAGAAATCGAAGCGGATTTTAAACAATCAGAATTAAATTGGGGTGATTATTCAGCACAAATGGATTGGGAAATAAAGGAGGGGAACCTTCAGCTTTTTGTTCGCGACGATGACCCTATGGTATTGAAAAATAATTTGGGGCGTGTGGTACGACATGATATAAGGGATTCGGCTGTTGTTGATGTCCTTCTTAAATGTAACGTGACAACGATTCTGGATGTTGGAGCTGATACCGGAGCTTTTTTAGCACAGTGTAAATCCAGAGGTATTGACGGCATCGGGATAGAGCCGAATAAAAAGGCGGTTGAGTATTTTAATAAAAAATATTTTATAAAATTGTACTGCTTTGATCTGGAAACCCTTATGGAGAAGTATAAAAATGACGGTAGTATTGAAGCTTGTGCTATGATGAACACTTTTCATGGCTTATGGAAAGATATAAAAGCAAAGGAAACATTTACCCGTTATGTGGCTGAAAATTTTAAATATGCTCTACTTTCAGATGATTACAAGAACAATAAACCAGACCCTGTTTTAATGAAATATTTTGATCTTGTCTACGATTTTAACATGTACGGCTCGCTTGCATTAAAAGATTACAAAATGTCCGATAGGCCTTTAAAGAAATTTAAGGATTCTTTTTATAAAATCGAACGTGAAAACCAGATTTATGAAAAGATGCGCACTCTTGCGTATCACAAGTTGTATGTGCCGAAGAAGAGATGATGGGGGAACTATATGCAAAAGAAAATTTCCATACAAGTTTTTAGTAATTCTCTTGGGGATGAAGAATTAAAAGTTATTGAGCCTGTAATAAAATCAAAGTGGATTGGTATGGGAAAGGAGACGAGTCTGTTTGAGAAAGAATTTGGAGAGACTATAGGCTCATCACGTGTACTTGCAGTTAATTGTTGTACCTCGGCCCTTTTCCTTTCAATGAAAATATTAGGTATAAGCAGGGGAGATGAAGTCATTATTCCTTCGGTGAATTTTATAGGTGTGGCAAATGCGGTTTTAGAGGTTGGCGCAAAACCTGTTTTTGCAGATGTTGATACTACTTATCTTAATATTCTTCCATCTGAGGTTGAGCGCTTAAGAAACAATCGTACCAAAGCTATTTTTCCTCTGCATTATGGAGGGCATCCTTCTAACATGGATGAGCTCAGGGAAGCAGCCCGCGGGCTTTTTATTATTGAAGATAGTGCCAATTCTGTTGTCTCAAAATATAAGGGTAAGAACTGCGGCACCATAGGTGACGTCGGATGTTTTAGTTTTGACGCCATGAAAATTTTGTCGGTTGGTGATGGGGGAGCACTGGTTGTTAATAACGATGAATTATACGGAAAAGCACGGGAATACCGTTATTTCGGAATAAAGAATCAACAGTCAGGAATTGATTCATTTAAGGCAAAGCATAAGAGATGGTGGGAAATTGAGTTGAATTGCACGTCTGGAAGATACACAACAAACGATATCACTTCTGCAATTGCACGTGTCCAGTTGAAAAAGTTAAACGGTTTTATTAAACGGCGTGCTGAAGTTTGGAAACGATATCAGAAGGAGTTGAAGGATTTTGATTGGCTGAAATGTCCTCCTGAACCTTTAAGAGATACTACTTCTTCATATTATTTATATTGGATAAAACTAAAGCCTAAAATGCGTGATCTCCTGGCGGAACATTTGGTTGAAAACGGTATTTACTGTACGTACAGATATTATCCGCTTCATTTAATTAAACAATATAAATCTGCTGAGAGATTACCCAATAGTGAGGAAGTTAACGATAGTATGCTTAACATACCCCTGCATCAGAATTTGTCTGATTATGATGTTGATTTTATAATTGAAACAATGCGCCAATTCGCAAAAAAGATTTAAATGATATTTGACAGGATTAACAGGATAAAAAAATAAAAAATAGCCACAGAGGCCACGGAGGGGACAGAGGTTCAAAAAATTTTTAAAAAATATATTTTTCTCTGTGCTCTCTGTGGCAGATGTTTTTTAAAAAATAGGGAATATATATGTTAGTTGATTTAATTAGAGTGCCGGATCCGACTTGTATAGATGATTTATTAGATGAACCTTTAGGTTTGTTATATCTTGCTGCAGTCCTGAGTGGGGCAGGGTATGAGGTGAGAATTACTAATCTAGCGGGCCGTTCCGAAACAGACTGGAAACCTGAGATAAAAGAAGCCGATATATACGGGATTCAGCTTTATACACCTACTGCTCCCCTAGGCATAAAGATAGCCCATTACATTAAGGAAATGTTTCCGGATAAACCTGTTATTGGTGGAGGTGCCCATCCAAGCGCAGTTCCGGAATCTGAGGAGCTTGATGTTTTTGACCGTATTGTTATTGGTGAAGGGGAACGTTCATTTGTAAAAGTTGTGGATGCCTATAGAGACAAAACAGACATTGAACGTTTTATCAAAAGTGATTTTATTGAGGATTTGGATTCGCTTCCATTTCCTGCACGGGATTTAATTGATATGAATATGTTTCACAGAAAAGTGGATGAACACCGTTGCTTTGGTATCATAGGGTCCCGGGGCTGCTGTTATAAATGCGCTTTCTGTGACCGCGCTTTATTTGGAGAACGTGTAAGGTTTCGGTCAATACAAAATATCGTTGATGAAATTAATCACGTGATAGACCGCTATGGGGTACGGCATTTTGAATTTTTCGATGATATGTTTACCGTAAGCAAGAGGCGACTGGAAGAGTTTTATGAAAAAACAAAAAATCTTAATATAGTGTATCGTTGTAACGGCCGCACCGATGTTTTAGATCCTCAAGTTTATAAATTACTAAAAAGTTCCGGATGTAGAATGATTTGTTACGGAATTGAGTCCGGTTCACAAAAGATTTTAAATGCAATGAGAAAAGGTACAACGGTTGAGAAAAATTTAAAGGCCATAAAAATGGCGCAAGAAGCCGGCATTGTCGTAGCAGGATATTTTCTGCTTGGATTTCCGGGTGAAACCAAAGAAACCATTCAGCAAACAGTTTCTTTTATCAAGGCATCAGACATAGATCAGGCTCAGTTTTATACCTTTGTGCCTTTGCCTGGATGCGAAGTATACAAGGAGCCTGAGAAATTCGGCGCAAAGATTATTTCACATAATTTTTCGGATTATTATCTTGTCACCGGTACGGACGGGCACGGAGGAAAAACAGTTGAAACGAAATATTTAACAGCAGATGAATTATCCGAAGAGATGAAGAAGATACGGGCGTTTTTACGTGAGCGTGGTTCCCGGGGCGGGATGCAGGATTATTATAAACAGAGTCTGAAGTATAAAAATAAATAGGAGATATATCGAGGATATGACTGAGGGAAATCGTCCTGAGTGCGACATTGTTATAGCGGTTTGGAATTTGCGCGATATAACTATGCGATGCATAGAAAGTATTATCAAAAATACAGACTATCCGTATCACATAATCATAGTTGATAATGGAAGCGATTATGAGACAAAGACCTATTTGGAGCAGTTAAGAGATGATTCCAGGATTAAAAAATACACCCTTATTCGAAATGAAGAAAATTCAGGTGCAACAAAAGCGTTTAATCAGGGAATGTTGGCTGCAAAGGCTCCACTGATTTTATTGCTGAACAACGATACAATTGTTACCAAGGGATGGCTCACGGAAATGGTTCGTGCAATAAATTCTGCTCCTGATGTCGGTATTGTTAATCCGAACAGCAATAATATGGGCACAAGAGTACCTAAAAATAAGACTTTAGATGAATTTGCCAAGGAACTTTCGAGGCGCTTTAGCGGAAAATTCATAGAGCAAGGCCTTGCCGTAGGTTTTTGTTATTTGATGAAGCGGAAAATGCTTGATGAAATCGGCATATGGAATGAATCATACGGATTCGGAAATTATGAAGAAACAGAACATTGTATTTTAGCGCGCCGGGCAGGGTACCGTTTTTTAATGGCAAAAGGGACGTATGTTTTTCATGAGGAGCATGCAACATTTAAGACATTGACTGTGGATCCTGGCCTTCTTGAGAGACAATTTGAAGATAATAAAAAGAAGTTTGAAAATAAATATGGCATTACAAAGCGTATTCTTTATATTGCGACCAATCCTAATGAGGAATTAATAGAAAAGGTAAAAAAAGGGTCTCACGCGGCCGCTTCCAATGGTATGTGGGTGCATATTATTGCTAAAAGGGGACTCTCAAGCTATAACTTTAAAGATAGAAAGCACGGGTGGGTTAAGGTATTTTTTTATATTCCCATTTTTTTCCGCCTGCGGTGTCTAATACGTGTCCTGATTAAAAAGAAGGCTTATCATGAAATATATGTGGATGATATTAAACTATATCGCTTATTGGAAAAATTTACACGCATGCGTAAGAGCATGATATTTTTAGTACAATAATAAAAAGTGACATTTATGAACAACGCATCATACAACATAATAATACAATTCCCCAAAGTTAAGTTAAAAATATCGACCAATTATAGATCTTATTACGATTATCTTAATTTATATTTTAATAAAATTATTGCTCAAGATAATAATCAGGATAATTGTCAAATAGATATACAGGTTAATTGGGATAAGGATTATTCTAATAATACACTTTTCACCCAATTGCAAAATACCCCTGCAATGTTACAGATTGGTGCTAATACATACATGAGTGATGATAGAATCGTTACACTGCGAAAGATTGAAAAACGGACCAAGGTTTTATTCGATTTCCAAAGGGAGAAAAATAAAATTTTATTAAAAAGCCTTCTCCAATGGAAAGGACTAAAAGATATTATTAGGTACCGTTTTTTTCAAAAGGCTGAAGAGGAGAAATTTTTCACCGTAACTTATCATGCTGTATATTATCCGCTTTTTTGGTATTATGAGCGTTTTTTATCTGCTCATATTCTCCATTCCTCTTGTGTTTCATATGAAGGTAAGGCCGTATTGCTTTGCGGATTAGAGGGAATAGGTAAGACGAGTTTTTCTTTATCTTTACTTGAGGAAAATGGGGTATCTTTTTTATCAGACAATCTTATTTTCTTTGATGCAAATAATGTTTATCCGTGTTTTGAGCTTATGCGTCTGCACAAAAGTGATACACTAAAATTTTTAGGAGGAAGATTCGAGAAGGCGAATGCTTTCCGTACGCAGAAAGATTTTTATGCTCCCGCCTCAAGCATACCACAAGAAGGTATAAAACCTTTTGCTTGTATTTTTTTATCATTTTGTCCGCATATGTATATGAAAGAAATGACTATTAATGAAGCAGTAAGTAATGCAATACTATTAAGTCATTTACCGGCAGAGTTGAATAATTATGTTGAATACAGACATTTATATAATCTTCTTGATTTATCGGTAAATCCATGGAAATCGCAATATTCGGCACTTAAGGAGCTTTTACAAAATACTAAGTGTTACGTTGTAGGTTTGCCTAAATCGGATGGGTTGGAGAAAAATTCAAAGAGATTAAAGGAAATAATTAATAGTTTAAAAGATAATTAATTTTCGGATATATTAAGGGTTGCTTAATTGGTTTAGAGGGAGTTTATTGTATGTCAATAGATGATCAAAGAGTTAAATTATTTCTTAACCAAGATGTTCCCTTGGATAGTATCAGTGAAGAAAAGATAAGGCACGTACTTTCCTTTGATGATATTTCTAAAATTGTTGTTTTGCCTGATATACATTCAAAACCTGATAATCCTATTCCGACCGGAATAGCTACATTAACTAAGCGTACAATTTATCCTTTTGCCATAGGACAGGAAATAGGATGTGGGGTCCGTGTCTTAAAGACTTCCCTACATCGGGATGATATCTCAGATGATGAGATAAATGCACTTTTTAAAAATATAACATCTCTTTTACGGGATAGTCTAAGGAAAGACGCTCTTTTGTCAAAAGAGGAATATATCGATATCCTTATGGACGGTTATAAATGGGCAGAGGAAAATTGTCCCCTGGAGAAAAAGAGTAAAGCTCAAAAAGGTGAACCTATGCTTCCTGGCGGGATTAAAGTCCCATCCCGTCGACGTTTATTAAAAATTATTCCCAAGGATGCGTTCCGGGGAGGATTTTACCGTTTCGGTGTATTAGGAGGAGGTAATCACTTTCTGGAATTACAGGAAGTTGATGAAATATTTGAAGAGGACATTGCAAGTGAAATGGGTTTGCGAAAGGGGAGTTTGGTGTTTATGTTTCATACCGGGTCAGGTGTCTTTTCAAAACGTGCTGATAATTATTATGGCATACGTTACCAGGACCACCGATGGGATAAGGAACTTAGGGCTAATATAAGAAAATTACTTTTTCATTCAAATGATTTTAATCTCGGGCGACTACCTTTACGTTATGATATTTTCATGAAAAAAAATTATAAAGGGATACCTCAAGGCACGCCTGAAGCCGAACGGTTTTTGACAGTTTTAAATGCAGCACTAAATTATAGTTACGTAAACCGTTGTTTGATTTCAAAATTTATTCAAGAATCGGTATCAAAATGTATTTCTGCGGCTTGCGATATCCAACTTGTTGCTGATGTAGCTCATGAAAGAATAGATTTAGAAGATTTTAACGGTACGCCATTCTGGGTCCACCGAAACGGTGCTTCCCGCCTTGAATATCTAGAAGGGGACAAAACCACGTTAGTGCCGCTTCCGGGATTTCCAGGAGGACCGTCTTTTCTTTGCGTTCCGCAGGAAGGTTTGAGGGCAAGCTTTTGCTCTGTTAATCATGGGGCAGGAAGGCGGCTGACAAAGTCTCAAGCGAGAAAGACTTTTGAGGAGGATGAAATCATTGATTCATTTAAGTATAAAAAAATCAAATTGTATAAATTAGGCCGTGAAAATGCTTCTGAGCAGGCGCCCGAGGCTTTTAAGGATGTTCATAAAGTGCTGAATGTTTTGCGTGATACAAAATTAACAAAGCCCGTTGTATCGACAAAACCTTTAGCGATTATAAAGGGGTAAAGGATGAGAAAAATTACTCAGATATTTTTAAATATATTGTTTACCATTATTGTTATTGCTATTTTATTACTGATTCTCGAAGTTGGATTTCGTTTAGGACGAGGTAAGGATCTTTATTTAAAACAGACTACTGGTATACGTAAAGCACGATCCAAATATTTATTTAAGCCTAATAGAACATATCGTTCATCCTCCTCAAAATGGAACGAATTTGATGTTGGGGTACGAATCAACAATTACGGCTTCAGAGGAAAGGACATTGATAAAAAAAAGAAGCCGGGAATTTTAAGAATATTTGCAGTTGGTGATTCGTTTACTTGGGGTGTGGGCGCTCGGGAGAATGAAACAATACCCTATTTACTCGAAGAGAATTTAAAAAGCGAGGGATTCCGAGTTGAGGTAATTAATGCAGGCAGAGGTCATGCTTCAACTATTGGTTATTATTTAAAACTGCGTGATATATTTTTATCGTACGAACCCGATCTTGTTATCCTCCTTTTTGACTTTTCTGATCTTTGGGAGGACTGGGATAAAGAACGGCATCTTGTATATGATGATAACGGAAAGATTCTTTTTACGGATCATACTTTTATTAACGGGAAGAGAGACTGGTGGTTGACATTAATGCAATATAGTGAGCTGTGTACTTACTTAAATAATAAAATTGTACGCACATTTAAAAAAATTAAAGTCCTTGGTTTCAAAGATTATTTGAACGCTAAATTAAGAGGAAAGAGGGCAAAGGCCGTTATATCGAATATGGATCTTGAAGCCTCGCATGAAGATAATTTGGATACAATCGAGTATGACGGACGTTTATTCTTAAGGGGCCGTGATAAATTACCCTTGATAAAGAAACACTGGGCAAGAACAGAGAAGTACTTGCTCATGATTCGTGATCTATTGGCCGAGAAAGGTGTGGCTTTTATCATGACCATGCATCCTTACGGTATTCATGTAGGTCCCGAACAATGGAATAAGGGAAGGGTCTATTGGGGATTTGAGCAGGGTAGGACATACGATGATTATTTCGCTTATTCAATTGTAGAGGAATTTGCCCGAGAAAATAAAATCTTGTGCATAAATACACTTGAGGCATTCTTGAGGGAAAAGGATAAAAAATTATTTTTTGATTATGACGGGCATCTAACACCCCAGGGGAATAGAATATTTGCTGATTTCGTTACACAGAATGAAGGATTTCTGAATATGTTAGATGAAATCGGGAAAGGAAAAATATATGAATAATAAATTTGAATCAGTTTTAGTTATTAACCCTCACGGGGTGGGTGATGTATTTTTTTCCACTCCTCTCCTGAGGAATATAAGGGAGTATGCTCCTGGGGCACGTATTTATTATATGTGTAATAAACGGGTCGCACCGCTGCTTGAGGCCAATCCTCTTATTTATAAGCTGTTTGTTTATGAACGGGATGATTTTGAGAGGCTCAGGCAAAAATCATTCTGGTCTTGGCTTATAGGCATGATGTCCTTCTTGAATTCGATTCGTCGTGAACACATTGAAGTAGCGTTTGACCTTTCACTTAATACTAAGTTTGGTTTTTTCTGTTTTTATGGAGGGATCAAAAGAAGGATAGGATTTGATTACAAGAAGAGGGGTAAATTTTTAAACTATAAAATGAAACTCGACGGATTCAGTAAGAAACATGCAGTGGAATATTATCTTGATCTCCTCAGGGTTTTTAAGATTCCTGTATCTAATTTTAACCTTGAATATTTTGTATCAGAAAGGGATAAAGCATGGGCGGATAAACTCTTTGAAAAAAGGGGGCTCGAGCATAAATTAATAATATGTGTTGCTCCCTTTGGAGGTAAAAGCTACGGCCCAAAGGCATATATAAAACGGTGGCCTGCTGAACGTTTTTCTTCTCTGATAGATCATATAATCGAAAAATATGATGCGCATGTTTGTATATTAGCCGGACCAAGTGAAGTGAATGAGTTGCGCATATTATATTCAATGATTTCCCGAAAGGATCAAGTTTTTGATACCCTGCAATTTACTTTTTCTCAATCTGCGTCAGTAATTGAGAAAAGTACTATGCTAATTGGTAATGATACAGGTGCAGTACATATAGCCAATGCTTTGGGTAAGAAAGTGGTCGCTTTTTTTGGACCGGTGGATGAGAAAATATATGGTATATACCCATTTAGTAAAGATCGGCACAAGATCCTATCACATGATATTCCCTGCAGACCTTGTTATAAAAATTTTAGATTATCGGAATGTAAGAAAGATTTAGCTTGTCTTAAAGATATACAGCTTGATGAAGTATATTTAGCAATTGATGAACTGTTGAAAAAAGAAAATTAAAAAAACGAGCAATTTGTTTAGGTCTCTTTATTTTTCTGACTTAGAAAGGATTTTTGCATGAGTAAAATTTTAGTTACCGGTGGTGCGGGTTTTATAGGGTCGCATATTGTGGATCGTCTAATTGCCGATGGACATAAGGTTAAAGTCCTGGATAATCTTGAACCTCAAGTTCATGGTGATGGCGGCAGGGCGCCTGATTATTTAAATAAAAAAGCAGATTTTATTAAAGGTGATGTTCTTTCTATCGACGATCTTTCGGGTGCTTTAAATAATATAGACGTGGTTTTACATCAGGCAGCTATGGTAGGGGTGGGGCAGTCAATGTATCAGGTGCGGAAATATACAGAGGTAAATACACTTGGCACGGCAAACCTCCTACAGGTTATACTTGATAGAAATATCAAAATAAAAAAGATTATAGTAGCAAGTTCGATGAGTATATACGGTGAAGGTTCTTACGTTTGTGAAGTTTGCGGTACAGTTTATCCGTCATTAAGACGGAAAGATCAAATGCAGAAGAATGATTGGGAGCAGAATTGCCCTTGTTGCGGGAAGAAAACAAAACCGGCAAGTACTCCTGAGACAAAACCTCTTGAATGTACATCTATTTATGCTATTTCTAAACGCGATCAGGAAGAAATGTGTTTAGCATTCGGAAGGGCATATAATATTCCTACCGTTGCATTAAGGTACTTTAATGTGTATGGTCCACGGCAGTCATTATCCAATCCTTATACCGGTGTTTGTGCCATATTTTCATCGCGTATAAAAAATAATAATCCTCCTATTATTTATGAAGACGGACTTCAATCACGCGATTTTATCAGTGTTTATGATATAGTTGAGGCAAATATGCTTGCCATGAATTCCGATGTTATGAACTATCAGGCCTTTAATGTCGGAACAGGTAGGCCGACTACTATTCTTAATGTGAGTAAAGTTTTGTGTAAGCTTTACTCAAAGGATCTTACGCCAATGATACAGAACAAATTCCGACTAGGGGACATAAGGCATTGTATTGCTGATACCGGCAACATTGCAAGGTTTGGCTTTTCTCCCCGAGTATCTTTTGAGGAGGGCATGCGTGATTTAGTTGAATGGGGAAAAACTGCTGAGGCGGTTGACCGTGTCGAATCGGCTCAGGAAGAATTGCGGGAAAAGGGCCTAGTTCAGTGATACACGAATCGCCACTCCCGCCTGCCGGACGGGCAGGAATATAAACACTAAATACCACGAATTATTTAACATATACAGCAATGACAATTACTAATAATATAAAAGTGCTAAATTTAAAATATATCTAATAAAATTGGTGGTGATTAGTGTTAATATTCGTGGTTATTAGTGTATTGAATGATGCAAGAGGACTAAAATGCAAAAGGTGATATTCATTGACCGTGACGGTGTAATTAATAAAGATCTTTGGGGATACGTGGAGAAATGGGAGCAATTTGAATTTCTCCCCGGTGTTTTAGAATCGTTAAAGAGATTAACCGACCAAGGATATTCAATAATTATTGTATCGAATCAAGCTGGTATTGCCCAGGGGCTCTTTTCTCTTGATGATTTGAGTGATATTGACCGCAATATGATCAGTGAAATTGAAAAA
>CAZLCT010000008.1:0-45603 GCA_964558015.1 uncultured bacterium | reverse complement strand
TTTATTTTTTTTATTTTAGATTTATTTAATATTTAATTAATATGAATAATACAGGAGAGATGAAAATGAAATTTGATGGAAAGTTATTAATAATTGGTTGCGGTTCAGTATCGCAATGTGCAATTCCTTTAGTACTCAAACTTATTGAAATGCCTCCTCAAAAAATTACCATTATGGATTTTGTCGATAATCGTAATCGTATAAAAGATGCTATAGACAAAGGCGTTAATTATGTTATGGATAAAATCACTGAAGAAAACTACGAGAAGTTACTTTCCTATTATGTGGGCGCAGGTGATTTAATTATAGATCTGGCTTGGAATATTGAGTGTGGTGCAATGCTACAATGGTGCAGAGACCATAAGGTTTTATATGTCAACACTTCTGTTGAAGAATGGAATCCATACAAAGATTTTGAACGAAATGATCCTACTAAATATACTTTATATTCCAGACATATGGAATTAAGACAGCTTATTGATGATTGGGGTGATAATAACGGTACAACTTCAATTGTTGACCATGGTGCAAACCCTGGATTAGTATCCCACTTTACTAAACAAGCATTAATTGATATTGCTGAGAAAATATTAAAAGAAAAACCGCAAGATCCACGAAAAAGACAGCTAGAGAAGGCTCTCGCGGATAAAAATTTCCCCCTCTTAGCAAAGTTAGACGGCGTAAAAATAATTCATATAAGCGAAAGGGACACACAAATAACTAACCGCCCAAAAGAAGTTAATGAATTTGTTAATACATGGAGCATCGAAGGCTTCTTCGAAGAAGGTGTTGCACCAGCTGAATTAGGTTGGGGTACACATGAACACATAATACCACATAATGCATATTTTCATCAGGTCGGCCCCAAAAATCAAATCTGTTTAACATCAATAGGAATGAAAACGTGGGTACGTTCATGGGTCCCTTGCGGTGAAATAACCGGAATGGTTATCAGACACGGTGAAGCATTTAGTATTTCAGACCGGCTAACTTTATGGGAAAACGGACAAGCTGTTTACCGACCTACTGTTCATTATGCATATTGCCCTTGTGATGCCGCTATAAATTCTCTTCACGAACTTGAAATGAGACAATTCGATTTACAAAAAAAGCAACGTATTATGAACGACGAAATTATTAGCGGTCGGGATGAATTAGGTATTTTGCTTATGGGGCATGATTTCAAATCTTGGTGGTGTGGCAGTCTTTTAGACATTGACGAAACAAGACGTCTTGTCCCAGGCCAAAACGCTACAACCCTTCAGGTAGCAATTTCAGTTGTATCAGCCGCTTTATGGATGATTGAAAATCCAAACCGAGGTTTTTGTATGCCGGATGATATCGACCACGATCACATACTAAAGACCTCGATACCATTTATGAGCCCATTTATCTCAATCCCGGTAGACTGGACCCCACTCCAGAATCTTAATACAAAATTTACTAAATTTGATATAACAAAGCCATCGGATGAAGATGTATGGCAATTTACAACATTTTTAGTAGATCACACACAAAGGACACAGACCTATGAGTCAAGAGCAGTCAGTGGCGAAACTGTCAACGCCTAAAACTGAAACAAACGGAGTTGAAAATTTGATACGTACAATGTTAAAAGAACATCGTACTCCGTTCATGCTAATCCGGCAAAGTATACTAGAGAGGCAATATAATCGTTTTATTAAAGCGTTACCTGAAATCACACCTTATTATGCTATAAAGGCAAATCCATATCCCGAGATTATTCAAAAATTTGCCACACTTGGTACTTGTTTTGATGTAGCTAGCGCTGCCGAAATGAAACATGTACTTAATCTCGGTGTTCCACCAACCAGAATAATTTTTGCAAATACAATTAAATCAAAGGAAGATATAATCTATTCGCGCAAACGCAAGGTAAAACTCATGACTTTTGATAATGAACCGGAACTGTATAAACTCGCCGAAGATTACCCGGGAGCAAACGTACTTGTACGCATAAAAGTAGAAAATATCGGAAGCGTCGTTGAACTGTCTCTTAAATTCGGTGCCGACAGTGAACATGCGTTTTATCTCTTACGTAAAGCACAATCATTAGGATTAGTCCCATTAGGTGTGAGTTTTCACGTTGGTTCACAGTCAACCAATGTAGAAAATTATCAGAAAGCTTTAGAGCTTACCGCCGGCATATTTGAAGAAGCAAAAGATAATGGCCTGGATTTGAATATGGTCGATATCGGAGGGGGGTTTCCTATAGCACATTTTGACAATGAAAGCACAATCAATTTTGAAATTATGGCCACAGAAATACGCAGTTATATTAAAAAACTTTTTGATAAAAATGTTTCTTTTATAGCTGAACCCGGAAGATTTTTAGTCGGACCCTCAGGTATATTGGTAACACAAGTCATAGGCCGTACATTCCGAAATAATAAAAACTACTATTATCTCAACGATGGTATTTATGCTGATTTTTCTGGCATGATATTCGATCACTGCCGCTATGAATTTAAAACACTTCGACGCGGAAAGAAATTTTTAAGCGCCATTGCCGGCCCAACCTGTGATTCATTTGATACCCTTAGTACAAGTGAGGAATTACCAGAACTATACGTTGGTGATGTTATATATGTAAAAAATATAGGTGCCTACTCATGCGCAAGTGCCACTATGAACTTCAACGGTTTCCCTCCTGCAAAAATTATTATGGTTTAAAAATCTTATACTATTCTTTTTGCACTAACTGTAAAACTGTATTTATAATCTTTAAAAATTGCTTGGCCGGAACAAATCCGGGGATTCTATAAATGACTATCCCCCCTTCGTCCAAAAACATAATATGAGGATATCCTCGTATACCGTATTTCACCACTAAATCTTTACGCTTATCTCCGTCTATTCTTACGCAAACAAAATATCTATTCAGTTTTTCGCGTACCTCTTTATCCTGAAAAGTTTCTTCGTTTAATCTTTTACACCAGCCGCACCAATTAGAGGTAAAATCAACAATAACCAACCGATCATCTGCTTTTGTTTTTTCTAAAGCAACAGATATATCATTTTCCCACCTTACATTACCGTCAAAAAAAGGGTTAACATTTAACTCTACCCTTTTTTGTTTATACTTAAACGAAGAGTCTTTATCAATCATTTCTTTAATTCCAGTGGCAACTTCTCCTGTGAGCTTTCGGACATCTTTAATTTCATCATGGGAAATACTAAATTGTCCTTCAGGAATTTCTAAAACATAATCCCCTTCTATGGTCCTTTCGATTACTCGTCCTTCAATAGTGCCACCCTTGTCAAAAATAACTGAAACAAATTCTTCATTATGCAAAAAAGGAACTTCTTGATTTAAAGATTCAGATTTGATATCTTTTCCTTCCTCAACTTTAACATCAGCATCAACCTTTTTATCAGATTCGGGCGGCAATTTTATAAATTTAGAAATAATAGGCAGGTTATATAACTTTTCACGTTCGGCTTTACCGAAATACAACAGTAATACTAAAAAGAGTAACACTATAATAATAAGATTTTTCACAAAAGCGCCTCGTAATTTTATTAATAATTTATACTCATTATAATATTAAACCTTAAAATATCTAAAAGATTTTTAATAAATTAACGCCTCCTGTTTCTCATTCCTTTAATATTGTCTTTAATTAAATCAAATTTAACCCCAAAATATTAATATATAAACATATAAAATCAATACAATATATTGCCGATAATATAATGTATTTTATTCATATATAATACTAATCTTATATTAAAAATTTATGTGTAATTTATTTAAATCAAAACGTTTACGACATAAAATAATAACTGCCATTTTCATATTTTATTGTTTTATCTTGTATGACAGCTTCTTATTTACATCTAATACTTATGCCGAACCCGAAATTAAGTCAATTTTATCAGATGGCTTAAATAAAGTAATACCACAGGTAATCCAAAACTATTCTGACGATCTGCCAGAATGGGCAAAAAGAACTGATTTTAGCCTGCATTTCCAGGACGATTTAAAACCTCTTTGGTCATTTGAAACAATACAGCCAATTTTTAGAACTAAGGAAACATCCCGTCACACATTATTTATACAAGACCGTTTTGCCTACGACACACCAGATGATACAATAAATCTAGGCCTCGGATACCGTTATATCACATCTAACGAACAATGGCTCCTCGGTGTAAATACATTTTGGGATTATACATTTGACCGCAGGCATTCACGAATAGGAATAGGCGGTGAAATACTGGGTCAGTTTGCTTCAATTCATGCCAATTATTACGAAGCTATTAGTGGACACCGCTATTATTTCGAAGATGAAGGCATGGCATCTGAAAAAGCTTTAGATGGTTGGGATGTAGAGGGTCAAATACAAATGCCTTTTATGCCGTGGGTCCATACCAGTATGAAAGGTTACGGTTGGCAAAATGAGGTATTAAACGATGTGGAAGGTTATAGTCTTGCTTTTATAATGAATATAACAAAAAATATTACACTCGAACTAGGCCGTGATGATAACGATGCCCGTGAAAATAATTTTATAAAGGTATCATTTACGCTTGGAGGCCCAGAACGCGTAGAATATACAATGATTGAAAACCTTTTCATGAAAACTTTTTTTACTTATCGTGACCTTAAAAAACAATCCTTGGCAAAGGTAAGAAGAAATCATAATATAGCTGTTGAAAAAGTCAGACTCGTCAGTGTAACCGCCGGAGGCGGCGTATTCATAGGCAGAGGCACTTAATAACAAATTGGAAATTCATTAAAGACATGCATGATTTTTATTTTAAATATCTTAAAAAAATAATTATTTTTTCTTTTCTTTTCTCCATTCTGTTTAACCTGCATGTTGTATTTGCGGGCCCATTGATTGGAACAGAAACAACTCCTACAACATATGATATAACTGTAACAAAAATAGAATTCCAAAATGATCAAGGTTCATGGGTAACTTTTGCCCAGGGTAATTTTACTTTTGATATCGCATCCGTTGGTCAATATCAAACTATAGGACCTATTGCAGAAGGAACTATTTTGCCTTCCGATACATACGTTGCAATACGTGTTACTTTTTTAAATTCATTTGGTCTTACCGGATCAGCTATTAACGTAGTAAGGCTTAGAACAAATACAGGCAATCCTGCAAATCAAGTTTTCGCACCAGCCGGGCTCACAGGCGTCGGCTTAGCAACACAAGATGCAGCACCCGCAACTAAACAGACTATACCCATACCCACTGACGGTGCAATGCCAGCTCTCTTAGCTGCGAAAAATATTACAATCGTTGGGGGAAGCCTTCAATTCGATCAAGCAGTAAATTTTACTGTCAAAGTTGGAATGCCGATCATTCAAATAGATTTTGACGTAACAAATTCAATGGAATTTAGATTTGTACCCGCAATGACATATCTTGTAATCCCTCTAGCCCCATCAATAACTGTTACAATAACTGAATAAAAAAAGGGCAGAAATCATTTAGTGACTTCTGCCCATATGTTTAATTAATTTTTTATTTATTTATTATATTTTTTCAAAAACTTATTCCATTTATTAAAATCTCGTAAATATCGCTTTATCCAACTCTTTCTCCAGTTGATCATTTTCCTTCTCCAATTGATCATAAGCTTAATGAAGTATTCTAACCTCTTAATACGTCTTTCCATTTTTACATCATTTCTTTCCAACTTGATAATCTTCTTATCCATCTTATGTACTTGTATTTGCAATTTCTTTATTGACTTTTTTATCGCTCTTACTTCCTCAGGTGATATACCGGGATCACCTTTTTCTCCCTGTGGTCCCTGAGGTCCTGGTTCACCTTGCGGGCCTGCTGGTCCTTCTGGTCCCACTGGTCCTTCCAGTCCTTGTGGACCTGGCTCACCTTGTGGTCCTGCCGGTCCTGCTGGGCCTGTCTCACCCTGCTCTCCTGGTAAACCCTGTGGACCCATTGGCCCTTCTGGTCCTGCTGGTCCTGCCGGCCCTATTTCACCTGCCGGTCCCATTGGTCCTTCCGGTCCTTGTGGACCTGGTTCACCTTGCGGACCTGCTGGTCCTGCTGGCCCTGTCTCACCCTGCTCACCTGGTAATCCTTGTGGCCCCATTGACCCTTCTGGTCCTGCTGGTCCTGCCGGCCCTATTTCACCTGCCGGTCCCATTGGTCCTTCCGGTCCTTGTGGACCTGGTTCACCTTGCGGACCTGCTGGTCCTGCTGGCCCTGTCTCACCCTGCTCACCTGGTAATCCTTGTGGCCCCATTGACCCTTCTGGTCCTGCTGGTCCTGCCGGCCCTATTTCACCTGCCGGTCCCATTGGTCCTTCTGGTCCTTGTGGTCCTGGCTCACCTTGAGGCCCTGCCGGTCCTGCTGGGCCTGTCTCACCCTGCTCTCCTGGTAAACCCTGCGACCCCATTGGCCCTTCAGGTCCCGCTGGCCCTGTTGCTCCAATTGGTCCTTCCGGTCCCGCTGGTCCTGTTGCACCCATTGGTCCCTCTGGTCCTGCTGGTCCCTGTGGACCCTCTGCTCCAGCTGGTCCTTCCGGTCCCATTGGTCCTTCTGGTCCCATAGGCCCTTCTGGTCCTTGTGGACCTGGCTCACCTTGTGGTCCCATCGGTCCTTCCGGACCCTGTTCTCCTTGGATACCAGGTAATCTAAGAGTTAAAATATCAACTGAAACATTACCTTCATCATCTGTAATCATTAATTGAATAACTTCTTCTGTTCTACCTAATACCCGAGTCATATATGTTGACTCCGGTCCTGAATAGAGTGTATAAAAATCTGGCAACCTTCTCCATCTATAATTTACTATGGCACCAGCCCCGCTTTTATACGATGCACTCGCATCAAGTACAACTACTTCATTTGCGTATGCTATTTGATCTTCACCAGCTTCAGCAACAAGATCTGTCTCTATCACGGATTCCGGTGTTTCAAAAGTAAAATCAAACCAGCCGTTAAATCCTGACCACCCTGGCATGGAAGTGCTTTTAGAAGGATAAAATCTTATTTCATGCATATCATACAAATTAAGTGTCAATGTTTGTATAACTGGATCCCCCCCACCAACAGTTTGTGCAGAATCAGATCCTAAAAGGTTACCATTAACATCATAGGCTTCAATGTACGGAGGAATATCATAAGATCCACCTTCATAAATTACATTTACTTGAAAATAATTTGTCGTAGAGATATAACTGGTCTGTCCAGGAGGACTATAAAATTTCATAACAATTACATCATAATTGCCTTGATAACTTGCATTATAATATTGAAATCCGACAATGATCTTGATATTGTCGTCCCCTATAGTCTGATTTGCAAATTGAGCAGGACCAAAAGCCGTACCGGAAAAAATGACACTTTTATTTATAAACTCTGTATCGATCGGTGTACCTGCAGATGTTACAAAATGACCATCTGCATCTCCGGTCACAACGGTGGAACGATTATCAAGGTATGGTGATTCGAAATCAAGCACCTCTGTGTCTGCTAAAGCATTCGAAGTTAAATAACATGTAAATATCAAAAATACGGTTGAGAATAACGAATAGGTAAAAATTTTATACTTTTTTGTTTTCATTTTACCCACCTCCGTTCAATGAAGCCATAAAAAGAAAAATGCCAGGCTCATGGCCTGGCATAGTAATAAAATTACTTTCATCACTTGGCAACCCAGCTACCTTTTAATTTAAAAGGTCTGTGGCTTTGCCAGCGCCATGTAGCGCCGTCTCAGTATGTTATAAACATAACTGAGAGTCCCAAGGTCACCCTTGGTTTGCCTTTATCATTGACTATATTTTTATATTACGCAACAGTTTAGCTTACAATTAAAGTGTACACCCAGATATTATATGTTTCAAGGTATATAGAAATATAAACGGCTAATCTAAAGAAAATGTCAAAATTGATTAATTGTATATAATTTATGTAATATATACATAATATAATTTAATTATAATTATTATTTATAATAGGCGAGGTTAAAAAGAAGTAAAAATTTTCAGTAATTACAATTCCTACTTGAATAAGTTAAATGAGGAAATTAAAGTTTAATTATTATATAAAAAATTTATATCAAAATTTTAATATCTATTCCTTGGACCGCGTGAATTATAACCAAAATTACCGCCACGGCCTCGAGAATCTCTTCTTTGTCTTGAAAAGTCCCTACGTCCCTCTCTTGACTTTGCCTTTGCTTTGCTTACAGTAAGTGTTCTTCCTTCAAATTCTTTGCTATTTAAAGTTTCAATAGCTTTATTAACATCTTCCTCGGAACCAACAGTAACAAAGCCAAAACCTTTTGATTTGTCAGTATACTTTTCTTTAATGATTGTAACAGTCTGTACGCCGATTCCATTCTCCTCAAAATAATTATTTAACTGTTCCTCGTTTACACTAAAACTCAAATTGCCGACATACAATTTATTTTTTTGCTCTTCCATATTTACCCTTTCCTTTTACGCTTATTGGTTTGGTTTTGCCTTTCTTTTTTCTATTTATTTTTGACTGCCTTCTTTTTACTGATGGTTTTACATAATGCCGCCTTTCTTTACACTGTTGAAATATACCTTCACGCTTGCAACGCATTTTGAAGGTCTTAAGCGCTTTTTCTAAATTTTCATTTCCATATACGACTACTTTAGCCACTGAATATTTCCTTTCTTAATATACTTCAATTAAAATTATTATTTAAAAAAATAGAATTGTCACTTAATTTCAACAATACTTACATCAAAGTGCAATTCTTTACCTGCAAGTGGATGGTTTAAATTAACTATAACAGTATTACTTTTTATTTCTGAAATACTAACCGGAAGACTTCCGCCTTCTGGAGTTTTAACCTGTAATATTTGTCCTACACTGACATCAACATTTAGGGGCAATTTATCTTTAGGTACTTCTTTAAAAGCATCTTGGCGTATTAACCCATATCCTTCTTCAGGAGGAATAACAAATTCCCTCTCATCACCCTCTTTTAATCCTTCCATTTTACTTTCTAAACCTTTGATAATCATTCCCTTACCATGGATATATTCGAGCGGTTTACGCCCCTCCGAACTATCAACTTTTTCACCATCAACTGTAAGCGTATAATCAAATTTTACTTTTGAACCACTTTCAATCATTGCCATTTCACCTTTTACTTACAAATACTTTAATAGCCAATAACAATAATTAATAGATAAATCTAAATATACCTAAATTGTTGTTATAAGCAAAAATAGACAATAAGTGTATCATTATCACTAATTATTGTCTACTAAATCTTATAAAAAAGGTATGAATACTGTTGAGTTATATTAGTCTATAAGGTCCTTAAAAGGCCTCTTTAACTCCTTAATTTATAACTATTAATGGCAAATTAAGAAATTAACTGATAAAAAATAATTGATCAATAATAAATCAATTCTCTCTTATAGCATCATTTAATTAAGTGCCTATTAAAAAAACGATTTAAATGCCATCTGCCGTTTATATCATTTGTATTCAAAATACATAAAATTAACCTTGGTATAACTGTAGAAAGTAAATAATTTTTAATTTGAAAAATTCTATAGAGTTTTGTCTTCACTAATAAGCGAATAAGAAAGGAAGGCAATAAGGGTAGAATATTTAAAAAAAATGCTATTGCATAATACTTTTTATTTTCTTTTGTTTCTTTGTACAGTGAATGAAGTTCCCCATTTGTAATCGATTTAGCATTTTCTATTTCTTCGATATCTTCATTTTTTAAAAAACCCTTCTCTTTTGCGATATCGATTATGGCAGTTTTCGGATAATAATTTAGAAAAAATACGCTTATAATATCGGGTTTGTTTTTTGCATAAAACAAAATACTCTTTTCTTCAATTTTAATAGAATCCTCAGGTATACCTAACATATGGTCAACCTGAACCGCAATATTTCGTTTTTTCAAATTTTTTATAATCTTCGGAATTTTTTTCTTATCTAATATACGATTTAAAATATCCTTATTGATACGCTTAGATAATGACTGTATTCCAATAACCATCGAAATACATCCGGCTTCCTTGAGCAAACTAACAACTTCATAATTAATAAAATTAGGATGTGAAAGGCACCAGAAAGGTAAAGCTATTTCTTCTCTATACTTTTTACTAAATTCATATAACCAGCGAGTAGATTCGGTAAAGCAATCATCCAGGAAGTGAACATAACGTAGAGGATATATTGATTTAGCTAATTTAAGTTCTTCGATCACATCACAAACCGGCCGTTTTCTTAATGTGTTATTTCTTTTCAAATGTAGTGTTGAATTAAAACAATAAGAACAAAAAAAAGGACACCCCCTGCTGGTTATTATTTTATAATTCGATCTCATATACGGAAAAAACTTTATTAGAGGCTCTTTGTATGGAAATGGAAGGTTATCAATTATTACATTTTCAGCTGATTCAAAAGCACCAATAATATTATTGTTATTCTTATAAACTAAACCTTTAATTGACTCATTCGGTAATTTTAAAGCATTATCCGTTTGGCTGCATTGAGATAAAAAATACGGCAATACATCTTCAGCTTCACCAATAAATACACAATCTACAGCCTCGTGTCTTATAACCCTTTCCGGAACCAATGTAGGGTGTACACCTCCAAATACTGTAATAACACGTGGCATAGCACGTTTTACTGATTCTGCACATTTTAATTGTATTGGAAAATTACCCGTTACACAAGAAAAAGCAACAACATGTGGATTAGTTTCAGAAATTCTTTTTACTATTCTATCGTATTTTTTATTTATCTTCTTTCTGTAAAAGTACGGGTCATATCCTGAATAACTTACAAAACTTACTTCAAACCCGCTTTTTTTACAGCAGGCCATTAAATATTCTATTCCAATACTTTCAAAATCTGGGTAAACAAAAGTAATATTAATCATATATTTCGAATATATAATTATTTTTAATCTTATTGATGAACATATTTATCAAAGAAATATAATTATCCTATTCTACCAGATCCTCTTTAACAATTTGTTTGAATATATTTTCTGCTATGATGGAATAACCTTCAGCCGTACAATGGACTCCATCTCCAGCCATTATTTCCTCTTCATTTGCACCTTTATCGAATATTGAATCAAAATAAGCATAATTATCAACGAATGGAATGCCATATTCATCTGCACATAATTTTAAAACTAAATTAACATCAGTATAAAATGGATAATTTTGTATCATGACATCAATTCCCCTTCCTCTGCATATGTCCACAATATTCTTAATGTCTGATTTAATCCAATTATTTATTTCGGTTTTATTATCTATATTATTAATAGATTTTTTTTCTAATCCCGAAAGAAATTCTGTCGCATATTTATTACCTCTCCCATACTTAGAAATGATATCGTACACTTCTCTATTTTCACCAGATTTATTTGCTATCCTCGAAAGACCAAAAAAGATACCCGGAAATGTTGCATCCACAGAAAGCCCTTTCTTATACCATAAAAGAGCCTTTTTATAATTACCTTTTTCTTCATAAATTTCAGCAATTCCACAATAATTTCCGCCAAAATACGGGGCTTTATCAATCCCTTGCCTAAACCACCATAATGCATCATCATAATTTCCGCTTATTACATATATCCTTCCCATTTTATAAATACCTGTAGGGTTTGAATCATTAATATCAAGACAATCTAAAAGCCACCTTTTTGCTTCATCATACTCTCCCCGCTCCATATAGGCCACTCCAATGCCACAGTAACAATCACTATCTCTGGGATGGTATTCTAAGCCTTTGGAAAACGACTTTAATGCCATATCATAATCATCCATTTCAATATACACCCATCCTAATCCATGATAAGCCCGTATATCCGAATCATTCATCATCAAAACTTTATTGAAATATTTAATAGCTTCAGTATATTTTTTCATATCTTTATATGCCCACCCTAATCCAATATAAGGTGTTGCATCGGAGGAATTAATTTTTATACTTCTTAAGAAATTATATATAGCTTGATCATATTTGGCCATATTCTTATAAATCGAACCTAATTGATTATAATATTGTGCATTATCCGGATCTTTTCTTAATCCTGCATGAATAATTTCTATTGCCTTATCATATTCACCTCTTTTAAGATAATCCTCTAATAACTTAGAATTATATTCTTTGATCTTATATTCAACTTTATTACTCCTTGTATCTTTACTATCTGTTCTCAATTTTTCTTCGTTTTTTGTTATAATCAACTTCTTCAAACGATGATATAGTAAAACCCCTAATTTATATACACGGCTGTGGTATAGGTATTTTTCCGCGTTTTTATAAAATACATTGTTTCTTCTATAATCTGATAATCCCCAATAATTCCATATATTATTATAACCAGTTAAAATAATAATTAATTGTGGATTGACATCATTAATATCTGATGTAAGTTTATTTAATAATTGTGAAGTGTTTTGTCCACCATATCCATAATTTATTACTTTAAAATTATATTCCTGAATATTATCATTTAAAATATTAAATAATTGCGAAGGATATGATTCATTCCTCGGCGCACCAACTCCGTAGGTAAAAGAATCACCCAAACAAAGGATTCTATATAAATTCCGATCAGGGGCATTTAAGTTTTTCGAGACGAAATATTCATTACTTTTTAAATAAAAAAAACTACCAATACGTAAAACAACCTCAAGTATAATAAAAGTAAGAATAACACAATAAATTGCTACTATTATCTTTACGAAATATTTGTTCATTTTATTTAAATAACAAAGTTCTTAATAATTATTTCTTTTTGTATACAAAATCTTCAAATATTTTATTTGCGACCCATTTATGCCCATATGCACTAAAATGATAGTCATCAGATTGATATATTTTTAAAGGATATGGCTCTTCTTGTAAACATCTAAATAAATCAATAAAATGAATATTATTCCTATCTGCTATATCATTTATAAAATTAGCAATCTTACCAGGCATATACTTGTCTTTATTTAGTTTCCCGGTAAACTCTATTTTTGTAGGAATTATTACCGCAATAAATTTACAATTATTGCTAGTGCAAATATTATTCATTTCAATCAATAGTGTTTCAAAAAGTTTTTTAGCTTTTATAACTTCTTGGTTGTCATTTTTTAAAAATAACGGGAAATCCCAAACTTCATGGCCTTCTACATACAAAGTAAGTGGAAAATATTTAAAAACTTGCTTAAATGTACCAAAAGATGTTTTCAATATATTTTCTTGTAAAAAATTAAACAAATATGAAACATTTGATAAATGCCATAAATATCTATCGATACCTGGCACAATAAATTCACTTACTCTTATCAACCTTTCAGAATCATCAACTAAAAATATCTTTTTTGCATAAGTTTCTCTTATATCGTTGGGTGCTATCATTAGAAAAACATAATCTGGCTTATAATGGATACCTTCTTTTTTTAAATAAATATATTGTTGGTCAGTACTCCAGGCAGGGGCGGAAATATTCATCACATCAAAACAACAGGTATCATTAAAATGATTTTTAACCTTTACATTAAAAATCCCTGTAAATATTTCATTATCCTTGAAAGATGCTCCAAAGGTATAAGAATCACCAAGAAAAATAATTCGTTTTACATTTTTGCCTTTGGCAAACTTACGGTTAATATCGCGAAAGCCCTTATCATTAGTATAATATATTTCTGTTTTTAAATTTTTTTTGATTCTCCACCCATAATCTCTATCGTATACCATGCCTGATAATTCATATTCGTTAAAATATTTAACATTATAGCGTTTACCGAGAATAAAAATAAATTCTGCAATAAAAATAATTATTAATAATAAAACAATTATATTTAAACAAACAACTATAGATAAAAATAAAAAATGTTTTTTTCGGTTCATGTCAAAAAGAGGTAAAATCTTAAAACCAACTTAAATACAATAATCATTTCAAAATTCTCTTAAATATATCAAAAACACCATAGTTTCTTTTCTTATCTGGATTTCTTACTATAGGCCTAATACCAACTATTGAACCATCCCTCAGTTTCTGCATATCTTCTAACATTTCAATATACTCTTTTATAGCTTCCTTTTCATCTTCATTTTCGACTTTAGAGTATCTATCATTCAACTTGTCCAATAGCTTTTCATATACCTGATTCGAAAGCTCCATTTTTTGGAAATAAACAATATCTTCCCACGCCTCCCATGACATTACAACATTAAGTTCTTTTTGCTTAATTCCATTTGCTCTTTTCAACCCTAAATTTGCAGCCCTTTTTTGTTTAAGAGATTCTTCCATACTTAATATATATTTATCAAGCAGTGAAATACTCCTATTATCCATATCCGACAATATTTCAATCTCCTCAGTTAAATCTATTACCTTCAAATTTCTATAATATTTTAGAAATACATCTAATAAACGCTTTTTTCTTTCCAATATTATTTCAACAAACTCATCACTCAGAGACTCACTCATAATATTTTTTATTATATTATCAGGACATAGATTTAATAAATTTATAAAAGCAAAATTCTTTTTAAAAGATACTTTTATTTTTTCTACACCAAGCATCTTATAAAAATCACTATAAAAATATTCGCCGGTATGCCTTTTGCATGATTCGCAATATTTCTCTACAGATTGCACAATAGGATCAATGTCACCAAATAAACAATTCATATCTATTCCATATACGCTGTTGATAATATTACCCACTTTGCGAAACAATAAATTGCTTCTCGTAACATCCCTGTTAGCGACCAAATAATCAAACACTTCCTTTTTTAATATATCAGATATAGCATTATCAGAAAATTTATAAGATATATAATCTTCCATTCCTTCAAAAATAACTGTTTTATCAATAAAACGAATCATCAGCCCTTCAATTTGTTTTCCGTTTATTGTAAAACTACTCACGTGAGTTTCAGGAATTTTTAGTCCCAATATCTTAGAAACCTTATAACAAGCTAATGTATTATAATCTGCATAAGGAAAAAATAGCTTAAATATCCATTTTTCACCGTCCTGATCCTTTAAAACAATTTTGTTTGAAATTCCTTTTTCAATTTGTTCTTCATCGTTTGCCAAGGAAAATACTTTATTGGAAAAATTTGATTCTTCTAATTTTATTATCTCATTATATAACTCATATAAGCTATTCCATTTATATTCTAAAGAGTTCTGTTCCTGAGACTGATAGTCGACAGAATTACTTTCAACTATACTAAAGGCTTCTTCTAAAGCATAGCTCCTCGTGTAGTCAATAAAACTTGTGAATATGACACATATTACAATATTTAATAAATTTTTTTTGCAAAACATAATAAAATTAAGAAGTTTAACTAAAATATTTTTAATAGATATTTTTGTTATTTCACACAATTAAAAGATTAATAATTTTAGCATGGCCGCTTGGTGAGAATAAAGGATAATTTATAGCTTGAACGGGTTTCTTGAGTAATGATAAGCGATATGTATCAAAATACTTTCAAATGTAAAAAATCATGTATATAAATTTATTTGCAAAAAATAAAAATATATAATTTCTTCTAAGAAAATAAATAAAATGCCTTCTGCTCTATAATTTCCCGCTCCAGATAGAACCTGATTGCTTGAGCTTGAGTCTATTAGTCCCAGTGGGTGTTAATATAATTATTTATATCTCCATATAATTTTTTCTTTGATTCTTCTTCCTCCTCAACCTCATTTTCCTCTTCATTCAATTTCGAAGGAATAGCCTTTCTCCACGCATGACTCATCTGTGATAAAGACATATCTATTATTTTGCTCCTCCCCTTTTTAACAACAAATTTTTTACCGCTGACAGTACCTATTTTATAAAAAGGGACTCCATGTTTTTCGGCCAACTTCTCTAATTCTTTCTGATTCTTTTCATCAACACTAACTACTATCTTTGATGGTGATTCACCGAATAAAATCTCATCCAAACGCATGTCTTTACTATTTAAGCCATCAACCGTTATTATGGCTCCCATCATTCCTTTATTATTTGTAATGCAGGATTCGGCAAGACATACCATCAATCCCCCCTCTGCCGAATCGTGGGCACTCTTGACGATACCTTTTTGAATAGCTTCAAGGCACACCGCCTGGGTAGCTTTTTCCAACTCAATATCTATTTCAGGATTACCCTTTTTCTGTTTATGTATGGTATAAAGATATTCACTTCCTGCAAGTTCTCCTTTCTTTTCTCCAAGAAGAACTATAACATCACCTTCATCTTTGAAATCCTGCGTGATATATTTCTTCGCATCTTCTATAAGACCTACCATTCCAACCATTGGTGTCGGATCAACTGCCCCTTTTGGATTTTCATTATAAAAACTTACATTTCCGCTTATGACAGGCGTGCCTAAAATCCTGCACGCATCAGAAAGACCCTTAATGCAAGTGCGAAACTGCCAGTAATTCTCAGGTTTCATAGGATTTCCAAAATTTAATCCATCAGTAATCGCCAAAGGTCTCCCCCCTGCACATACAACATTGCGTGCCGCCTCAGCCACCGTACGCATAGCACCAACATATGGGTTGAGATAACAATAACGTCCGTTGCAGTCTACACTGATGGCTAGGGCTTTATTTGTACCGCCTACCTTTATAACAGCAGCATCCGATCCAGAACCGACAAGCACATTATCTTTGTTAACATAAGTAAAACTTTTATATGCCGATTCCTTGCTTGAAATAGTGGGTGAGGTAAGTAATTTTAATAAAATATTATTGTAATCATCCGACTCTTTTATGGTACTAAAATCAATGACCTGTATTTCTTTTAAATACTCAGGTTCCTTAGCTTCCCGCTCATAAAGAGGTGCCATTTTAGTCAGCACCTC
This sequence comes from uncultured bacterium, assembly GCA_964558015.1. GTDB lineage: Bacteria > Omnitrophota > Omnitrophia > JAHJGZ01 > JAHJGZ01 > CAZLCT01. The sequence continues at coordinate 28,759 of CAZLCT010000008.1, read as the reverse complement.
CGCAGGAACCTCAGCCACAACCGTACCACCCTCCTTTATACGCACATTGCCGCCTGGTATTACCGTACCTATTTTAACCGCTGAAATATTCCACTTTTTTAAAATATTAAACGCCTCCTCTTCTCCGTCATCGGTTAAAATAGCAAGCATTCTCTCTTGAGATTCAGATAAAAGAATCTCATAAGGAGTCATATTCTCTTCTCTTTGCGGAACTAAAGAAACGTCGATTTCAACACCTGTTCCGCCACGTGATGCAGTCTCACATGAGGAACAAATAAGACCTGCGGCACCCATATCCTGCATACCCACCACCAGTTTTTTTTCAATCAGTTCCAAACATGCTTCCCGTAAACGTCTTCCCAACTCAGGATCACCTATGGCTACTGTACTTGTATCCTCGTGTGATTCCTCCGTTATTTCCTGTGAAGCAAAACTTGCCCCACCTACACCATCTCTCCCTGTGTCTCCGCCTATATAATAAACTGCACTTCCAGAACCTGCAGTAGTACCTCTTACAATATTTGCACTTTTAACAACGCCAACAACAAACGCATTTACAAGTGGATTTCCCTCATAACTTTCATCAAAATAAGTATCACCCCCGACGGCGCTTACCTCAGCAATATTGGCATAATGTGCCAATCCCTTTATAACCTCTTTAAACAAATATTTAACTCTTTCATTATCTAAACTGCCAAAACGTAATCCTGCCAAACCCGCAACAGGCCGAGCTCCAGTAGTAAATATATCCCGAAGGCATCCTCCGATACCGGTTGCAGCAGCCTCAAACGGTTCCACGGCTGAAGGATGATTATGGGATTCTATTTTAAATGCAACACCCCACCCATCACCTATATCAACAATGCCCGTATTCTCTTCTCCTGCTCCTACTAATACATGTTTACCTTGCTTTGGAAATAAACTGAACAGTTTTCTTGAATTCTTATAACTGCAGTGTTCTGACCACATTGCCGAAAAAAGTCCCAATTCCGTAAAGTTAGGAACTCTGCCAAGTAAAGCTTTTATTTTATTAAATTCTTCCTCCGTAAGACCCAATTCATTTGCTAAAGACACATCAACAACAACTTCCGCTTTTGTCTTCATAAAGCATCTCCTTTCAAAATTTATATACAATAAAATTAATTAAAATAAAAAAGGCACCTTCATATAAAAAAGGTGCCTTTTAAAAAATGTAAATATTTTTTATCATACTCTACGCCATTGTAGAAAACTTATGCCACACCCCATTGTGTGTATAGATTTGAATATATAAAAAAAATTTAAAAAGATTGCTTTAAAAGGAAGAGACTAATTATAATCTCACACGACCTATAAAACAACTAAAAATTTATCTCATTTTCCTCGTCATATATTCATCCGTGAATGAGACGTTAAGGAAGATAAATTTTAATCTGAATAATATTCCAAGGCTTCAGGTAATAAGGACTCAATTGTATCTATTCTATTCTGCGTAGCAGGATGAGTGGACAAAAACTCAGGTATTTCGCCGCCTCCCAACTTTTGCATACGTTCCCAAAAAGGAACCGCACTTCTCGGGTCATAGCCAGCCCGTGCCATTAAAATCAGCCCTATTCTGTCAGCCTCCCTCTCATGTAAACGACTATAAGGCATAAGAACGCCCAAACTCGTACCCAAACCGAAGCTTTTTATAATAATATCCTGCGTCTTCTGAGATTTCTCAGCAAGAACTTGAGATAACTTTTCACGCCCGTATTCTAACATAATTTGCTGGCTGACACGCTCAGCGCCGTGTTTAGCGATAGCATGCGCTACCTCATGCCCTAAAACTACGGCAAGCCCCTCTTCATTCTCGGCAACCGGTATTATGCCGGAATATACCACAATTTTCCCTCCAGGAAGACATGCCGCATTTATTGTCTCATCATCATCTATAACGTTAAATTCCCAATTATAATCTTGTATTTCATCGGACAAACCATTGTCAGTGAGAAATAACTCCGCAGCTTTTGCTATTCGTTTACCTACAGCCGTTACTAACGCTTTATCCTTTTCATCTTTTGAAATAACGGCTTTGCTAATCAATTCATTATAATTTTCCGCACTAATAGACAATATTTCCGAGCGTGAGACAATAGACAATTGACGTCTGCCTGTAATTGGTACAGTAGCACACCCTATTAACATAACTACAATTAATGTAAATATTAGATGATTAAATTTCAAAACGATAACCTCCTTTGCAAAAAAACTTTTCTCTTTTCATTTTCATACAATTACTGCCTTTTTTTGACAAAAACATTTATAAGAGTTCATCCCCCTTACTCTTTATCCATTATAGATTTTTTATAAACCTCTTTTAGTTCTTTTCCATCTACAAAATCAGGAATCGGCACTCCTAGAAGTTTCATTATGGTCGGATATTGATCAATTAAACTGTGAGGGGTTCGAATATAATGATTTCTCTTTACGCCCGGTCCCATTATAATGAAGGGGGTCCACATACACTTTTTATTTCCAGGATGAATAGCCTGTTTATATCCAGTCTTTAACGGCATTGAAAAAATGGCTAAATCTTCTGTCATCTCCTCACTCCAGCCATACCCGGCTTCGTTTGCAACAACTAAATCTCCCACCCTGTCTGGGGGAAGATCTAAAAATTGTTCAACATCTTCCCACCTCGTAATCGAAGCAAATGGATTAACACCGTCCTTATCTTTCAAATTCGATAAAATTGAGATCACTTTATCACGCAACTCTTCATATTCAGGCCCCGAGGCACGGGTCCAATTTCCTGCAAGACCATTTGGATGAATATAAATATTGTCCATTTTTAAATAAATGGCACGTGACCCCTCCCAGTCAATTACAGGCTCCCCTGTCTCTAGGTTGATTGAAAAACTTAAAAGTCCATGCTTTGCAAGAAGATTATTAACACGTACCTCATAATTAAGCACAGAAGCACCATGGTCAGAACTTAAAACAACAATGGTTTTTTTGTCTGTATTTGCTAAAATTTCTCCGACCATTTTATCTAAGTAAATGTACATATCTTTTACTTCCTTCCACAACTGTGCACGTTCTTTTTCATTCACGTCACTATATCTTTTACTAAAAGGGTCTACATATCCTAACCACCATCTACTTGTAAGCATCTGGTTTGGACTATATATATCATGAATCACTATATCGGGCCGGTATTGGTTCATAAGAAACGGGATGGCATTTTTATGCCACCGGAAAGAAAATGCGAGTTCATCTAAAAATGTTTTTTTATCTTCAGGATAATATATCAATTGAGGAGGAAAATTATCCACAAAGTCAACCATCGGACCGATATGAGTTGTTAAGTTCACTGCAACATTACCAGGTTGTGTTAAATATTTATTAATATTGTTAAAAAGCAACCGGACCCTGAAAAAGCCGTCTTCCTCAATTTTTATTACATGAAACATTACATGTGAGGCGACTTCCTGCTCCTTCCAGTTTAAAACGATATCATGCCATCTGCTCCATAATCCTTGCTTAAGATTTGCCAGCACATAATCTTTTGTTTTTGAAAAAATAATTCTGTCATAATTAGTTGTATTATCATTGGAATTATCATAGATATAAATAAATATGGAGGTATTCCATGCAACTAATGTTGCTTCTAAGGCAGGACTGAATGATTTAGGAACATTTTTCCATCCTTCGGCTTTTTTTGTCGGTATATATTTTGTCAACTCATGTCCAAAGAAGAATAGGCGAGTGCTGCGTGCCTGTTTTTTTCGTTGAGACCCATCTGCCTGTGATTCAAAATTAACAGCATGAAAATCACATCCCCAGCCTCCCCAACGGCCTCGTATTACGATTCCCTCATCTATCTCAGGAGGAGTCGAGCCTGGAGTAGACAAAACCAGTACTTTTTTACCTGCTTCTTCAAGTGTTGTCCATATTGCAGGAACTTTTCGTGCAACGGATCTAAATCCGCCTACAGCGACTTTATCTAATGGTCTTCCTTCAATATGCATTGGTCCATCAGCAACACCATGGGTTTTAGGATATGCACCAGTGAGCAATGTAGCAAAATTAACAGGTGTATGAGACGGAAAAACAGGTATCATATATCCGTAAGACCCTTTCTCCATCATCTTTTTTATATTAGGAAGCATTCCTTCCTCAGCCCATTGAAAGATATTGAAAATATCAGGATCTGCACGTACACCATCAGGAATAAACCAATAAAGTTTTTGCGCCTTTTGTTCTTCAAATAAAACCTTGTTAATAATTACGTAGCATAATATCAAACAAATTAAAAGAAGAAATAAAATATAAAAACTATTCTTTTTTGTATTCATATTTTTTATCTTTTTCTTTCCATTTTAATTGTGTGTATTGGTGTATTATGGGATATAATAAATCATCCGAAATCATAAATAATTATAACAAATATTTTTAAAAAGCCCCCCAGAAAAATTACCATATTTATATATTATTTTTTATAAAAGTATTTCTCTAAGATAGTTTCAGCAATATTATTGGCCAGAAGCTGGTTACCCTTAAAAGTACAATGGCCAAAGTCACCCCCAAACATATCAATAAAATATTCCTTGCGGTTACCTTCCTTTAAAGCATCTTTGAACACTGCTTCATTATCTACAAAAACCATACCTTCTCTATCCTTAAAAATACTCTTTAGTGGCTCAACACTGCGCATAGGATACTGTACACATACCATTTTTATATTTCTTTTCCTGACTAAACTTTTTATTTTATTATAATTAATAACTGTTAATGGAGAATAAAAACCAAGAATAGGTTTATTTGTATTTTTTCTGTGAGGACTTAATATGTTTTGTTTGCATATAGTTAAATGATGGATTGCATACTCATTTTTAGGATTGATCTTAACGACTTCATTAAACATTGCCTCTGCTTTATTAAGTTCTCCCTTCCATTCATAACGCCATCCTAATTCGTTATATGCCCCCTCATTTTTGGGATTTATTTTAATGGCCTCCTTAAGCGCTGCTTCTGCTAGATCAAACTTTCCCTGAGATACATAACAACATCCTAATTCAATATATCCCTTTTCACCTTTTGGATTTATCTTAATGGCTTCCTTAAGAACTTTTTCTGCTTTAGCGTACTTTCCTTGGTTTACATAACAACATCCTAATTCAAGATATCCCTTCTCACTTTTGTGATTTATTTTAACAACTTTCTTAAACACTTCCTCCGCTTTATCATGCTTTCCATGATCTTCCCAAAACTGGCCTAATTCAATATATTCCTTTTCACTTAAAGCATCTTTTTCATTTTTTTCATCATTTTTCTCTTCTAATTTTATAACTTCGGTTCTATTGGCATTTTTGGGGATTGTAACATTTCGTTTTTCTCCCTTTTTATAAAATGGTGAGACTAAGGGATTAAATCTTTGAGAAATATATAATTTTAATAACATCAGCAGCTTATATACTCTTAAATGCTTTAAAATTGTTTTGTCTTGATAAGGTAATAAAAAAATATTAGCCGTATCATTTATCCCGATCATCGATACTACCATATGGGGTTTATATGTATCAATATAACGATTAAGATGTGTGAGGATGGCACCGGTGTTTGTTCCGGGAATGCCTTTATCTATAACACTGAATTTTATTCCTAAGTTACTTTGATTTAAAATATCCTCAAGTGGTCCAGGCCACTGATTAGCAGTTGTAGATTCTCCTAAACATAAAATTCGATATTCTCCTTTTTCTTTAAGTGTCTTGATATTTTTGTATTCCTGCAGTGATAAATAAAAAATACCTCCTACCCTAAGTCCTACCTCAAATAAAATAAAAAATAAGAAAATACCAAATACTATAAGAGTTATTTTCTGCCTAACAGATATCTTTTTCACAATATTTAATTCTTAAGATTTTAAATGTGTTAATAATAAATTTAAAAATTATTTTCATTATCCATTAAAATTTAATTATACCTACCCCAAAATACGTGTCCAGCTTTTTTACGATAACATATTTTGTGATAAGGCTAATCCAAGCATTATAATCAATAAATGATACTGGTTTATCATTAAAAAATAAGTAAGCACAAGGAAATCAAACCTTACTCCGGTCCGTTCTTTATCAAGTGTGAGACTGGACGAAATATCTATCAGAAGTATAAACCCTCTTTAGTTCCTTACGGATACTGATAACAACTTTCTATTTCTTAATATTAACTGACATACTATAGGTCCATATTAATTAGGAAACTTCACTTGTATTTATATACTTAAAATAACCTCTGAAGTGGCATGTATATTGCATTTTTATAACCAAAAACCGTCAATTTAATGATTGGTTTTAATAAACTTGTAAAAATTTTTGACATCATATGTCAAAAATTTGTCATTGTAAATGGTAATTAACAAATTACAAAGTTTATATAGGATGAAATCATGACACGTAAATTAATCGCATTTATTTTTATTACTTTTGGAATTTACATGTGTACAAAAGTGAAGGCATTTAGTGGGGTTGACGATGGATATGTAGTCTTATCAGTTATAATAAACCACATTTTCCTGGGTACTAGTTTAGTACTTGTGGGTGCTTTTCTCCTGACATGGAAAAGAGTAAAACTTTATTTAGGAATAGCAACAAGCTGGTGCGGTGCGCTTTTTATTATTTTTACCCAGTATCTTTTGATGAGCACCAATACAACTCCCCTAGTTTATGTTGCCGTTGACGGTATTTGCGGAGCAGTCCTGATGATAGCTGGAATGGTAATGATTTTTATAGACAAAAAATCAATTAAAAAGAATCTCCTGGAGGAAAACGAACATGCAATACCAAACCAGATTAACGGCCTTGATACAAAAAATAATAAACCACAGAGTGAGTCTGAAAAAGAGCAAAACACAAATATGGAACATAATGCTGTAGTAAAATCATTACAGCGCCAAATAGACCAGCTTAATAACCAAAACGATGCACTCCGCCAGACAATTGAGCAGGAAATGTCCAAGAAAAAGAACCAGACCTCGGCAGATAAAGCATTGTACGATCAGATTAATAAACTCCAGGCTGACAACAATAAACTCCGGAGTACTATAGAAGAAGAGCAAACCACAATCAGCAAGCAGTCTACATTAGTAAAATCGCTTCAAAGTCAGATCGAGCAGCTAAATAATACAAATAATAAACTTAGCAATACAATTGATGAGGAAAGGTGCAATAAAAAGGACCAGAGCGCAGCGGAAAAAGAGTTACATAGCCAGATCAATAAACTCCAGGCTGACAATAGTAAGCTACAAAATGCAATTGAGAAAGGACAAATTTCGATTAAAGAACAGTTTGATTTGGTGGATTCCTTAAAGGCCGAGATCGATCAGCTAAATAAAGAAAATAATTCACTTCATCATACAATTGATAAAGAAATAGCTGATAAAAAAGACCAGAATGCAGTCCAGAAAGAGTTAAATAATCAAATTAATAAACTCGAGGCAGATAATAATAAACTACAGAATACTATTGAAAAAGGTCAAACTACTATCGGTGAGCAAAGCAATTTAGTAAAATCTCTTCAAAGTCAAGTCGACCAGCTCAATAACGTAATTGATACACTTCGCCATACGATTGACCAGGAAAGGCGCGATAAAAAGGACCTGAGCGCGGTTGAAAAAGATTTGTACAACCAGATCAATAAACTCCAGACCGACAACAATAAATTACAGAACAGTATTGAAAAAGGTCAAACTACTATTAGCGACCAGAATGATTTAGTGAAATCCTTAAAATCCGAGATCAATAAAATCAATAACGAAAATAATACACTTCGTGACACAATTGATCTGGAAATGATTGGCAAAAACGACCGGAGTGCTTTAGAAAAAAAGTTGCATAACCAGATCAATAAACTCCAAGCTGATAATAATAAGCTTCGGAGTAATATTGAGGAAGAGAAAACTACGATTAGTGAGCAGTGTGATTTTGTAAAATCCTTAGAAGTCCAAATCGATCAGCTTAATAAAGAAACTAATACACTTCGCCAGACAATTGATAAGGAAAGGTGCGAGAAAAAAGATCAGAGTGAAGCCCAAAAAGAGTTGCACGGTCAGATCAATAAACTCAAGGCTGACAACAGTAAGCTACAAAGTGCTATTGAGAAAGAACAAAATGGAAATAAAGAGCAGAGTAATTTGGTTAAATCTTTAAAAGATCAAATCGACCAACTTAATAATGTAAATGATGAACTTCGCTCAACAATCGATGAACAAATGGCTGGAAAAAAAGATCAAAATACAGTAGAAAAAGCATTACACAGCGAGATAAGTAAACTACAAGCTGACAACAATAAGTTACAAGGTGCAATTGAAAAAGAACAAACTAAAACTAGCGAACAGAGTAATTTAGTGAAATCTTTAAAAGATCAGATTAGCCAACTTAATAACGTAATTGATACACTCCGCCATACAATCGACCAGGAAAAGTCGGAAAAAATGAACCAGAGTGCTGTGGAAAAAGAATTACATGGCCAGATCAACAAACTCCAGACTGACAACGGTAAGCTGCAAAGTGCCATTGAGAAAGAGCAAACTGCGGCACTCGAGCAGTCTGATTTAGTGAAATCCTTAAAAGAGCAGATTGGCCAACTTAATAACGTAATTGATACACTCCGCCATACAATAGACCAGGAAAAGTCGGAAAAAATGAACCAGAGTGCTGTGGAAAAAGAATTGTACAGCGAGATCAATAAACTCCAGGCTGACAACGGTAAGCTGCAAAGTGCTATTGAGAAAGAGCAAACTGCGGCCTTCGAGCAGTCTGGTTTAGTAAAATCCTTAAAGGTTGAAATCAATCAGCTTAATAAGGAAAACAATACACTACATGAGACAATTAATAAGGAAAAGTCTGAGAAAAAAGATCAAAGTGCAGCAGAAAAAGAGTTGCAAAGCCAAATTAATCAACTTAAGGCTGACAACGGTAAGCTGCAAAGTGCTATTGAGAAAGAGCAAACTGCGGCCTTCGAGCAGTCTGGTTTAGTAAAATCCTTAAAGGTTGAAATCAATCAGCTTAATAAGGAAAACAATACACTACATGAGACAATTAATAAGGAAAAGTCTGAGAAAAAAGATCAAAGTGCAGCAGAAAAAGAGTTGCAAAGCCAAATTAATCAACTTAAGGCTGACAATAGTAAGCTGCAAAGTGCTGTTGAGAAAGAGCAAGCTGCGGCCTTCGAGCAGTCTGATTTAGTAAAATCCTTGAAAGCTGAAATCGACGAGCTCAATAAAGAAAATAATACACTACATGAGACAATTGATAAAGAAAAGTCTGTAAAAAAAGATCAAAGTGCGGCGGAGAAAGAATTACAAAGCCAGATTAATAAACTTCAGTCTGACAACAGTAAACTACAGAGCAGCATTGAAAAAGCTGAAACTACTATTGGCAAGCGGAGTGATTTAGTAAAATCCCTTCAATCACAGATCGATGAGCTCAAAAGTGAAAATAATAAACTTAACCAGACTATCGATCAGGAAAAGGCTGAGACAAAAGATCAGAGCCCTGTTATTAAAGCACTAGAAGAAAAAATCAGGCAACTCGAGCATGATAATGCTGTGTTTAACCGTACCACTAAATCAAATAAACCCGAGTATAACGATCAAATTGTTTCTCAAGAAGCCCTTCAACGTGAAATAGAACAACTTAAGACTGACAATAAAGCCCTTCGCAAGGCCCTTGAACATAAAAAGAAATGGTGGAAAATAGTGCCGCTTCTAAACCAAAAGGCATTAGAGGAAAAAATATTTAAACTCGAGTTTTACAAGAATGAACTGCAGCATATCATTGATTGGGAAAGAGTCAAAGTGAACAAGCATGCAGATGAACAACTGCGCGAAATTTGTAAGCTCAAAAAAGACAACAATGAGCTCCGCAAGATGATGAAAAAGTAGCACTTAATCAATTCTCTTCATAATTTTTGTAAACTTGGGAATCAGGTCGCGACCAAGGAGTTCTTCATATATTACTAAAGAGGCAAGTTCATATCCTTCGGTTGTTCAGTGTGTATCATTCATATATAAAAATCTGCAATTTACCCGAAAGTTTTTAAAAAAGCCACAACTTTAAAATTACTAAAATTACTGCTACGCTACTAACATCAGAAACTCTCTTACGGGCAAATCACTAATATACTATTTCTCAAGCACATCAAAACAATTTTTAACACGAACCGCTACATAAGCATCACGATTTATATTTCGACTTAAAAATCATGTTCCGTGCTTCCAAAATACCACCAATTATTCCTAAAAACAGCAGCTGTAAAAATATCAGCAATGAAAGTGCAACACATGCAGATGATTCTACATGGTAAGGTTGCAATATAATAAGTAATCCGCCCTCACGAAGTCCAACCCCTGAAAGTGAAATTGGTACTAAGGTGATCAAAAATATAAGCGTCCGTATCCACCCAACATTGATGATATTAAGTGATGTAATTGATAATGATAAAACTAGTAAATAAAATGCAAACAAACCTAATGCTTGCGATAATAATGCACATATAATAATTGTAGCGCGTTCTTTTAAAGAGAGATCGCAAAACCGAGCGAACGAATTAACAACCTTCTGTATATTTTTCTGAATAAAATGCGGTACAAAAGCAATATTTTCCCTTGATAGGTAAGACGCTACGAAATTCATAAGTGAACTGTTCAAGATTACACAATATACAAGGATACATGCTATAAATACGATCAGCAAAATAACACCAAAGTAATGCTGTTGAACACCAACCGAATCAAGGACAAAGAAATTTAATCCTATGATTACTATCAACGATGTAATAATAAATCGATTGAATATAATTGCAGCAAATGCTTCGGCAGGCTTTTTATCATGCGCTGAAATTTTATACCACCGTATAACACCTCCTGCAAGATAACCGGGTAAAAAAAGCCCATAAAATGTTGCTACAAGACCTACTTCTATAACTGACATAAGTGACAGTGTTATACCTTGATGTTTGGTAAGAATATGCATCTGTATGCCTTCAAAAAAACGTTCAATTAGTGTTAATAATACTACGCACAGAATAAAATACGGCTTAGCAGAAGAGAGCGTTGAAAACACATTTTTTATTGGTATTCGCGAAAAAATGACCCATAAAATACTTCCCGTAATAAGAATTTTTATAATGAGTAATATTATTTTTTTCATATTCATTTTCTCTTAAATGAAGCTCTTATAACTATATACCTTTCCGAATTAATTTATATTTTACTGTAATGAGAGCAATCCTTACAAAAATATGGCATCTTTTTGTAAAATGTTTTTCTGATTGTATTGAACTTGTCTGAAAAAAGCGTATTCTCAATGCCAGAATTGATATTACCAAAGTTTACTACTTCATCATCAAATATTCGACAGCATGGCATAACATTGCCTCTCACATTGAAACTTGCCGTTGTAAAAGGTAAGACACATATACCATATCTATCAAGTAAAATGTTCACCTTTTTTGCATACTTTTTTATTATCGATAAAATCATTTTCTCACCACTTTTATCAATGCTGACCATATCTTTTTTATAATCCTCCAATATACCTATCACAATCTTTTCGATATTAATGCCAACAAGTTTCTCCAAAGTATTTTCGACATCATTCATATTTACCTTTGATACGGTAATGCGTACCTCAATATTGTTACGATAACGCTCATTGATTTTGGTAAGCGTGTCATATAGTCGTTCTATATCAGACCCCTTTCGCAATTGATTACAAATCTCTTCGTCAAAAGAGTCTATCGAAACTATGAGCCTATCTAAGCCGTTATTTAACAACGATAAGTAATAATCCGCATCTTTGTTGAGTAAATTAGAATTCAAAATAATTGTATTGAATTTTTTAGTCAATGATGCATACCGCAGTATTGATAAAAATTCAGGATTGCATGTAGATTCTCCAAATCCTTGCATGACCAAAAACTGCGTCTTATATGGTATGGAATCGACAATATATTTAAATGTGTCAATGCTCATGTCCATATTTTTTGATGGATAATCAATATCCGTTCTGTAACAGTTAGCACAGGATAAGTTGCATTTTGATGAGATCTCAGTAAAAACCGTATGAATTTTCCCCTGCCCCCTAAAATTCATCCATCGTGCATATAGTTTCATCAAAAATCGATCGATTTTTGCAGTACGAATAATATTCTGATTGGTGTAAATCCTACGTAATAAGCGCACCATACTATTGATGTCCCCCTAACTTCCCCTTACCTTATTCTTGACTCTCTTTACTTCAGGATTATTGAAATATATTATCGAGATAATTTGACAATATTGTTTGTTAATACTTTTTCCTATTAATTTTGTTAGTTATTATAACAGTTCATCACTGCGGGCAATACCTCTCGATTATTGCTTTTGTCCTGATTCTTTATATTTTCAACAATCCTTCTATAGTTCTCACGCACACTAAGATCAGTAATTGCATCCACCAGGGATTCAACAGAACCCGGAAGGACTAATCGCCCATTATACCCATCTCGTATAACATCAGGTATAGCACCAACTCCCGACACAATCACTGGCTTATTAAATGCAAAAGCCATATACACAACACCGCTCTGAGATGCATTAAGATACGGCAAAACAACAATATTTGTTTTGGAAAATAATTCCGAAATTTCTTCATCCTCAATAAATCTATTTTTTATTTGGATATTCTTGAGATGTACAGGTATTTTTGGAAGCTTGCCCTCCCCTGCAATTATTAATCTGTATTTTGTAGCATCAAACTCTTCGAATGCCTTAAGTAAAATGGGCAATCCTTTGTAGGGCAAAATTCTACCAAAAAATAGCAATGTGATTATACCGTCGATATCCGCTGAATCATATTTTTTAGAATAAAAATTCTTATAATAAATATGTGTAATAACATAAAATGTTTTTTTTCTGAACCACGCAGGGAAGTGTGGAATAATCTTGTCCGAATGCACTATAATTTTTTTAACAAACAAATAAATTAATGCCAGTTGAATATAAAAGTACATTCTTTTAATAACGCTTTCCCCTTGATGAGGATACCCATCGTGCAAAGTAACAACTGTATTTTTAAATGCCAAAAAAAAATACAATGGTAAAAGAAATGGATGACCATTATTAATATGCACGATAACAGACCTATTTATGAGGCATTGAAATAATATTCTAAAATTCGAAAACAATGCATTAAACATAGTCAGTGGCAAAATATAATCAACATAATACTGTTCTCGTAAGATACAAACGACCGAATCAGAATAATGCCTCATGCCGCCTCTTGGCCAATAATTAATGAATAATACCTTTTTTTTCACCACATCATATCTCATCGCTATCGTTTTAAATATGATAAAATAGGGTTATGTTGGCTGATTTGTATGCGTTTGTAAAAAATTCCGTCATGGAAATGGTCGTACAGATGGTGGACACGGATGCAACCAATTCGCACCTTTTGCGAGATCAGTATCCATATCAAAATCCACCCTGTCAAAGAAACCGCAGTATACCAGAAGATCTCACGAAAAGTAAGACAATTATGAAAACTCGGTATGACCTTTACAGCCATTGCAGCATCGCTTAATGTAGAAACTAAAACAGCAATAAAGGCATACCAATTCGGAAACCTCTAAGGTGCAAATGCGCAATTTACAGCTTTTTCGCTATATAAACACCATAGCTATAATAGGCATTATATTTTTCGTAAAGAGCTATTTCATTTTTTTCACATTTAACAATTTCTTTCGCTTGCTCGCTCTCTCCATTTCGCTCAAGAAAACTATCAAAACTATTTTGCATTGGGTGATAATAATTATCAAACCAACAATGCGTTGGCAGGTAAAAATACGCCTCTAGGCAATATCCATACTGTTCAAGAATCCCAATCTTTGCTGAAGCGATATTAATCTCAGGATACTCACTGTCCCAGTGAGATTGAAGTTCTAGCGGTCGTTCGGCGGTCAGCCATGTGATTTCCGAAGCAATAAGTTTCCCGCCGGGTTTAAGAAACCGGCTCCATGCTGACACTCCAGATTCAAAACCCATGTTATAGATCGCACCCTCCGACCAAATAACATCGAATTCTTCATCGGCGAAAGGCAGTGCATCCATTGAACAATTCAAGGAGGTAATCTTCTCAGCCACTCCATGGTCTTTTGCTCTATTTTGAAGCTCGTCAAGAAAATCAGGCAAAAAGTCCACAGCAGTAATGTGAGCATTCAATTCTTTTGCCAGCAAAATTGTAGATGCTCCTGTTCCACAGCCAATGTCCGCAATTTTTAAATGACGAGATCTATCCAATCCAGCCAATGTCAACGCTTTTTGGGTTGCATCATCGCTACCAGGCCCTTGCCTCACATGTGACTTATGTAAATCAATCAAAAGCTGTAATTGCAAATCATCCATTCTCTACCTCCATATACGTGGTAATAATATTCTATCCTTTGAATTACTATGCTACTTGGTGCAGTTCTCTGTTTCTTTTCTGTCTGCTTTAAAACATCAGTTGAAAACTCGTTAAGCCGCTTGCAACCAATTCGCACCTCGTAAGTTGTTGATATGAAAGGTGCGAAATATAAAGTGGAGGTGGGGGGAATTGTCGCCTACAGTCATCACTTCCTGTGATTCCTTGCGTCGACTCCCCTCGGCCGCCTGACGTTCACATCCTGTTCACTTTACCCGTGGCGGCGGCCTCCCTGCAATTCCCGTCAATATTTTTTTCCATCCGTGTAAATTCGTATCCATGGATGGATAATATTCGTGGTTATTAGTGATTTTTCACACGGATGTAAAAAATGGAGGTGGGGGGAATTGCACCCCCGTCCAATGAAATGACCGCAAGTGGCTCTACAAGCTTAGTTGGTTTACACTGTTTAATGGTAGCATCTCCAACCTACAGGATATACTACCACGATCCTTATGATTTTTAATTCACCAGATATAAGGCAGTCCGGCAAACGAGCCTGCTGATCGTCATCCTTTAAACCCCGCAGACAAAAGCCTAAAGAATGTCGCTGAACCTAATTAGGCAGCGATAGGTAAAGCGACAGGTGCGAAGTTGAGTGTAACAACATCCGCTACCTTGTCACCAATACAGAAATCTTCTGCATTTATATTTTTGTAAGGTGTTTTGAGAGGCCTCCTTACAACCTCTGCCTGCTCCATCCTGCAACGATCTCACTGTCGAACCTAATTCACCCCCTCGTATTTTAAGACTTGAGACTACAGACCAAAGACAAAAGACCAAAATAAAGAAGTCTGAGGTCGGAACTCAGATATCTGATTTCAAAATTCTGATTTCTGACTTCTAGCCTCTGACTTCCGTCTTTTGTCTTACTTTTTCCTCATTACCCTGTGGATTTCTCTCTGCTGCATCTTCTTTTTTATTGATTCCCGTTTATCAAACCTATGTTTACCTTTACAAATTGCTATCTCAGCTTTGGCTTTTCCTTTTTTAAAATAAATCCTTAAAGGGACAATAGTAAATCCACGCTGTGCCGCTTTTCCAACTAGTTTACTTATCTGATACTTATGCAGTAAAAGTTTCCTTGTACGCCTTGGATCATAATTCTTTTCCGAGGCAGTACTATAAGGAGAAATATGCACATTTTTTATAAAAGCCTCTTGACCTTCTATCTGTACATAGGAGTCAACTAAATTTGCTTTTCCATCACGAAGAGATTTAACTTCACTGCCTTGCAAGACAATACCTGCCTCATATTTTTCGTATATGAAATAATTAAAAGATGCTTTTTTATTTTTTATATCAGCCGTACCTTTATTTGCCATATATCCTAAAAAATTTCCTCTTTTTTTAGCACATTCAAGGGTGATTCTATTTATTTATAAATATTATACTATCGACATAAACCTTAAGCAAATAGAGAAAAATAAATCCGCCACATTTCCCTTGACTATGCATTAAATATATATATTATTACTATAAAAAAGCTGGAATGGCGGAATTGGCAGACGCGCTAGGTTCAGGGTCTAGTGGCCGTAAGGCTGTGGGGGTTCAACTCCCCCTTCCAGCAATTATTAGAGTTCTTGAACACAGGACGTGTGAAATCCGCCGATTTCAGGATGAAAAAATAAGGCGGGAACTCCACCTTCCAGCATTTATCTAAATTATTTTGTGGTGGAGAAACACTTCTTTATAAAGGAAAACACCAATTCTTCTTAAAAAGTGGAAAATTAAAAGGAAACATTCGAAGGATCGAATGTCAAATGAGAATAGCTTTTACAAGGGGGAACTACTCTGTAATCTCTTCCGGATCCGTATAATCGTCAACTTTCGTTTCAAGCCAGTTATTATAAGCATAATCAAGGATGCGGAATTTATCTACAGGATCCATTAATAAAAATCTTAATCCTATTTCAAAATCATGCTCACTGCCTTTAACTTTTCTGCCCCAGACAATTTCACCTGTAGAATAAACCGGTTTTGGGTCATCGGGAATATCAATCTCTAAATCTAAAAGACCTCCTTTTGACAACTTTGCGTTGGCAGTCATTTTCATCCCATCTCGTGATAAATCTTTACTTAAACAAACGCCGTTGCACTCAGTAGGCTCCTGCATCTTATACTTCACACTCATAAAAGCATCAAAACGTTTGAATTTTCTTCTCTCTTTTTCCACTTTCTCACCTCTTTCTTTCATGCCTGTTATTGAGGAAGTCTTGTTCCTAAATTTACATTCCAATAAATTGAGTTATGATCTTTCTTTGCCTTGGGCGGTTATCAAATTCGACAAATACTATCTGCTGCCAGGTTCCAAGTAATAATTTCCCTTGCCTGAAAGGTACAGTTAAAGAAGTTTTCAATAAACAAGAACGCAAATGTGCATGAGCATTACCATCGTGCCATTTTTCATCATGAAAATAATTTTCTTTCTCGGGAATAACACGTTCAAATAAATTTCGTATATCTTTAACTAAGCCGCCTTCGAATTCAATAGTAGATATACCTGCTGTTGATCCCGGATTGAAAATTGTAACATTGCCTTCTTGGAATAAGGTTATTCGTAAATTTTGATGAATTTTATCCGTAATATCAATAATATCGAATTTGCCCTTAGTCGAAAGATCAATAAAATTTGTTATTACTTTCATAATATAAGTATAGAAATATCCTTATTCTCTATGACTTTTTAAAAGCTTTAAAAAAAGTATAGCATAGCATTTCATGTTTTTCAAGGTATGGACTAAAAAAAACCATCATTCCAGCTATTATATTTTATGGACATAAAGTCCCCTTTTGAGAAATTTTTCACTTATTGATGTTAAAGTCTTTCATATTAAGCTTTGAAAGGGACTCCTGCACCTCAGGATTCTGCATTAATTGCAGTAAGCTCTTATTTGACATCAACTTAAGATAATTCTTATCTTTAACAGCTTGCTGAAAATCTTTATCCTGCATCAGCTTTTTTACTTCCGTGTTCTCTAGAAATTTACGGAAATTCTCGTCTTTTAATAACTGCTGAACCTTAGAAAAGTTCTTTACCATATCACCCATTGCCCCAAAATTCATATCTTACTACCTTTCCTTTTGTAAAATGAAATTTTTAATCCTATCACCATCAACGGCATCCATATTTAAAAATTCAATACCTACATCATAATGACTATCGTTTTTTCCAAAAATACGTTTTTCTATAATCCAAACAATACGGCCGTCGCATTCAATCGGAGAAAAATCATCGTTAATTTCCAAATTTAATTTTACCAGTGAATATTTATCAACTTTTTTATCTAATATAATACATATACCGCCGATACCTATATTTTCTGTAAGGGTAGAAATATGTTCTATATTTCCGTTGATTTTAATATCAACTTCTATTTTACTATTAATCCTCGGAAATTTTCTGCAATTTATACCATCCCACATTTGGTAAAATCCTTTTTTACAACTTTAATTTATCCTATCTTTACAACAATACTACTTAATCCATTTAATAAAACTGTCAGGAAACTCTTTAAATCCGTCGGTCTTTTTAAAGTCAGTAAAAGAATTGTTTGCCACCCTCAAGGTTTCATAACGTCCCCGGTATACAGTATATAAAACTCTTCCTGTCCGAGTTGTTATGCTTTCATAAAAAGCATCTACGCCATCCTGTTTAAGTCTTGTAACAAGATCAAGTGCACGCTGTTTATCCTCATATACACAGATCTGAATAGTATAAAACGAATCTTTAATAGGTTTCACAGGTTCGATACCTCCACCGGAAGTATCAGAAACCTGAGCAGTATCGTCAGTGGATTTTGCAGTGCTCGGCAACCCTGTTATTGCAGTAACTGATTCAGTAGTTCCTGAAGATTTTCCAGGTATGACCGATGAAAAACTTCTTTTAGCAACATTATCCGAAGGGGCAATTACATCATTACGACTTGATCGGCTCCACATATTGAAAACAATAATCAAAAATACAATAGTTAATACCGCAAGGCCGATAACCATGGGCGAAATTGTCTTTATTTTATCTACAAATTCGGCAAAATCTATCTTAAAAGAACTTAAAGTATCTTTAATTGATTCGGTATATTTATTTTTCGTTTTCTTGATTTCCTTATTATCTAACGGGGTTTCCTTTTCAGGGAATGTATAAGTAACTGTCTCTATTGACTTTTTTTGCTTTAAAATTTTCTCATCAAGTTCAAATGAATCAATAATATCCTGGGCATCATTTTTCGTAAGATCTTCAGCCTCTGATTCATCTTCTTTCTCATCTTCTTCAGTATAATCAATCCTAAGGTTCTCTTCCTCAATATCTTTTTCCTTTGGTTTATCATCCTCATCAACCTGAACTTTGGGCTTTTCAAAACTGAAAAGATCTTGCTCCGTATTTACATCAGATCTATCCTCTAAATCTGCATGAGAATTTTTTGTAACTTGTTTGGCTGGCTTTTCAAACTTATGTTTATCTTTGTTAAGATCACTTTTTGTAAATTCCCCATATAACCGCTCCTGAATTTCCTCTTCCGTCAAAGTCTTCATTGAATCTGATTTCTTCCCTTTTGGAAATAACTGCATACTTTTCACCCCATATTTATTTATATTTATTGAACCTTAATAATAAATAAAACAACTCGTAATATTATAATGTTACTTAATTAACTATGTAAAATTGAATAAAATCCTTTTGAAAGGTCGAAATTATTCAACCACCTAAAGGTGAATTTTCTTTCAAAAAAAGTGTAAACTTTAATAACTCTATACCGCCTAAGTCTATTTTTGCCCGCTCAAGGAAACCTTTATGCCTGCACAGTGCAATAGCCCCTTCCATCTTAGAAGTTGTTTTAAAAACAATCTCCTGGTATCCCACCTCTTTACAAAATTCAATGGCTCTCTCCATAAGTTTTGAACCATACCTCTTACGGCGGTACTTAGGATGAACAAAGATTCTTCTTAAGAGTGCGGTCCTCTTGTCTTCGCGTTTTATTCCTACAGTACCGATAATAACTCCATTGTTTGAAGCAATAAAAAAAGCTTCTCCTAAATTACCGTAGGAATTGCTGATATCATCAATATCCTGAAGAGGATACGCGGTTATATCTTCTGAAAACTCATTCTTCATTATAGAAGTTACGAGTTCTTGAGTCTGCTTGTATTCCTCTTTTTTTATTTTCCGAATTTCCATGATTAAATAAATATGTAGATATTATTTCTTTTGGTCTTTTTGGTCTTTTTCGGTTGCCTCAGCCGGAGCAACTCCCTCAGCAGCAGCCTGTTCTTCAGGAGCAGCCTTAGTTTTTGCTTTAGCCCTAATTTTTATAGAGCGAACCTTAGGTAGGCCATAAATAGAATTTTCTTCCTCAGACCAGCGTTCTTCGTCTTTTAATTTTTTAATCCTCTCAAGACGCTTAAGAACATTCCGATGTCCTTTCGATGAGAAACTCGATCTTAAACTACGATGTAATGACATTTATATATCCCCTTCCTTATTTTCTTTAATATGCACAATTAAGATTTTTTAACCTTGCGAACATAAGCATCAAAATATTCACCTGATCTTGTAAAAGTAGGCAACATTTTAAGAGCCAATGATCTATTTTTAAATCTGTTAACGCAAACCTGATGATACTTCCCGCTTGGTATTATAAACGGTTTGAAGCCCTCATCACGTAATTTTGCAACTTCTTCTCTTGCACGTAGGGGATCAGTATAAGTAACAACCTGAATCGTCCATCCCCCTTCTGTAACCGGCTCGAATTTATCTGCAAGAACTGCAACAGATGCTACGGTCTTTTCCTCGCCCTTAGCCTCTTCGGGTTTACTACCTTCTGTTATTGAAACATTCTGAGGTTCACTTATTATTTTTATAGGAGAAACCTCTTCAGCAATCTCTCCTTTATTACCTCCACCGCGTCCTGAGGCGACACCAAAAGCATAAGCTACAGCCATAACAATAATAATAAACAATATAAACACTAAAAACTTATCAAAGCTTAAAATAAATTGCTTAGGTGCCTCTTTATTACTACTGCTTTGTTCCTCTTGGGCAGATAAATTTTCTGTGCAAATCTCGTTAAATAACTCGCCTTGGGGGGCATCTTGTTTCTTTGTTTCAACTAAATTTTCCATCAATATAACCCAAGATGTAAAAAATCCATTTCACTAAATTATTTACGAAAGAAAACAACCCCTCATCCTATAGTGGCTAAAGGAGTATAGCATAAATACAATATCTTTTTCAAGATTGTTTTATAATAGAATTAAACAAAATACAGAGACTATTCTACCATTTTCCACCGGCGTGGAGGCCAATAGATAAAGAATGCTTTCCCAATCACGTCTTTATGCTCAACAAATCCCCAATTGCGACTATCACTGCTATGTGCACTGTTGTCGCCTAACACAAAATATGAATTATCAGGGACATTTATGACCTGATTTGTCCTGCCGTATTCCCAATCTTCTCTATTGTAATAATAATTTTGCCGTATAATCTGGGAATCAGTTAATATTTTGCCGTTAATATATACGTCTCCATCTTTTATCTCGACAGTTTCCCCTCCTAAAGCGATGAGTCTCTTAATAAAATCCCTCTTTTTGTCTTTGGGAAATTTGAAAACTATAACTTCTCCTCGTTTAGGTTCACGAAAACGGTATATAATTTTATTGACCAAAATTCTATCCCCTTCAATAAGGGTATCTCGCATCGAACCAGTTGGTATTTTAAAAGCCTGAACAAAAAATGTTCTAATAAAAAGCGCTAAAATAAGAGCAATAACTATCGGCTCAACCCACTCTTTAACCCAATACTTTAAACTAGGATGCCGATTCAGATAACCGTTATACCATGTAAGCATTGTACTCCTTTCTTTTTTACGGATATATTCTCCGCTACAATTATTTATCTATTCTCAGTACAGATATAAAAGCCTCCTGAGGAAGATCAATTTTACCTATTTTTTTCATGCGTTTTTTACCGGCCTTCTGCTTCTCCCATAATTTACGTTTACGCGTAATGTCTCCCCCGTAACATTTCGAAGTAACGTTTTTGCGTAACGGTTTAATTGAATCTCTTGAAATAACCTTTGAGCCGATAGCCGCCTGAATTACAACTTCGAAAAGTTGTCTGGGAATTACTTCCTTCATTTTAGCAACTAAACTTTTGCCGCGATAATATGCATTATCCTTGTAAACAATAGTAGACAATGCATCAACTATTTCTCCGTTAATTAAAATATCCATACGGACAAGACGTGAAGCTTTATATCCTATAAAATCATAATTAAAAGAACCGTATCCGCTGGTCAGAGACTTAATCTTATCGTAAAAATCCATAACAATTTCAGAAAGAGGAATTTTATACACCAAAAGAACCCGTTCAGTATCCAAATACTCCGTGCTCACATAATCGGCACGACGCTCCTGGCAGAGTTTCATGACATCTCCTATTGAACGTGAAGGTATCAATAAATTTACTAAAATATACGGTTCTTCAAATTTTAAAATTTCATTCGGTGGAGGCAATTTTACAGGGTTATCAACAAGCATAACCTTATTATTTGTCTTAGTAATTTGATAACTAACATTAGGTGCGGTTATAATCAAATTAAGACCGAATTCCCTCTCCAATCGTTCCTGTATTATTTCCATATGCAGAAGCCCTAGGAACCCGCAACGAAATCCGAAACCAAGGCTCTGAGATGATTCAGGCTCAAAAATAAAAGAAGAATCGTTTAACCGTAATTTTGCAAGGGCGTCGCGCAAAAGATCAAAGTCCTTGGCATTTATCGGATACATTCCGCAAAACACCATGGGTTGAACATCTTTATAGCCTTCCAGGGGCTCAGCGGCCGGATTTTTTTCATGTGTCACAGTGTCGCCTATTTTAACATCATGCACCTCTTTGATATTCGCTATTAAATACCCTACTTCCCCCACACCCAAGGAGTCTACTTTCTGCATATGAGGATTAAAAACGCCTAATTCTTCTATTTCATACGACTTATCAGTAAACATCATTTTTATAGAATCTCCGGTCTTTAAAATACCGTCAAAAACACGGATATATACTATTACACCTCGATAGGTATTAAATTTTGAATCAAATATCAACGCTTTAAGAGCCTCTTTCTCACCACCTTTAGGAGGCGGAACCTCGGAAATAATTTCATCCAGTACCTCTTCAATTCCCTCGCCGGTTTTAGCACTGGTGAGGTTAATATTTGATGTATCAATTTTCAGTACCGTCTTTATCTGCTCTTCTACCCTGTTTAAATCAGTAGCAGATAAGTCTATTTTTGTAATTACTGGAATTAGAACCAGATTCCTTGCCTTTGCTAAATAAAAATTTGATACTGTCTGTGCCTCAACACCTTGAGAACCGTCAATCAACAATAATCCTCCTTCGCACGCAGCTAAACTTTTTGATACTTCATATGTAAAATCAACATGGCCTGGAGTGTCGATAAGATTCAGTATATATCCCTTATGATATATACGTACAGCACGGGCTTTTATTGTAATTCCCCGTTCCCTTTCCAAGTCCATGTCATCAAGCATCTGTGCACGAAACTCACGCTTCGAAATCGCTTTAGTAGTGAGTAAAAAACGATCAGCCAGAGATGATTTTCCGTGATCAATATGGGCAATGATTGAAAAATTGCGAATTTTATCTTTATCTATTTTATTCATAATGCAAACTTACCCTGTAAAAGTTACTTTACAAAAATTTAATCCTGATCTACTGCGGGTTGGAAAATATATCAGCAGACTATCCTAATAAATCCCGTATTGCTTTTCGGCGGTCCTTTTGAGAAAAAACCGCCGTACCAGCAACAAGAATATCCACACCAGCATCACGTGCTACCTTGGCCGTCTTTTCATTTATGCCGCCGTCAATCGATATAAGCCCGATATAAGTTTTTCTTAACTCTTTGACCTTCTTTACAACATCAGGCATAAACTCCTGACCGCCAAAACCCGGTTCAACACTCATTAATAAAACCAAATCAAGATTAGTTACTATATCACTTACATTTTTATCCACAGGAGTCTTGGGTTTTAAAGAAATTCCAGCTTTTGCACCGCTTTTTTTTATCATACTTATTGTCTCATCAAGATTATCACATGCTTCATAATGAACTGTTATAATGTCGGATCCAGCATCACGGAAATCTTTTATATAACGTATGGGTTCATCAATCATCAAGTGCACATCAAGTGGCAACTTGGTTCTCCTTCGGATCCATTTGATAACCACGGGTCCGATAGTGATATTTGGCACAAAATGTCCGTCCATGACATCAACGTGAATAAAATCAGCGCCTCCATCCTCGACGTCTTTTATCTCACGTTCTAAATTACCAAAATCAGCAGAAAGAATACTTGGTGCTATAAATATTTTCTTCATAATTTTAACCCCGTTAACCTTAAATAATATTACAATGAAAAATTACTGCGAATTCTATTTTGCAGCCTCTCTTCAGTTGGCCCTATAATAACCAAACTTAAATTAGATTCCTTAAATATCTGCCTTGAAATATCTAAAATATCACCAGCGTCAATATCTTTTATTTTTTGCTTTATCTTATCCATATCCGGGATTTCTTTAAAATACATGGCTTTATCTCCCATCCACAACATATGCTCAAGCGTATCTTCAAGGGCAAAAGAAAGCTGATTAATAAAATATTCTTTGGCGCGACGCAATTCATTTTTGCTGATACCCTTTTTTTTAATTTTAGATAACTCGTTTAATATAACACTCAAAGTTCGCTCAACTTTATTATTCTCAACCCCTGCGGATACGGTAAATGATCCAGTGTCTTCATAAGTGCTCAAGCCCGTTCTAATTTCATAAGCAAGCCCTCTTTTTTCTCTCACCTCATCATACAAA
The DNA here is from genome assembly GCA_964558015.1 of uncultured bacterium. Taxonomy (GTDB): domain Bacteria; phylum Omnitrophota; class Omnitrophia; order JAHJGZ01; family JAHJGZ01; genus CAZLCT01. Next base: position 4,408 of record CAZLCT010000008.1, on the reverse strand, counting down.
CGAGAACTCATATTAGCTCCTAAAATAATATGAAGAAGGGATAAAGCATACCTTCTAGGATCAGTTTTGCTTACAGAATGCATTCCCATAACAAGGTTTGTTTGTTCGGTCTTCTTTTCATGAAAAAGAAAACGCGGTCTACTTTGACGGGAATTTGCTTTAATATTTAATGCCGAATTTATTGACTTAGAATTTCCTAGATGTCGCTGCACAGATTCTACAATCACACCATGCTCTATGTCTCCGCAGACTGTTACTAATATATTATTTGGCTTATAAAATTTTTTATGATATTTTTTGATATCATTTCGGCTTATCTTTGCTACCGACCCAATGGTACCCGAGACAAACCTTCCTAATGCATGATTGGGCCATAATAATGTATTTATCAAATCATGGGCATAATGCATGGGCATGTCCATGTACATTTTAATTTCCTCTAAGATAACGGTTCTTTCCCTTTCAATATCTGTTATGCTAAAAAGAGGGTTCTGGACCATATCGGCAAGAATTTCTAATGCATAATCGAAATGCTTTTTTATAATTTTTATAAAAAAATAAGTCGTATCTTCTGAAGTATAACCATTCAATACACCACCCCGTCCTTCGACTTCCTCTTTTATATTCTTAGCACTTCTTTTCTTTGTACCTTTAAAAACGAGGTGCTCTATAAAATGAGAAATGCCGGATATGCTCTCGGGCTCGTTCCTTCCGCCTACCTTTAGTCCTATGCCTACGGCAATCGAATCCCGTGCTTTTAGCTGATTAGTAACAATCTTTAATTTATTGTTTAATACTGTAATAGGATACATTTTTTTGACTTTAAGTCTTATTACAATCTAAGTAACTCTGCAGCATAACCTGGGCTGCTAATGCATCAACCTTTTTTTTCTTTTTTTTACCCGAAAGTGAAGAACCATGCATGTATTGCATTGCTTGTTTGCTGGTAAGTCTTTCATCCCATGTTTCGATAGGTACCGGTATTTTATCCTTTATTCTGTAAATCAATGATCTGATATTTTCACTCGCAATACCTTCAGTGCCGTCCATCTTTATGGGAAGTCCCACAACTATTCTCTCAGCCTGGCAGGTATTAATAAACTCATTAAGTTTTTCCGCAAGCTCAGTATCAGTGCCCCGTTCAAAATATCCGACCGAATGGGCAAACATGTTGAGCTCATCAGACTTAGCAACTCCAATTCGTTTTTCTCCGATATCCAATCCTAAAAAGATCATAGAATTATGATAAATTAAATACTTTTTATTGTTTTTACCAGTTTTTTTACAAAAAGTGATGTTTTTTTAACACTTTTGGTTTTCTTAATTTCATTAATAATAGCACTCCCCACAATCACACCGTCACTTACCGAACAAATTGTCTTTATTTGATTCTTATCAGAAACACCAAAACCGACCAGAACGCTCTTTTGTGTATATTTTTTAATTTGTTTTAAATTCACGGAAAGGTCTCTAGCAAGATCATGCCTTGCACCAGTTACACCGCGTCGTGAAACATAGTAAATAAAACCGCGGCTTTTTTTAGCTAGCATTTTCATCCTCACGTGCGGAGAAGTCGGTGCTATAAGGTAGATTAAAGATAAATCATTTTTTCTGAGCTGCCTGTCAAAATATTTATCCTCCTCAGGAGGCAGATCTGGGCATAAGACACCGTCGAATCCGTTCTGTACTAACTTATGGACAAAATCCTTAATTCCGTAGTGATAAATAATATTATAATACGAAAAAAATATTATAGGCAAAGTAACACCTTTTTTGCGGAGTCTTGATACTAAATTGAACGCATCACAGACTTTGGTTTTATTTTTTAATGCCACAAAAGATGCATCCTGTATAGTAGGCCCATCGGCTAAAGGATCGGAGAAAGGGATTCCCAGCTCAATAATATCAACACCTATTTTATTAAATTCCGTTATTAACTTTTCAGTAAAACTTAAAGCAGGATACCCTAGTGTCACATAAGCGCAAAAAATCTTTTTTTTATCTTTTTTTATTTTTTTAATCCTAGATTCTAAACAATTCATAATAATCCAATCCTGTTATTAAATATTGAGATAATTGCGTACAATAGGTAAATCTTTATCTCCGCGTCCGGAAAGACACATAACGATTATATCTTTACGTGAAAGTTTAGGCGCTAATTTCCGAAGATATGCAATAGCATGTGATGATTCTAATGCAGCAATTATTGCTTCTGTATCAATAAGTAATTGAAATCCCTCTAGGGTTTCTTTATCAGTAATAGACACATACCGTACACGTCCTGTCTCTTTAAAATATGCATGTTCAGGACCAACTCCTGGATAATCAAGGCCGGCAGAAATTGAATGCGCAAGTTTTATCTGCCCGTCCTTATCCTGAAGTATGTAACTTTTCATTCCATGCAGTACGCCAACACTCCCCTTTAGTAAAGCAGAGGCATGAAAATTAGTAGAAAGTCCCAAGCCTGCAGCTTCAACACCTATCATCTTTACCTTGGTTTTAAGAAAAGGATAAAAAAGACCTAACGCATTACTGCCTCCTCCTATACAGGCAACCAAATAATCTGGTTCTTTTATTCCTTCACGGCGCAGCTGGCTCTTTGTCTCACGGCCGATAATAGACTGGAAGTCACGCACCAGCATGGGATACGGATGAGGGCCAACTGTTGAACCCAGAATATAATATGTATCATCAACATTTGTCACCCAATCACGAATCGCTTCATTAGTTGCATCTTTTAGGGTTCTTGATCCGGAAGAAACGGGACGTACCTCGGCGCCGAGCAATTTCATTTTGTAAACATTCGGAGCCTGTCGTTTAATGTCCTCCTCTCCCATATATACAATACATTTGAGACCAAAAAATTTAGCTGCTGTAGCAGTAGCAACACCATGCTGACCCGCACCTGTTTCAGCAATGATACGGCGTTTACCTAATTTCACAGCCAATAATGCCTGCCCGATAGTATTGTTAATCTTATGAGCACCGGTATGACATAGATCTTCCCTTTTTAAAAAGATACGTGCACCGCCTAACTTTTTTGTTAAATTCCGCGCATAAAAAAGAGGGGTAGGCCTGCCTGCATATGTTTGTAGAATATTCTTAAATTCTTTTTGAAAGGCCTTATCCTTTTTAAAATAAAGATACGCTTTCTCTAATTCATCTAAAGCATGAAAAAGAACCTCGGGTATAAACTTCCCCCCAAACTTATCAAAATGACCGCTTGAATCGGGTAACTTTTTCATAAACATTTCCTCATCATAAGTAATTGTACTATAAATATTTATATTAACAATCTAAAACTTCTTAATAAAAAATCTTTGTATGGGATAAATTTAAAATGGTGTGTAAAACCCTAATCAAAATATACTAATTTTAACACCGGGGATATACTTTTTAAGGTTTTATCTTATTATTTGCCATACTTTTACATACAACGAATAGTGATAAGGGGTAAATCTAGCACAGCTCGCAAATAATGTCAAATAATTTCACTCTGGGCCTATCTCCACTTAACTTCTTCAAGTGAGGAGTCTTTAATCCAGCCTTCTTTGCCGCTTTTAAGTAGTATTTTATACCATTTATTATTTTCTGATGTAATTATTACTTCAATACCTTCGCTCAACCGGAATGCGACTTTATCAGCTGTGGAAGGACCATATCTTACATCAGCTCCGGCAGAAGTAATAACTGCTTCAGGGGCTGAAAATAACGGGGAAATCTTGAGTATTAATGCGGAAATAGAAATGAGAAATATTATACTTATAAACAGTGACATTCTTTTTAATATTTTCCCTTTTTTTACCAGAAGTAAACATAGTCTTAATATAACAATCATTAAAAATAAAATTAATAAAACTACCTGCAATTCATCCAATGTAATATATGAAAGTATTCTCTCCCCCTCTCTAATATACCAATTTCGGGTATCATTTACCTTAAATTTTATAAAACCACGGGCAAAGGACAAATTATCATTAATGAGTTTATCCCTGGGGTCTATCATAAATGCCCGTTTATAGTTTAGAACAGCTTTGCCTAAATTATCTGTTTTGAAATAACAATTTGCAAGGTTATAGAACAACTCTGCACTATCAATATTTTTTTCAAAAACAAGTTTTTCATATATATCTTTTGCTTTCTCATATTCACCTTGGCGATATAAATCATTTGCCTGGACAAACAAGGAATTATTGGTTTGTGCAAAAATATAGCCGTCTCCTTCGAGCATAAAACTTACAGATAAAATAAATGTTCCGATTAAAACGATATATCTCATTTAATCTTCCTTTCCAATGCTTCCCCAATCCCCAACAAAAGCAATCTTAACTCTTTATACTGTTCCGGGGATATTTTTGACGAAGCATAACGTGCAAGATTGCATGATTCATAAAAGTCCTCGCATTTT
>CAZLCT010000007.1:0-47993 GCA_964558015.1 uncultured bacterium | reverse complement strand
TTTTTTGTAAGTAAGATAAGTTCCATATAAACTGGGGTTCTAGAAAATTATATTTTTTATAGTATTGATAATATGAAACCAATGGAAGCAAACCAATAAAGGATGAAATCATAAAATTTGTATGTTGGTTTATTTTTTTGTTGTGGACACTAAAAATAAATAGAATAGCCGAAAATATGAACATAATTGAACTGTAGATTAGCATAATTCTATGGGAAGCATAAGCGAACAATAGAAAAATGCCTGAGGTTAATGATAAGTTCCATCGTCTATGATCATAATTTATAGTCGTGTAATAAAAGTAAAAGAATAGAAAACACATTCCATAAAAGAAATTTTCGCCTGTTCTCATAAGATGAATAACATAGGGAGTAAACCATACAAGGGACGTAAAATATATATCTATAGTGTCATAATTCCCTCTTTTTCTTATAAATTGTAAGGTGATAATAATACACGTGATTATTAAAATAAAATTTATGAAGCGTAGATAAGTAAGATTAAACTTATCGATAATGGTAAAGAAGATTCCAAATATAATGCCTATGGTTTTATTTACACTATAAGGTGATATTATCTCTGGATGCTCAGAAATAATTTTATAATTGTCTTTAATCTTCTCTAGTACATCGAAAATATAAAATCGGTAAGCAATTTGATAAGAGGAATACCAGGAATGGAAATGGACTGGCATAAATTTATTTTTTTCAAATGATATGAAAAATAAGGAGAGAATGATTATAGCTAATAAAAACGAGGCTATTATGTGATATTTATATTTGTTACTTTGTATTATCTTTTTCACTGTATCACACTAGAAATTTTAGCGTTTATTAAACAAGGTATTTTATTATAGAACATTCTATTCTATGAAAACAATATTTAGCTCACCGGGCAAGTTAATATTAAGAAGTTCATAAAATTCATGTTCATTTTTTAAATCTAATTGAAATTTAAAAATTACTACCATTTTTTTAGGTTCAAATATATCTATGGGTATTATGTGATATATAGAGCTACTTTTTAAGTATGGTTTTAAAAAATTTACTTGATTTTCGTCTATCCATAATAGTTTTTCAAAGAGTAAAGGGTTCGATGTATCTTTTATGGATAAAAGAGAGCGGTCCGCTATAAGGCCGATGTAAAGAGTGTCAGGAATATTAGAGGGGGTAAATTTATCGGAAGCTATATGTGGATGTAGGAACTTTTTATTACGTTTTATTGCATATGTCTCGATTGCTGTATTAAAAAGTCGTGACCTACCTTCTGGATATATATACATAAACGAAGAAATTCTATCGAGTTTAGTAAATAAATTTGTGATTAATATATTTATGTCTTTATAGTCGCGCATGTAACAGAGAATATTAATATTATGTATTGACCAAGGAAAAACAAAAAATCTGTGACAGATATTTCTAAATTCACATAATTTTTTGTTATTTGAACGAGGATACAAGTTTGCAAAATAATTATTTATGTTACATAAAAAGATATTATTAATTAGAATAAGTAAAATGCAGGAAAGTTTTATTGTTATAATGAAAGTTTTTAAGATGGAAGGAATTTGACGATAAATGTTTATACATAACACTATTACAAATGGTATAACCGGAGTGTACCACATAATAGGTAAGTTTATAAATTGTGAAAACAGTAATATGATAACTGTTGGTAATAATAAAAAACTTACAGGAATAATAATAAATATATATATGCTTATAATATTTTTTTTGTTTTTTAAAAAATATTTTGATGCATAAGGTGAAAAAATAAGGATTAGAATACACGTGGCTCCTACAAGGAAAGGCGAACCATTTATTGCATATAACATTTTTTCTTTTAAAGGCCCACCTCCATTAGCTAAAGAGCGCCACATAACCTCAGGTTCTAAAAAATTAATATTTTTATAAAAATGATAATATGGTAAAAGGGGAATTAAGCCTACAAATGAAGAAATAAGAAAGTTTATGTGTTGATATATTTTTTTGTTACGTATAATTATTATAAACAAGATAGCTGATAATATAAACATAACCGAAGCGTAGAGAAGCATAATTCTATGTGATGCATAAGCAAGAGAAAGCAAAAGGCCTGACAGTAATGATAAAGAAAGTTTTTTATGCTCGTAGTTGATGGTAAGGCAATAAAAGTAAAAAAACAAGAAGCACATTGCATAGAAATAATTTTGCCCGGACCTCATTAAATAGATAACATATGGAGTAAACCATACGAGGGAAGCAAAAAAAACATCGCGGAAGTCATAAGTTTCTCTCTTTTTTATAAGTTTTACCGTTAAAATAATACATAAAAGAATTAAGGTAAAATTAAATATAAGTATATGAGTTAGATCGAATTTGTGAATTATAGTAAAATAAATTCCAAATAATATGCCAATAAACTTATTTGCTGTATATTCTGCAAGTCTAAATATAAATTTATAATCTTCTTTTACCCTTTCAAAAGTATAAAAAGTATAAAAACCATGAGCAATGCGGTAAGAGGAGTACCAGGAATGGAAATGTACAGGAATAAATTTATTTTTTTCAAATGATATGAAAAGTAAAGAAAGAATAATTATGGCAAAGATCAATGACACTATTATGTGATATCCATGTTTGTTTTTTTGTATTATTTTTGTCATTTTATAATAATATTTATTTTATTAAATAAAATGTTAGATTTAATAGCGCACTATTCTATGAAAGCTATACTTAACTCAGATGGAAATTTAGTATTAATAAATGCATGAAATTCATCTTTATTTTTTAAATCTACGTAAGATTTGAAAATCACTATAATTTTGTCAGGTATAAACATATGCATAGGTATTATATGATAAATAGAGTTCACTTTTAAATATGGTCTTAAGAAATTTAACTGATTTTTGTTTAACCAGAATAGATTTTCATAGAGTAAATAATTCGATGTATCTTTTATAGATAAAAGGGAACTATCTGCAACAAGGCCTATGTAAATAGTATTAGGGACATGAGAGGGTATAAAGTCATCTTCAAGTAAATACGAACGGAGGAACTTTTTATTATGTTTTATTGCATATGTTTCAATTAATGTATTAAAAAGTCGTGGACTGCCTTCTGGATAGATGTACATAAAAGAAGGAGTTTTATCAAGTTTATTAAATAAATCCAAAATTAATATATTTATGTCTTTATAGTTTTGAAAGTAACAAAGCAAATCAATATTAGGTGCTGCCCAAGGGAAGACAAAATTATTGAAACAGATATTTCTAAATTTACATAATCCATTGTTATTTGAACAAGGATACAGGTTTGCAAAATAATTATTTATATCACATAAAAAGATATTATTGATTAGAATAAGTAATATGACGAGAAGTTTTATTGTTATGACAATAGTTTTTAATATAGAGGGAAATTGGTGAAAGATATTTAAACATAACACTATTACAAATGGTATAACCGGGGCATACCATATAAGAACAAAATCTATTAAATTCGTAAATAATAATATAATAAATAACGGTAACAAAAGGAAACTTATAGGAATAATTATAGATAAATATATATTTACAAAAGATTTTTTATGAACAACTTGCAATAAGTTTTTTAGTAGAAATGGGGAAAGAACAAGGATGAGTACAGCTATTCCTCCTAGTAAAAGTGGAACATCATTTATTGTAAACAACAAATTTTCTTTTAAGGAATAACCCTGGTAACGTAAAATACGCCATTTGATTTCGGGTTCTAAAAAATTAATTTTTTTATAATAATAATAATATGGTAAAAGGGGAATTAAGCCTACAAATGAAGAAATAAGAAAGTTTATGTGTTGATATATTTTTTTGTTACGTATAATTATTATAAACAAGATAGCTGATAATATAAACATAACCGAAGCGTAGAGAAGCATAATTCTATGTGATGCATAAGCAAGAGAAAGCAAAAGGCCTGACAGTAATGATAAAGAAAGTTTTTTATGCTCGTAGTTGATGGTAAGGCAATAAAAGTAAAAAAACAAGAAGCACATTGCATAGAAATAATTTTGCCCGGACCTCATTAAATAGATAACATATGGAGTAAACCATACGAGGGAAGCAAAAAAAACATCGCGGAAGTCATAAGTTTCTCTCTTTTTTATAAGTTTTACCGTTAAAATAATACATAAAAGAATTAAGGTAAAATTAAATATAAGTATATGAGTTAGATCGAATTTGTGAATTATAGTAAAATAAATTCCAAATAATATGCCAATAAATTTATTTGCTTTATGTCCTGCAAGTATAAATATAAAATTATAATTTTCTCTTATATTATCAAATATATTGAGCGTATATAAAGCATGAGCAATACGATAAGAAGAGTTCCAGGAATGATAATGAACAGGAATAAATTTGTTTTTTTCGAATGATATAAAAAATAAATATAAAATAATTATGGCTAAAAGGAAAGATATGGCTATGTGATATTTATATCTTTTTTTTTGTATGTCAATATTCATGCTTTAAGAGTGTAAATTATTTAATATTGCTTTAAAGCTGCATTATAATTTGATGTTATAAAAATATCTTATAAATGATACAATACTAAAAACTATTACTAAGATATTATACAGAAATAAATATATATGAAAATAAGTTTAATCAATAGTTATATAGATGTTTATAGATCAGAGCCACATGGAATTCTAATGATAGCTGCGGTGCTCGAGAGGGAAGGCCATATTATTCAATTAATGGATGGTTTATTTGAAGAAATTGATTACAAAAAGATAGAAAGTTTTAGGCCGGATCTTATAGGAATATCTGTAATGACTTTGACTTATCATAAAGTAAAAGAAATAATTAATCATATAAAAAAAATATTACCACAAACTAAGATTGTTTTAGGTGGAGTACATCCTAGTTCATGTCCTGAGGAATCATTAGTGGATTTGAAGGTCGATTTTGTTGTCATTGGTGAGGGTGAGGAAACTATTGTTGAGTTATGTAATACCTTAGAGAAGAAAGGTGAATGTGATTTTAATATAATAAGAGGATTAGCATTTTTACAGGAAGGAAGATTTATTAAAAATTCACCGCGCAAGCTTATTTCCGATTTAAATTCCCTTCCGTATCCTGCACGTCATTTGCTTAATATGGAAAAATATTTTGTTCCACCGGGATTTATTCGTGGTTTATTTTTTGATCGAATAGCAACGATTATGACCTCACGGGGTTGTCCATTTGAATGTATTTTTTGTTCACAAAAGTATATTTTTGGAAGAACGTATCGACGGCGAAGCGTTCCTAATGTTATTGAAGAAATAATAGTGCTAAAATCAAGTTATGGCATTGAAGGTATTCATTTTATGGATGAGAATTTTATTGTCAATAAGCAATGGATTAAGGAATTTTGTGCTGAAGTTGGAAAATTGAATATATGTTGGAGCTGTGAAGCTCGGGCAAATTCTGTGGATCCAGGTATACTAAAATTAATGGAAGATTCAGGATGTTTACAAGTTGATTTGGGAATCGAAAGTGGTTCCAATAGAGTTTTAAAAAGTCTAAAAAAGCGATTGACTATTGAAGAGATTCAAGAGGGATGCCAATTGATTAAAAATGCAGGAATAAGAATTTTTGTAAATGTTTTGATAGGTTCTCCGCAGGAGACAAAAAAAGAACTATATGCAACATATGACCTTTTACGAAAAATTAAACCCGATTTTGGAGTTGCTAATTTTCTTACTGCAATTCCAGGCACTGAATTGTATAGTAAATATATTAAAGAAGGTGGGGTCTCATACTATAAAAGGGAAGGGAAAGACCTTTCATATAATTATTATCCAATAACTAATTTATCATCAGAGTCTGATGACACATTAGTTTCATATCATAAAAAGTTCAGGAATTATTTTATTTTGAAGAATTGCTTAAGTTTAATGCGATTTAATCGCTTAAATATTCTGATTAAAATTATTCTTTATTTTTGCTCGAATATTATTTTTTTATATAAAACATTGTATAAAGTTATTTTTAAAGGTGGTGAAAGAAAAATATATAAAATAATATTTGATACGATTTATATTATGCAAAAACATTGTTATGAAAAAAAGATTCACATTAATACAAGGTCAATTTAAATGAAAATATTCTTATGTTGCCCGCCAACAGGTTATTTTATCAGGGATGAAAGGTGCCAGATTGATGTACATTCCCGCATTGCGGAAAATATTCGTGAGCCAATACAACTTTTATACCTTGCCGGCCTGTTGCAAAAAAAAGGGTATGAGATTTTACTTAATGATTATTGTTTTCCCAGCTATTCGATTGATAACGTAGTGAATGACTGTATAAGATTCAAACCGGATTGTGTTTGTATCGAAACGACTCAAGGCACATTTAAGGATGATATTAAATTTATTAATAAATTACATACATCATTTAGAGATGCTTATTTTATATTAAAATCGCCTTTTATTGATTTAAATTATTTATCAGATTACATCAAATATTCCCATATTAATAGTGATATAAAGATATATTTTATAGTTAGGGATTTTGAGCAAACTATTTTAAATATATTAAAAAATTATCATACATCAAATGCTTTGGATAATGTTTATCTTTATCTTAATGGAAAAATTATACCGCCGGAGTCAATAGGGGAAAAAAATATATTTGATATGGATGAGTACCCTATTCCGCCAAGGAATTTATTAAATAAATTTAATTATGTTAGACCTGATACTGGCGATCCCATTGCTTATATTTATACGTCCAAAGGATGTCCATATGATTGTATTTTTTGCTCAGCGCCCATATATCTGGGACGAAAGGTTCAGACACGGAGTGTTATGTCAGTTATAAACGAGATCGAAGATTGTATTAAAAATTACAATATAAGAAACTTTTTTTTCCGCTCTGATACTTTTACCATTGATAAGGAATGGGTAATGCAATTTTGTAAAGCTATTCTTGATAGGAAACTAAATATAAAGTGGGGGACAAACAGTAGGACTGATACCATTGATGCGGAAATGCTTGAGTTAATGAAAAGTGCCGGATGTGATATTATTGGATTAGGCATTGAAAGCGGCAGTGATTTTATATTGAAAAATATCAAGAAAAATATATGTACTGATGATGTAGAAAGAGTCCATAAATTGATTAAAAAGTTTGGGATTAAGACATTTTTTCATTGTATAATAGGTTTTCCCTGGGATAGCCGGGAAACTATCAACCAAACAAAAAAATTTTTGCTCCAAGTTAAACCTGATTTTGTCGAAGTAAATGTGCCATATCCTTTAAATGGTACTGAGCTTTATGAACTCGCTGAGCGTCATAACCTTTTTGTTTCTAAGGAATTTGAAACTTTTTCACATATAAAACCCATTTTACGCACATTTTCTTTAAGTGCAGATGAAATAGAGAAACTTCGCAAGAATATTCTTATGTCTTTTTATTTTAGGCCTGGATTTATTTTTGAAAAGTTTAAATATATTAATAAACCCAAGGTATTTTTAAATTATACAAAGTGGGGATACGCTCTTATAAACAAAATCTTTATGTAAATATTTTTGATATGAAAAAAAAAGTTTTATTAGTCAATCCTCCCACCGGACTATTTATTCGTGATGATCGCTGTCAGAGTGATGTCGGAGAATTTTTACTTGCCGTTTCCCGTCCTCCTCATGAGTTGATGATCATAGCTACAATTTTGCAAGATAATGGTTATGATGTTGCTGTTATTGATTACCCAATAGAAGGTAAATCAGGTGCAGATTATGAACTTGATATTAGACGAATATTACCGGATATTTTAATAATTAATGCAACGTTACCAACGTTACCCTCTGATATTAAATGTGCTAATTATGTAAAAACTGTAAAGAAAGATATTATTGTTTTACTGAGATGCGGAATGATTGAATATTATGCTCGTGAGATTATGCAAAAAGAAAAGGGAATAGATATTATTGTGTATGGTGAAAGTGATTTTACCATTTGTGACTTTTTAGAGTGTAATGATAAAAAAGATGTTAAAGGCATTTTTTATAGGGATGGAAAAAAAGTTGTTAAAACCGAACCACGTCCATTTGTAGAAGATCTTGATATTTTACCAATAGTGAACAGGGACTTAATTCGTAATGAATTATATATTCGGCCTGACACAAAAAATCCTTTGGGTTTAATAGAAGTTAGCAGAGGATGTCCTTATTCATGTATTTTTTGTCTATCACCCCTAGCTTACGGTAAAATCCATAGACGACGCTCTGTTTCGAATATTATAAAGGAAATAAAAATCTGTACAGAAAAATATGGCATTTATGATTTTCATTTTAAATCAGACCTGTTTTCTTTCTCGCGTGAGTGGGTATTAGAGTTATGCAAGGGTATAGTAGAAAATAATATAAAAATTCAGTGGTTTGCTAATAGTAGAGTAGATACTGTTGATGAAGAACTTCTAAAGAATATGAAAAAAAGCGGCTGTTTTGCTTTATCATTTGGAGTTGAGGCCGGTTCACAGTATATTTTGGATAAAATAAAAAAGAATACAACATTAGATAAGATTAAAATGACCTTTGACCTATGTAAGAATGTGAAAATTCGTACCTATGCATATTTTATTATTGGTTTTCCTTGGGATACTGAGGATACTGTTAAGCAGACCATTCGTTTTTCTAAAAAAATTAAACCTGATTTTGTAGATATATTTTTTCCGTATGCTTTTCCTGGAACAGAACTTTATAGATTAATTAGTTCACAGGGAAACAGTCCTCTTTTCAATTTCGAACGTCATGCATACAGTAGAGTCCAATTTTCTATACCGTCTCTAAGTAAAAAGAGACTTATCGGTTTGAGAAAAAAAGCATTACGAAATTTTTATCTTCGTCCTTTATATATACTTCAGGTCCTGATGAAATGTAGAAATTTCAAGGAATTATTTAATGTTATAAGATTCGCTTTATCATCAATTAAAAAAATAGGGTTATAAATATGTGTGGCATTTGTGGGATTTATAAAAATGACAATTTGCCAATCGAGGTAGCTCGATTAATTTCTATGCGGTCTTCTTTATTGCATAGGGGACCTGATTCAGTTGGTATATATAATAATAGACATTGTGGACTTGCCGCATGCCGTCTTAGTATTGTTGATATTGAAGGAAGTAATCAGCCTATTTTTAATGAAGATAGAAGTATTGTTTTAGTGTATAACGGCATGATTTATAATTATAAAGAATTACGTGATGAACTAGTTAAAAAAGGTCACAATTTTAAAACAAAAGGGGATGGAGAGGTTATAGTCCATTTATTCGAGGAAAAAGGTGCTGATTCATTTGTCTGTCTTCATGGTATGTTTGCATTTGCTCTTTATGATTGTAAAAAAAATGCTTTGATATTAGCGCGAGATCATTTTGGTATTAAACCCCTGTATTACTATTATGACGGGCATAATTTTTTGTTTTCATCTGAAATTAAAGCAATAAAAAAAACAGGTTTGTTAAAAAATGAAATAGACTTAGAAAGTCTTAATATTTATTTTTCTTATAATTATATTCCCGGAGAGCGGACGATATACAAAAATGTTTTTGAGCTTTTACCCGGAAATTTTCTTAAAATTGATAAGAATTTCTCTATGAACTTGCATCCATTTTGGAAAATAAAAACTATTTCCACAGACCCAAAAAGGGAGTTTTCATTAGATGAGGTAAAAGATGATGTTAGTGCTCTTCTTGAAGAATCGGTACAAAAGCATATGCGCTCTGATGTTGAGATGGGTTGTTTCTTAAGCGGAGGGATTGATTCGAGTTCACTAGTTCATTTTATATCTAAATTTAATAATCGCCGTCTTAAAACGTTTTCAATTAGTTATAATAATAAACATTATGATGAGTCAAGTTTTGCTTACCTTGTATCTCGGTTATATAAAACAGAACATATTGAACTATTATGCACTGAGAAAGACGTGGTTGAATTTTTAGAGACGCTATCGAATATAAGTGATGTGCCATTAGGTGACCAGGCTATTGTCTCAACTTATTTAATAAGCCGTCTTGCACGTCAATATGTAAAGGTTTGTTTCTCTGGTGAAGGAGCAGATGAGCTATTTATAGGATATGAGACATATACAGCAAATTATTTTTATAATATGTTTAAATATTGCCCGAATTTATTTTTAAATTGCATGGAAAAGATTATTGATCTATTCCCTGCATCAGATAAAAAGGTGAGTTTCGATTATAAGGCGCTTCATTTTATTCAAGGATTGAAGCTGAAGAATCTAAATCAAGCACATCCTTATTGGCGTATTATTTTTCCTAAATTAGAAAAAGCTTACCTTTTGAAACCTCATATTTATGAACACATGGATACCTTAAATTTTCATAAGGTTTATTTTGAAAGAATTGATGGTGACAACAAATCCCCGGAATATTATTCGAATGCAGATTTGACGGGATTCCTCACTTTTAATAATCTTATAAGAACAGATATGTATAGCATGAGAAACTCTCTTGAAGTTCGGGTACCTTTTTTATATAAACCCCTTGTTGAATATGTAATAAATTTGCCGTTTTCTATTCGTTTTAGGAAGGCACGAACTAAATATTTATTTAAGGAAATTATGAAAGGAAAACTCGATCCTCGCATTATAAGGCGAAAAAAGGGCGGATGGCATATGCCCATTTCATCATGGTTAAAGAACGGACTTTTTGATTATTGTTATGACATATTCAATTCAAAACATATTTTATTTGATGAAATGCTTGAAAGGAAACATTGTATAAATTTACTCATTCGGCATAAGAAAAGAAAAGAAAATAACGCATATAAGATTTGGGGAATATTAGTATTATTAAAGACTTTAGATCCATAAAATATTTATCTAATTGTGGAATAGAATATAATGGATATATTTATTAATGAAAAGAAGAGTAGTAAATGTATAAAAATTGCAGGTTATTCTGCACTTAAAGAATTGCCGGATAAAGAAAAGCCTGTTTTACCTTTTTTTAATTATACAAATACATTCGAAAAGTGTGTAATCGGTTCAGAAAAACCGTTCGTTGATATTGAGGATTACACTGTTCTAATAAAGGGGAGCATCATTGAAATTAAATCTGAAGATTTTATATTTTCGCGCTTTAATAATAAGCAAGAAGAATTAGTTGCAGCTATGTATAGACAATACGGTGAAGAGTTCTACTCGTTGCTGGATGGAAATTTTTTAATTATATTATTTGATAAGATTTTACATAGATGGTTTGTTTTTAATAATCGATATGAAGCAACAGCCTTTTATTATTATTTAAATGATTCAATATTTATTTTTGCAACATCTGTTAAACTACTTTTAAATATACTTCCATTTAAGCCCCGATTTTCTTTATCTTCTGTACCTTCTTTTCTTAATACAGGTTTTTCTTATACCGAAAAAACTCAATTTGAGCATATATTTCGACTATTGCCTACTTATAGAATAATGTTTGATGGTGACGGTGTTGATTTTAAAAATCATTGGAAAGGTGAGTTTATATTTAACAGGAAAAATATTGATAATATTGAAAAAAAACTGGATGAATATGAATATCTTTTTAGCAAGAGCATTAAAAATTTTATAGAGTATCATAAACCAAAACAGTTAGGCTGTTTTTTAAGTGGGGGACATGATACCAGTTTAACTTTTATTAAAGCTGCTGAGTTATATAAAAAACCGATTCATACTTTTACTGCCTCTTTTGAAAATTATGGATTTGATGAGGCACCTAAAGCACGCTATTTGACAGAACGTTATAACGGTATACATCACACTGTTTTAATTGGACAAAACGAACTTGATTTGATTCCTTTAATGGTGAGAATGGCTGAAGAGCCGGTTCCTGGGGGTGGATTTCCTATTTTTGTTTGCACTTTGGAAGCATCTAAATACGTAGATTGTATTCTCACAGGAGATGCAGGGGATACATTGTGGGGTGAGTATTATCCAGTAGCTGAATGGCACAAATATTTAAAGAATATACCATACAGTATAAGAAAATTTATACATGCACTAAATAAATTTATATTAAAATTTAATGATTGGGAACGGTTTTGGGAAAGTGAACATGTTTTTGCGTTATTTGCAAAAAGGAATATGTATGAAAACTTTTTTCGAAAATTGTCGTCATATAGGCATTTTCGTAATGAATTACTTGATGAAACTTTAAATCAAGACATTTTCCAAAATGTCGAAATGGATACCTGTATGCTGGACATTCCCTTTACACGGCACAATATGCATGATGCTTTGATTGAAGCCAAGATGTTTTATGGCGTCTATCAGTATATGATTCCGCCAACACAAAAACCTCTCGAAGCAATGGGCGTTTCTTTTTATGCTCCGTATTTTAACCATAATTTAATTTCATTTATTAATTCCTTGCCTGAAGATTGGTTAAATGGGGGTAATACCTTTAAAAAACTTATTAATGATGCACATAAAAGGCGATTTCATAAAAAAGTATTGCTTAGGTATTTGTCACCACGATATGTCTATGCAGTTCAGCAAAGCCTTGATGTTCCATTCCACTCATTACTCCCCAAAAGGCCTGATATTTTAAATATATTGCTTCAACGGTTAAAAAGAAGGGGATGGTATAATAATGAAGTTTTAGAGAGGCTGTTTGATGAATTTCCGAAACAGGCAGTAAAACCATATGAGATTCATGAATTGAAGCATCATGGATATCGTATATTTTGTTTATTATCATTTGAAGTCTGGTGCATGGAATTTATTGATAAACAGTTACTTGATAGAAAAAATAAAGATGATATTATTCCCCTTGAAGAATATTTGTCCAGGTAATATATAGCTTTTGATATATGAAAATATTGATTGTAAATAATAATCTTCATATACGGACCTACCCCCAAGGATTATTTGTTCGGGTGCATTCAGGATTGAAAAATTTTTTTCTGTCAATAATTAAATCTCCAAAGGATTTATCAGAAGCAGACCTTTCGGTTGATAGAGTTATTCTAACCGGATCAACTGCTTATATTAGACAAGAAAAAGATTGGATGATAATTGAGAGAGGCTTTATAGAAAAGTGGATGAGGAAGGGAATCCCTGTTCTAGGTATTTGTTTTGGTTCTCAACTACTTGTGCGTCATATTTTCGGCGAGAAAGCTATTACAGCTCTTCCGTTTCCGATAAATGGAAGTATTTTAGTAAAGCAGGAGAAGGAATCCCTACTTTTTAAGGGGGTTCCTAAAGTATTTGGAGCTATTGCTACTCATTACGAGGGAATTAATATTCCAACTGAGCATATAATTGCTTCAACTGATGTATGGCCACAATATGCTTTTTCACTTCCCGGGCATGTATATGGTATACAATTTCATCCTGAATTATGTGGTCCTATAGGACGATTTATAGTTTTTTTACAAAGAATTTTATATGATCGCCATGTTTTTCAAGATTTTTCAATAAAGACTTCTGCTCGGCATGGTTCTTGTATTTTAAAGAATTTTATTCATTGTACTTCTTTATGAGATAGTTATCTGTGATATTAAAACTTTATATATTGACTTTATAATGTTAAAGAAAATGAAGGTTTATACCGTAATTTAGAATAAATAAAGAAGTGTGATTTTTGTCCATTTTTTTTATTATGTAGTATAATAAGATATCAAAAGCTAATTATATTATAAAATTAAATAACATGATTATTTAAGGAGGTCGTATTATGGAAGAAGTTAAAAGCGTACAACCAACAGGAACCGACATTGAAAGAATATATGCGTTTTTAAGCTACATCTTCTTTTTTGGTATTCTTATTTATCGTACCAAAAAGGATAGTGATTATGTGCTGCATCATGCAAAACAGGGAATTATACTTTTTGTACTTGGTTTAATCAATTTTATTTTAATGGCAGTGCCGGTATTGGGGTGGGTATTAATACCTATTTTAAACCTTGTTGTATTTATTTTATTTATTATTGGTACTCATAATGCACTTTCGGGAAATATGAATAAACTTCCTTTAGTCGGCCAGTTTTCAAGCGTAATAAAATAATAACACAAAACAAACGAGAAGAGAGTAGAGAGTTGTAAAACTTCAGGATATAGACATGAAGATATATCTCTATTCTCTTCTTTTTATTTTTTACTGTTATTGCGTTAAATATATTAAGTTCAATTTTCATTTTAGCTTATGAATTATCATAATGGATTCTTAAATAATGATAAGGGTGTATCTCTTTTTTATCAATCATGGATATCTCCAGATCCTCGGGCAACTATTATAATTATTCATGGAGTTGGTGAGCATTCCGGGAGGTATAAAGAGTTTGCCCAATATTTAGTTGATAATAATATATCTGTATGCACTTTTGACTTAAAAGGTTACGGCCGTTCCGGGGGAAAAAAAGGACACATTGATTCTTTTGTTGATTTTACGTCGGATGTCAAATTATTTATTGATTTTGTTAAAAACAAATTTGTTAATAATAAAAAACTATTTTTACTTGGTCATAGTTTGGGAGCACTCATAGCTATAAAGTACCTCCATTTTTATCATGATCATCCAATTACAGGGGTTATTCTTAGTGGTCCGCCATTTAGTCTTAATATATCCGTTTCTGCCTGGTTAAGAAGAGCTTGTGTATTATTTTCTAGTATCCTTCCTGCTATGACAATTAAAGAAAAGAGCATCCAACTAAATATGTTGACACATGATAAGGAAAAGCTAGAAGAATTTAGACGAGATCCTGCCCGTCATTATGTAAGAAGCTTGCAGTTTATTAGAGAGTATTTTAAAGCTGAGAAAGAAACATTTAATGCTGCACAATATTTATCAATTCCGTTATTGATTATCCAGGGTGGTGACGATGATGTCATAGATGTTAATAAGGTTAAAGATTTTTATCACAATTTATATGTTGGGGATAAGATGCTCATTGTTTATCCTGATATGTATCATGAAGTATTAAATGAAATTGATCGTAGTCGTGTTTATTCTGATGTTAAATATTGGCTTGAGCAGAGATCATAATGTGGTATAAAGAATTAAGAAGGTCATAAAATATGCTTTATTCTAATTATAATAGGCCATTGTTAAACATGGCTCATTGTATTAAGGAACGTAACCACTTTACCGATTCAGGTAAGATGAGCTGTGATTTTGCAGATTACAATTATCAGCTTGCAAAATATTTCTATAGAGAAGGGGATTTTTCAAAATCGGTTCAATATATTGAAAAAGCACTTAATAAAAATTCTGATTATCTCTTAGCTCTAATGCTACGTATAAAAATTTATACAGAGCAAGGGGACTTTTCTCTAGCATCCAGAGAGTTTTCTAAATTTAGGCTTCATTATGATAAGTATGCAGATGTAATTTATCTGAGTGCTTTAATATTATATTTTAGTAAAAATTATATTGAAGCTTTAAGTGAGATAAGACGGGCATTAGAAATAAATAATCTGTATCATGATGCATATATGTTAGAGTTAATTATATATCATCGTGTAGGTCGGATAAAAGAGTTATATGATTTAAGAAAAAAACTGGCTTCAAATGATGTAAGTAATACACCCGAACAATACTTTTATAATGGTTTATTAGCATATGAACGCCGTCATTGGGCAAGCGGCATTATTTCATTTGAATCAGCGAACGTTCTTGGATATGATTCAAAGTTGTGTTCTTATAATAGTGCATGTCTATATGCATTTTTCAAAGACTATCAAAAGACTCAGGAGTTATTAAAAAAGATTGTCTCTGAAAATAAAGAATATATATCATATATCGAAAATGATGACGATCTTAAAGAGTTTAGAAAAACAGATTTATATTTAACCATTTGATAGGAATAGTGTATTGCCAAACATAGATGATGATATTTTTGTAATTATATGAAATAGATGATAGTAGGGGTAAAATTGTTCTTTAATAATTGGCATAATTTTGTCGATATTTGGAAATAAATGGTATAATATTTAAATAAACATTTATAATTTTTTGTATTTGTGGGAATGAAATGAAAGCGGTTAGTATTATATTTTTCCTTTTATTTTTTTGTGGATGTCAAACCTTTTCTCCCAAAGCTGTAAAAGATATTGATACATCAAATTTGTTTTTTTCTGATAAGAAAGTGGATGAAACCCATGCATTCCATGTTTATAAAAATCAATATAAAGATGAAATGGCAAAAGTGCATTATTTGATCAATCTTGTCAGATATTCACCCCTGACATTTTCACGCAATGGTAGAAAAGTAAAAGGTCATAATTCAGGGAGATGGCTCGATTATAAGCTTGATATGTACTATCGTGAAGTAAAAACAGTAGAAGATTTTATCGAAAAGGTTGGAAGTCATTCCAGAAAAAGTGGGAGGCTATATTATGTAGTTTATGATGATAATAAAAAGGTTCCCATGAAGGTACTTTATTATAATGAGTTGAAAAGATTGTATGAATATGAAGAGCAGTGTTCTAAATCTAAAATTATGAAATCTGTTAACAAATCTGAGGCAGTAAATAATAAGCCAAACCTAATTCCTCCAGCGGCGGTTCCACAAGTTTTAACCAAGAATAAGTAGTATCCTCTCTATATATCTAAATAATCTATATAAATTAAGTAACTATTCAATGGTTATTTTTAATATATCTAAGCATTTTGTTTTGCTATATTATTTTTTTTATCGCCTATCAAGTCGTAATAGATAATAAAAAGTATATTTTGGGGATTATTTTGTTATAATTTAGAGAAAGTTTAAGCGGATCAATTAATAGAAAAAAGGAAAAAATTACCATGTTACTTAACGTTAAAGTATTTGCCCTTGCATGTGGTGCTGCATGGGGCTTAGGTCTTTTTATATTTACATGGTGGATTATTATCTTTGAAGGTGCTACTAAGGAGACTACCTTAATTGGAAAGGTTTACAGGGGCTACAGCATTAGTCCTATAGGAAGTTTCATTGGACTTATATGGGCATTTATTGATGGAATAATAGGGGGAGCGGTAATAGCCTTATTTTATAATTTTATTATTACAAAAGTCACATAAAATCATTTATACATAATTAATGTACAAAAAATAAAATCAGGGATACAATATAAGAATAATGGGGTATGAAGCTATTTATAAATGTAAAAAATGCGGAAATTCATTTACTGCATTTAGTGGTGGAGGAGAGTATTTTGATGAGTATAGATGCGTAAATTGTGATGAGATAACTCAAGTCGAAAAGAAGTGTTTTTCTGATAAAAAGGATGTTAACGCTGATCAGACTAAAGATGAGGTGGGAAAGTGTTATTTATGTGGCGGAGAATTAAGTAAAGATATTCTTCCGATGTGTAAAAAATGTAAGTCTCGAGATGTTCAAGAGGTAATCGTGGTTTCTCGATACGATTAAATTGTGTTGTTTGAAGGATTAATACATCAAATATATATGGTATTAAGAAGGAGGTGCATATGACAGGATTATCGAAACTATTATTAGTTGTGGGTATTTTAAGTATTTTAGGTGGTATTGCTTTGCGAATAACTATGATTCCATTAGTTATTTCTGGTTTTCCTATTAAGCCCAGTACTCTTTTGATTGGTGCAAATACATGTTTTTTATTAGCTATCTTGTTTAAAAAATAATGTAAACTTTTTTAATAATATCCTACTGCTTTTGGATATTAATCTTTTTAAGGGCGGAGCATTAAAGGAGGTGCTTTATGAAATCGGTAAAGAAGAATAAAGGATTATTCGATTTATCTCAAAAAACACAAAACGTTTTTAATCAGCCTGGTAAGATTTCAAAACAAAAAGCCGATGAAGAACCGTTACGAAATAAGATTTTAGAGAGAGCATACTTTATCTGGGAGGAAAAGGGCAGACCTTGTAATACCGAGTTAGAGAATTGGTTCCAGGCCGAAGAGGAAATTATTAGGAAACAAAATATTAATAGAAAAAAGTAGTTTATAAGTTTTCTTTTTAGAAAACCATGTCGATATATTGTCCACTTTGTAAAGAGGTATATGAATTATCATCTTTTGGTGGTAAAACATCTTTTAAATGTAAATGCGGTGCTACAATATCTCTTTACCAAGACGAAATTTTCAATCAGCTTTCAGATATAATTAATACATATCAGGCTCAAATTGAAGAGGATGAAAAAGTAACCGAAATTAAAATTCTGTCTGATAAAATTTCACATTTAATACTTAATACAGACCTAAAAGATGTCGATATTAATATTGAAAAAGAAAAGTTAAAAAACTTAATTGTAACAAACTTCCCTGATAAGACCTATCTATACGAATTATTATATGAATCACGTTTCAAAAGATTATGGGAACAGTTTCGTTCTTGTCATTGATAGGAAATAACTTATTCTCTTTCAATGAGGATTTTCTTAAAAGGTAGGTGAATAAGTGGGGTGAAGGAGATGGATAAAGTACTTTTTATATTATTATATTTTTCAACTTTATTAGTACTTTATATACATTTACTTCGTATGTGGCTCGTTACATAGTAATAAATATTTAAAAATCATTAAAAGATTATGACTTTACCAGAAATAGTAAAAAAATGCTCCGAATTAAGGATTGCCGAGGTAATTAGCAATAATGTGTTGTATGTTGAGCTAGTTATCTATAAAGAGGAATTTGATAGATGGAATGAAATATTAACCGAGGTTTTTGGTCCTGCAATCAAACCAGCCGGTATTGAACCGACTGACGAGCATTTAAATCTTACGAAAAATTATGGCGGAGTGCAAGGCGGTATTTTAAAGGAACAGACATTATTTAAGATGACGTCCGAAGGGCGCACTGTAATTGCAATGTTTTGGCCGTGGCAGTGCATTGAGGAGGGAGAGGAAGAAAAAGTTACCTTAAAAATGGCCGTTTTGAGAAAATAAAGTATTATTTAATTTTTATTGAATTATGTCATTAGAGAAAAGTTGTTTTTTCTATAGATTAGGTTTATTTTTAAAAATAATTGGTTGTGCATTTATTCTTTTATGGGGATTATGGGTGTCATTACAACAGTTTTTTACTCAAAAAAACTCTAAGAATATTGAAATGCCTCGGTAATACCATACTCCGCCGTTAAAGTTATTAAAAAGGGTATAAACTGTTTTACTATTTGTTTTCTTAAAATTTCTTGACTGTTTGGATATATCATCTTACAATAAGCCCTTTTTGAATAAGACTTTACCTACCACATTATTATTAATTTTGTATTTTATATAGGAGACAAATGTTTAAAATATATAACAGGAGGTTAGAATGACACGTAAGATGGTTCCTTATGATGGTAATAGTGCTGTTGCGCATGTGGCCCATGCGATTAATGAAATAATTGCGATTTATCCAATTACTCCTTCATCTCCTATGGGAGAGATTGCAGATGCTAAGTCTGCCAGGGGTGAAACAAATATATGGGGCACAGTCCCAGTAGTTGTTGAGTTACAGTCTGAAGGCGGGGCTTCTGGCGCCGTGCATGGTGCTTTGACAACTGGTGCTTTGACAACCACATTTACTGCTTCGCAGGGATTGCTTTTAATGATTCCAAATATGTATAAAATTGCTGGTGAATTAAGCCCCACGGTATTTCATATTGCAGCTCGTTCTATTGCGTGTCAGGCATTGTCTATTTTCGGAGACCATTCGGATGTTATGGCAGCGCGGGCTACAGGATGGGGCATGTTGGCTTCATCAAGTGTACAGGAGGCAATGGATTTTGCTTTGATTGCACAGGCTGCTTCTTTGGGCTCTCGTGTACCATTTCTTCATTTTTTTGAGGGTTTTCGTATATCACATGAAATTCAGAAAATAGAGGAACTGACCCGTGAAGATATGCGTGCAATGATTGATGATGAACTGGTAAGAGCTCATCGTACTCGCGGCCTTTCTCCTGACCGTCCTGAACTCCGCGGCACATCTCAAAATCCTGATGTATTTTTCCAGGGGAGGGAAAGTGTTAATGCCTTTTATAATGCTACCCCTGATATTGTTCAAAAAGTGATGGATAAATTTGCTAAGGTTGTCGGTCGTCAATATAAATTATTTGATTATGCAGGTTCACCTGATGCCGAGCGGATTATAATTATAATGGGCTCTGGCGGAGAAACTGTTCATGAAACAGTTAATTATTTAACAAAAAGAGGAGAGAAGGTTGGATTAATTAAGGTACGTCTTTTTCGTCCCTTTGATGTTTCTGGTTTAATGAATGTCCTCCCACCAACAGTTAAAGCTATTGCTGTTCTTGATAGGACAAAAGAACCTGGTTCCTTAGGTGAACCACTTTACGAAGATGTAAGGACTGCTATAGGTGAAGCAATGCATCTTGGACTGACTAAATTAAAAGAGTATCCTATAGTAGTTGGTGGGCGTTATGGACTTGGTTCTTCTGAGTTTACTCCAGCTATGGTAAAAGCGGTGTTTGATAACCTTTCACAAAAAGAGGCTAAAAATCATTTTACAATCGGTATAAATGATGACGTTACAGGCACTAGCCTTACATATGACGCTTCATTTAGTTCGGAAGATGAATCCTGTTACAAAGCTATGTTTTATGGGCTTGGTTCGGACGGTACTGTTGGAGCAAATAAAAATTCTATTAAGATAATTGCTGAAGAAACGGATAATTATGCTCAAGGCTATTTTGTATATGATTCAAAGAAAGCAGGTGCCATAACAGTTTCGCATCTTCGCTTTGGAAAAAACATTATACAAAGCCCATATTTAATAAATAACGCTGACTTCCTGGCTTGTCATAATTATTCATTTTTAGAAAAGTATGACTTCCTGAAGAATGTGAAAGAAGGCGGTACTTTTCTTCTAACATCTGCTTATGATAAGGATAACATCTGGTCTTCACTACCGGGGCGTGTGCAAAAGTATATAATCGACAAAAGACTTAAATTCTATGTTATAGATGCTATAGCAATTGCAGAAAAAATAGGATTAGGACCGCGTATTAATGTTATTATGCAGACAGCCTTTTTCAAGATTTCACAAGTTATAGATGAAAGTATAGCTATTAATGCTATTAAAAAGGCAATTAAAAAGACATACGGCTCCAAAGGGGATAAAATTGTGGCCATGAACGTTGAGGCTGTAGATAAAGCCCTTGAGAGTATTCAAGAAGTTAAAGTCCCTTCAGAGATAACAAATGAAGTGAGTGAGATTGTAAATGTTTCAGAAAATGCACCTGCTTTTGTAAAACAGGTTACTTCACTTATGCTTAAAGCGGAAGGTGACAAAATTAAAGTTTCTCAAATGCCTTCTGACGGGACGTGGCCTACCGGTACAACTCAATATGAAAAGCGAAATATCGCTGTCAATATTCCAGTATGGAATCCCGATACTTGTATCCAATGTGGAAAATGTTCTCTTGTATGTCCGCATGCTGCCATTAGACCGAAGGTCTATGATGCCTCATGTCTTAAGGATGTTCCACAGGGATTTAAATATACCGAGCCTAAAGGAATGAAAGGCGCTGAGGGAATGAAATATACTCTTCAAGTTGCTCCTGAAGATTGTACAGGCTGTGCTACCTGTGTTGAAAATTGTCCTATGAAAGCAAAAGAAGCAATTAAAATGGTTCCCCAGGCACCCCTAAGAGAACAAGAGGTTAAAAATTATGAATTTTTCTTAGGACTTCCCGAGACGTCCCATTCCCTTTTTGTGAGAAATTCTATGAAAGGAAGTCAGTTTATTCGACCGCTTTTTGAATATTCCGGTGCATGCGCCGGCTGTGGTGAAACAGCATATGTTAAATTGCTAACGCAGCTTTTCGGGGATAGGTTGCTTATTGCAAATGCAACTGGTTGTTCCTCAATTTATGGCGGAAATTTGCCAACTACTCCGTACGCCAAACGTGCTGACGGAAAGGGGCCTGCCTGGAATAATTCATTATTCGAAGATTGTGCTGAAATCGCGTTTGGAATGCGTCTTACAGTTGATAAATTTAACGAATATTCTTTGGAATTACTTGATCGTGTTAAATCAAACTCTAAGTGTGGTGTCGATATATCAGGACTTGCTGATGAGATTCGAAATGCATCTCAGTCCTCTTATGACGAAATTGAGATGCAGAGGAAACGTGTTGCCGAACTTAAAGAAAAATTATCCTCATGTGGTTGTGCTGAATGTAAAGAGTTCTTAAGTGTCTCTGATTATTTGGTCAAGAAATCGGTGTGGGGTGTCGGAGGGGATGGATGGGCATATGATATCGGATATGGTGGATTAGATCATGTTTTAGCTTCGGGTAAGAATGTAAATTTATTAGTTCTGGATACCGAAGTCTATTCTAATACAGGAGGCCAATCTTCTAAATCTACACCAATGGGGGCTGTTGCTAAATTTGCAGCTAGTGGTAAACCTGTTGGCAAGAAAGACCTTGCTTTAATGGCAATGAGTTATGGATATGTATATGTTGCAAAAGTATCGATTGGCGGCGATCCAAATCAGGTAATAAAAGCTATGGCTGAAGCTGAAGCATATGACGGGCCGTCTATTGTAATTGCATATACGCATTGTATTGCTCATGGTATCAATATGAGATGCGGTCTCCTTGAACAGAAGAATGCAGTTGATAGCGGCCACTGGTTGATTTTTAGATATAATCCGCAACGTACCCTTGAAGGAAAAAATCCACTGCAGCTTGATTGTAAAGAACCTAAGATTTCGTTGTCTGAATATGCATATAATGAAAACCGGTATAAAGTCTTGCAGAAAGAGAATCCTGAACGTGCTAAGTTTTTAATGGAACAGGCACAGAAGGATGTATCTGCCAGGTATAATTTTTATAAGCAGCTTGCTGCGATGAAGTATGGCGAGGAAACAAAAAAAGAAATCCCAGCTGAATAATGACCTCTTTTATGATGTCATTACTACTTCTATTGGTAACATAGGCATTGTATGGTATATTCATAAAAAAAATCATCCTAAATTTAAGAGGATATTTTTACCGGCACAGCGGTCTTCACAAGCAAAAAGGATAAAAAATATTTTCCCTTCTGCGAAAAGGGCAGCTTCAAAAAAAATATTTAATGAAATTTATTGCCTTAAAAAGCTCTGTGACGGAGAAACAGCCTATTTACCCCGAAAATATTTTGACGTTAATAATTTCACTATTTTTGAAAAACGAATTTTAGATATTCTTTGCAAAATACCACACGGAAAGGTTCTTACTTATTCAGAATTGGCTCATAAAGCAGCTACCTCATCCGGAGCCCGTGCTGTTGGCAATGTGTTAGCAAAAAATCCTTTTCCAATTATTTTTCCATGTCATAGGATTATTTGTTCTGATGGATCTATTGGCGGATTTCAAGAAGGGACAGAGCTTAAAAGAAAACTTCTTAAACGTGAAGGTGTTTTGTTTGATAACAAAGAAAAGCTTATATTAAAAACAGTTCACAAAGGCTAAAAGATAATGAGGAATGTATTATGTGTTGTTTTAGGGGGAGGACAAGGTTCACGCCTTTATCCATTGACAAAATACCGGTCAAAACCTGCTGTTCCCATTGCCGGTAAATTTCGTTTAATTGATATTCCTATTAGTAATTGTCTTAATTCGGAGTTCCGTCAAATATATATTTTAACTCAATTTAATTCAGAATCTTTGAATAAACATATCAGCCGTGCCTATAAACTTGACGGTTTTTCACGTGGTTTTGTTGAAATTATGGCTGCAGAGCAAACTATGGATAATACGGACTGGTTTCAGGGAACCGCCGATGCAGTAAGACGTTGTATGCGTCATTTTAATGATCCTCATACAGAATATATAATAGTCCTTTCCGGTGATCAATTATACAAGATGAATTTAAACAATCTCTTAGAGTATCATATGCAGCATGAAGGTGAGATAACTGTTTCCTGTTGTCCTGTTGAACCTAGTGAGATTGCAGGCTTAGGGATTATGGGTACTGATGCAAAAAACCGCATTAACTGTTTTGTTGAAAAGCCGTCTTCTGAAGAGGAGGTTAAAAGTATCCCTTTTATCAAAGATAATAAGAAGACTTATCTTGGTTCAATGGGTATTTATTGCTTTAATACGTCGACTCTAAAAAAGTTACTTAATGAGGATACGAGTACTGATTTTGGTAAGGGAATCATTCCCAATGCATTTGGCAAATATAAAACTTATGCATATATTTTTGACGGCTACTGGAGTGATATTGGAACAATACAATCTTTTTATGATGCTAATATCCGTCTTACGGATCCTCTTCCGCCTCTTAATTTATATGATAAAACGTGGCCTTATTTTACGCATGCCCGTTATCTGTCTCCTGCAAAACTTATTGATGCTCAGATAAATAATTCACTTATTTCAGAAGGTACTATTATTGAAGGCAGCCTAGTAAGCCGCTCTGTAATCGGTCTTCGAAGTGTCATACGAGAGGAAACTAAAATACATGATTCAATTCTCATGGGCTCTGATTACTATGAGACCGAAGAAGAGGCTAGGGGGAAACTGTTGCCGGATGATTGTAGGTTAAGTATTGGTAAAAATTGTCTTATAAAAAATGCGATTCTAGATAAGAATGTTTCTTTAGGTGACAATGTTAAGATAATAAATAAAAAGGGAATTAAAAATAAAGAGAGTGATTTTTATTGTATTAAGAACGGTATTGTTATAATTGAAAAAAATGCGGTAGTGCCGTCAGGAACCGTAATTTAAAGAATGATAAATATGAAAAAACCCTTAGCTTTAATTAGCGTTTTCGTCTTAATTATTATTATAAGTTCTTTTCTTGCACCTATAATTTATCAGCATACTGATTTTAAGTTTCATCGGATTCTTTCCCGTTGCATTATGGTAGGTGTTTTAATTTCGATGATATTTTATTTCCAGAAGATGGATAGGAGTTCCATTGGTGCTCTTTTTAGCTCCTATGGGTTAAAATGGGATAAAAAAAATTCCCTCAGAAGTATTATCCAGGGTTTTGTTGTTGTTCTTTGTGTTCTTGCTGTCCTTATGGGAATTGAAATGTTCTTAGGTGCCCGTATTTTTAAGCTTAATATAAAAGACACCTTTATCCTGCAGCTTATCGAGTATATCTTTGCTGCTTTTATAATTGCTTTTATTGAAGAGTTCTTTTTTCGCGGTATGATTTTTAATAAGGCAAAATCAATTTCACTAGCTTCTGCTTTTATTATTACCAATGCTTTTTATTCAATTGTACACTTTTTAAAACCAGGTGATATTGTTGTTTTAAAAGATAATCCTACTGTAATAGATAGTTTTCGTGTTATTGGTGCGTGTTTACAGCCATTTTTAAGCCCTATAACAATCCTTCCGGGATTTATAGGCCTTTTATTGTTTGGGCTTGTTTTAAATTATACATACTGGCGTACAAATTCCTTATATCATGCAATTGGCATTCATGCCGGTTGTGTATTTTTTCTCAAGGCTGACGGTTTTTTCCTCCATATTAATCATGATATGCCTGTTCTTATTTATGGTGACAAGAATATATATACAGGTATCCTTGGCTGGGTTTTTATTATAATAATAGGATTAATTATGCGCCTTATATTTAGACGTACTCAATCCATTTCTTCTTAAATACTTCTAATATTTTTAATAGTTAAATTTTATGCGGTATTTTGGGTATTAAAATACTATGGAATGATTAACTTGACAAATTTTTAAATATGTGTAAGATAGCATATCAGCAAAAGCTGACAAAATTAGTCGTGTTTTAAAGCTAGAGGTATATTATATGTGGGATTATACGGAGAAGGTTAAAGATCACTTTTTAAATCCTCGTAATGTAGGGGAAATTGTCAATCCAGATGCCGTAGGAGAAATAGGTAATATACGTTGCGGAGACGCATTACGATTATCATTAAAGATTGATGATAATAAAAGAATAGTTGATGCAAAATTTAAGACGTTTGGTTGTGCAAGTGCAATAGCATCTTCATCTGCCTTAACAGAGTTAATTAAAGGGTTAACTCTTGATGAGGCTCTGAAAATATCAAATAATGATATTGCAGAATATTTAGGAGGTCTTCCTGAGGAAAAGATGCATTGTTCTGTAATGGGGCAGGAAGCTCTTGAGAAGGCTATTAATAGTTATAGAGGGATTAAAACTGACGAAACCGAAGAAGATAAACAGGGTAATATTGTTTGCAAATGTTTTGGTGTTACTGATTCTAAAATTAAACGGGTCGTTATGGAAAATAATCTTAAAACCGTGGATGAGGTAACAAATTATTGTAAGGCAGGAGGGGCATGCGGCAGTTGTCATGATGAAATAGAAAAAATAATTCGTGATGTACATAAAATTAAAAGTGAAAAAGACCAGGAACAGGAAGAAATACGTCAGGGAAAAAAGAAGTTAACAAATATTAGAAAAATACAATTAATACAAGAGACTATAGATCATGCAATAAAACCTGCCTTACGGCATGCTGATGGCGATCTTGAATTAGTTGATGTTGATGGAGATAAAGTTTATATCAGGCTCAAAGGGGCATGTTCATCTTGCAGGTCGGCAGGAATGACACTAAAAGGCTACATTGAGAAAACATTACGAGATAGTGTCATTGATACATTAGAAGTAATTCAGGAGAAAAGTTAATGAGTGTTATTTATGTTGACAATAATGCAACGACTCAAATAGATCCCATTGTTTTAGAACAGATGCTCCCTTTCTTGAAGGATGGCTATGGCAATCCTTCAAGTATGCATACCTTTGGAGGTAATATTACTTCTCATATTAATACTGCAAGAGGGCGTGTTGCAGCATTACTTGGTGTTTCTGATTCAAGTGAGATTATTTTTACCAGTTGTGGTACCGAGAGTGATAATGCCGCTATTTATTCTGCGTTAGCTGCATTCCCTGATAAACGTCATATTATTACGAGCCAGGTTGAACACCCGGCAGTAAAAAATGTATTTGATTATTATGAGGAAAAGGGATATCGGATAACCCGTATATCGGTTAATCGTAAGGGAAGATTGAATCTTGATGAATTAAAGGAATCTATAGATGATGAAACAGCTATTGTTTCTATTATGTACGCTAATAATGAAACGGGTGTTATTTTTCCCATTGAGGAAATAGGGTCTATTGTTAAGGAGAAAGGGGCTTTATTTCACACTGATGCAGTACAAGCCGTTGGTAAAATTCCACTTAATATGAATAAAAGCACTGTTGATATGCTTTCCCTATCAGGGCATAAATTACATGCACCTAAAGGAGTTGGTGCATTGTATGTGCGCAAAGGAACCCCATTTCATGCTTTTATGATTGGAGGGCATCAAGAACATGGCAGGCGTGGAGGGACTGAGAATGTTGCTTCTATCATTGGATTGGGTAAGGCATGCGAAATAGCGGCTCAGTACATAGATGATGAAAATACGCGTGTAAGAATTATGCGCGATAAGTTAGAGGATGCAATACTTTCTAGTGTTGCTCATACATTTATCAATGGTGATAGAAATGAGAGATTGCCAAATACCAGTAATATAAGTTTTGAATATATTGAAGGAGAAGCAATTCTTCTTATGTTGGATAAATATGGTATTTGTGCTTCGAGCGGTTCTGCCTGCACTTCGGGTTCTCTTGAGCCGTCTCATGTTATGCGTGCTATGGGAGTTCCTTATACTGCTGCACATGGCTCAATACGCTTTAGTTTAAGCCGCTTTAATACTGATAATGATATTAATTTTATTATTGAAAAGTTACCTGCCATTATTGAAAAGTTACGTAATATTTCACTTTTTGATGAAAAGAAAGTATATTAAAGAATAGGAGAGAGAATGATTTCTATTAAAGCAAAATTATTTCCAAAGAGTAAGAACGATACAATAGTAATTTTTGTCTGGAAAGAAAAAGCGTTACAAAAATCATTACCTAAAGAACTAAAGGCATCAAAAACTGTATTATCAGGTCTAATCGGATTCAAAGGAGAGAAAGGGGAGAAAAGGATAATCTATGTTGATGATTTCTCTTTAGCTTCTAAAGTAATATTTGTCGGTTTGGGAAATAGAGGGGATTATACTTTAATGCTTTTTCGTCAAGTAGTGGGTGAGACCTTTAAATTTGTTTCTGATTTACGCGTTCCGTCAGTATCTTTTTATATAAATGAAAGCATTACTAAAAAAATTAATTACGCTGATGCAGTTTATACTATTGCAGAGACAGCTTTTATTTCATTATATAAATTTAATAAATATAAAACAAAAGATACTAAAAATAAGAGAATAACTAAAGAAGTAGTTTTATTATGTAATTCTCAATTTATTAAAAAGACTCAGCCTTTAATCAAAAAAGCGGGGATTATAGCGCATGCTACAAATCGTGTTCGTGACTTTGTTAATGAACCGTCAAATGAAGCAATACCAAAAAGTATTGCTCTTAAGCTAGTTAACGAGGCAAAGAGTCTTAATGTTGATTATAAGATTTTAGGGATTAAACATTTAAAGAAAGAAAAAATGGGGGGAATTTTAGCTGTTTCTCGAGGAAGTAATAATGAACCTGTTTTTTTAATTCTTAAGTATAAAGGTCATGGTAAGAAAAAAAAGCGCGTATGTTTAGTTGGTAAAGGTATTTGTTACGATAGCGGAGGGCTTTCCCTAAAGCCTTCTTCGAGTATGGTTGGTATGAAATATGATATGGCTGGAGCTGCTGTGTGTGCACAAACAGTTTTAGCCGCAGCTAAATTAAAAATTCCACATGAAATTATTTCAATTACACCATTAACGGAAAATTTGATCGGGAGTAAATCATATCGTCCTGGTGATATAATAACTACCTCATCAGGTATGACAATAGAAGTTGCTAACACTGATGCAGAAGGTCGTATGATTCTGTCTGATGCTCTTCATTATTCCGGGAGATATAAACCTGATATCTTAGTAGTTATTGCAACTTTAACAGGATCAGTTAAGGTTTGTTTAGGTGAGGAGGCAGCTGCAATTTTGGGAAATGATAATACAACTATGTCTATGTTGCAAAAGGCAGGAGATGAGGTTGGTGAAAGGCTTTGGCCCCTACCGTTATGGGACGAATATCAAGATTATTTAAAAAGTGAAGTTGCCGACATGAAAAATATAAGCCTGAAAGGGGCCGGAACCATTACTGCTGCCAAATTTTTATCTAATTTTATACCAAAAACGTCTTGGGCTCATATCGATATTGCTTCAACAGCATTTGAGGAAGATGGTAAATCTTACAGAATAAAGGGGGCTACGGGTTTTGGTGTCCGTTTATTTCTACAATATTTGCAAACTCTTTCCTGAATTGGGGTAATCATTGCCTACATTGATTAAAATATAGCTAAATTATACCTAATATCTTGCCTTTTAAGAAATTCAGTAAAAATGCCGATATTATGTATCGGTCGAATAGTCTTCTCATAGAGAGTAATTATTGATTTTTTTATAATATTTGAGATAATACTACCTCTGCGTAAGAGAGTGTCGACTTAAGCCCAATATTTTATTAACTTAGGGAAAAAACAAGTATGTTGCCAGTAGGATTTACCCTTTTACATTTGAGAGGTTATTTAAAGAAGTGTATATTTATTATTGTCATACTGCTTTGGTATGCAACCTCTGTTTACGCTTTTCTTATTTGTGGAACAGAAAGTACTATTGAAAGCTATTCTATTGTTGTCAGCGAACATGAATTCGTACCATTACTTTTTGTTTGTGAAGCATTTGATATTTCTTATACATGGGATGCTTTAACAAATAAGATTAAATTATATAAGGAGGGAAGCTTATTTACCCTTATGTTGAATGAAAGCATGGTTGATGTAAATGGTTCAATTACAAAACTTCAAGCTTCACCTCTCATGCATAACGGTACGGTCATGGTACCTACGAGTATACTGCAGCTTCCGTGGTGGCAGGAAAAAGTAAAACCCCAGGCTCTAATGCCGGCAGAGGGGAGAAGTACATTTATAATTGATAAAATAATAATCGACCCCGGTCATGGCGGAAAAGATTGCGGAGCTATTAGTCGAAGCGGTTTTATGGAAAAGCATTTAGTTTTAGATGTATCTCGCCAAATTAAAAGAAAACTAGAACAAAGAGGAATAACTGTTTTGTTAACACGGGATCGTGATTATTTTGTTTCGTTAGCAGATCGTGCTAAAATGGTTAATTCCTCAGATGCTGATATCTTTATAAGTGTCCACGCTAATGCTCACCGTGATGTACGGGCGAATGGTTTTGAAGTATTTTATTTATCTAATGCTGTCGATGATAATACCCGTGCGGTTGAAATTATGGAAAATTCGGTTATAAAATTTGAAGATTGTGATAATTTCCCCCATAAGATGAACGGCGATCCAACTCTTTGGGATATTGTTCTTACTGAAAATAGACGTGAATCTTGTGAGTTAGCACAAAATGTTAATAGTGCAGTTAAATGTAAAAGACTCTTAGCCAATAGAGGTGTTAAGTCTGCTCGTTTTTATGTGCTTAAATGGGTTAACAAACCGTCAATTTTGGTCGAACTTGGCTTTATTACAAATTCTAAAGAACAGAGAAAATTGAAGAATTCTTCATATAAAGCCCAATTAGTGGATGCGATTGTTCAGGGTATTCTCAACTATAAAAGAGAGTATGAGAAAACGAGGGGTTTTACTATTTAATAATCAAATCCCGTTTAATATAACCTACTGACCAAATCACTCACAGCCTTATAATTCATGGGAACAAAGAAAGCAAATAATCCGATAGGTGTTTTTGATTCCGGGCTTGGTGGACTCACCGTTGTTCGTGAAATTAAACGATTGTTACCAAATGAAGATATTATTTATCTCGGTGACAGTGCACGTCTGCCTTACGGGATTAAATCAAGGAGACAAATAGTAAAATTTTCGCTTTTAAACGCTCGATTTCTTATAAAGAAAAAAATCAAAGCACTTGTTATTGCTTGTAATTCTTCATCTGCAAATGCTTACCATGCACTAAAAAAGCGTCTGGATATTCCCATTATTGACGTTATTTCTCCTGTCTCCGGTGAGGCAGGCAAACGAAGCATTAATAAAAGAGTTGGTATTATTGGTACACGTGCCACTATAGGCAGTGGTGCGTATGAAAAGGAAATAAAAAAAGCAAACAAGGAAATAAAAGTATTTTCTCAGCAGTGTCCATTATTTGTTTCACTTGTAGAAGAAGGATGGCTGGATAATGATATTGTGCGTTCTGTTGTAAGACGTTATCTAGAGCCACTTAAGAGAAAAAAAATAGACACTTTGATATTAGGATGTACTCATTATCCTCTTTTAAAAAAGATAATATCATATGAGGTCGGCAGGTCTATTAGCGTTATTGATTCGGGGCCCTCTGCTGCACATTTTCTTAAGAAAGAGTTATTAAAAAGAAAATTAATAAATCCCAAGAAAAAGAAAGGTTTTTTGAAAATATTTGTTACAGATTTATCTCCTCACTTTATTAAAGTAGGCGAGCGTTTCCTGAAACAGCCATTACGGTTTGTGCGTGTAATAAAGACATGAAAAGGAAGGTGCTTTATGTATGAGGTTAAAGTAATCGATGAATTTTCGGCATCACATAGTTTAAGAAATTATGGCGGAAAGTGTGAAAGGATACATGGCCATAATTGGAAAGTTGAAGTTATTTATGACGGTAATAAATTGGATAACACCGGGCTTGTCATTGATTTTAAGGTTTTAAAAGAGAAATTAAATCGAGTTTTGGATCAGCTTGATCATATCGATTTGAATAGCCTTGATTATTTTAAAAAGTTTAATCCATCTTCAGAAAATATTGCCTATTATATTTATATGAATCTTAGTAAGGATCCCGAACTTATGGATAAAGCCCGACTAAGACGGGTTAATGTTTGGGAAAATGATAAGTCATGTGCTAGTTATTACGAATAGAAGAGGGTTAAAAAGGGACGACACACATAAAAGAGAATATCATCAAAAATATGTAGAAACAAATGTAAAAAAATGAAAAAAGCGATTGTTTTATTGTCCGGAGGTCTTGATTCAACCGTAACCGCATATTATGCTATAAATAAAGGATTTATAATAAAGGCATTGACAATTAATTACGGGCAGTTACATGATGTTGAAATCAGTAAAGCCACAGCAACCGCAGATATTTTAAATATTGAACATATAATCCTTCCAGTTTCTCTCCCGTGGAAAGGTAGTGCACTTTTAGATAAAAGTATACCTCTCCCTAAGAATAGAAATATTAAAAGTGAAAATAAAATTCCTTCAACATATGTTCCTGCACGAAATACAATTTTTCTCAGTATAGCTCTTTCGTGGGCTGAGGTAGTAGAAGCAGATGCTATTTTTATCGGTGCTAATCAGGTTGATTATAGTGGTTATCCAGACTGTAGGAAAGAGTATTTTCAATGCCTGCAAGATGCATTTGTTTTAGGAACTAAGAAAGGAGTTGAAGGAAAACCTGTCCAAATTAATACCCCGCTTCTCGAATTGGATAAAAAGGATATTATTTTATTGGGAAGCAAATTAAATGTTCCATTCGAAAATACATGGTCGTGTTATAATGGAGGGAACGTGCCATGTTGTTCATGCGATTCCTGCCTTATCAGAAAGAAAGGCTTTAGAGAAGCAAATATTTCTGACCCACTTTTGTCTTAAAAATTAATCATAATTTTTTATGATCTAAATTTAGGGTAGATAAAGAATTCTTAGCTGTTTTATTTCATGCAGGTATTTTTATGCAAAAAGTATAAAAATAAGAAGAATTTGAATGTAAATCTTATGCTTTTGTGTTTCTTGTGGACTTGAGATATATAGATTTATCATTCAAAATGGGGTGATAATGCCATTTTAAATATGATAAATATGCAAAAATAATATAAACAATATAAAAAGTAGATAAACGAATTAATGGTTACATTAAATTTTTTTGCATGGACTTGACATTATTATTGTTGTAGGTTATTCTTATTATATATATTTATAAGAGCTATATTAAGTTTTTAAAAAGCTTTAATTTTGAAATATCCGATAAAGGCAAACCAGTCGTGAGACTGGGACGCTTGTGAATCAGAAGTTAAGGAATAACAAAATGTTCACAAGACTCTCGTGAAGTTGGGTCGCGAGATGGCAAAGCTTCGGATCTCTTACAAGGAGATAGCCGAGCGTACCGTAAACGAAACTGCATGGTATAGGCTTAAAAAGTAAAGAGATAGCCGGGTTGCCGAAGATTGATTGAAATATTAATCGATTTTCGATAACCCGGATTTTTTTTTATATGCGGCTATTTAAAAAAGAAAATAAAAAATTCATATAAATTCATTTTAACCGTAAATCGGTAAAATAAAAAAATAAAAAGGGGTGGCCATCATGGAAAACAAATATGTAAATGACGTGCCTGCGTATCAGGAGGTCGACACGATCACCTGGCGGGGCAACGGAATGAGAAGGAAAATATTTAAAACAATTTCTCTTTTCACTATTTTCTTCTTTCTCTCCACACAAATTAACTTCAGATGGGCTAGATGGAATAAAGATGCTATGGCACAGGATGCTCAGCAGGCCCAACCAACCACACAACAGACCACACAAAAAGCAGAAAAAGCCGCATTAGAGGAAGAAGAAGTGCAAACAACCCAACATTTGCCGAGTAGTGAGTTAGAGGAACTATTTGGTGAGACAACGTTGCTAACAGTTTCTGAGGAAGATGATGAGAAGGAAGAGACTTTTACGGATGATGATGGCATAACACATAAACGCATAAAAGACGAAGATGGCCGTCTTGAGCGTGAAGAATTATATGATGGTGACACCCTTATTATAAGCCGTGAGTACAACTACGGCAATAGATCGTACACAATAACAACTACTGATTATCGCAGCGGAGAATCAAGTTCTAAAACCTATGGCAAACAGGAAGAGAAAGAGGGGTATTCATATACTTACGAGTATGACGATGAGGGACGTATTTCATCAGTAACTGAAGAAGACGATGATGAAAATAAAACCTCATCAACTAATGAGTACTTCTATATCGAAGAAGATGGAAAAACCTATACTGTTATTGTGCGTGATGAACAGGTTAATGAGGATGAGACTGATTTAGGACGCAAGACAATTACTGCCCTTGATGAAGAAGGAGGAGAACTTCATACAAAGGAATTGGTTCGCGATGAAATTGAATCCTTCAGCATAGGTACTGATTCTACATTGAGCATTACTGATAAAAACGGGGAAAGTATTATTTTTGACGTTCTCACCGGTACCGAGAAACAGTATGCATCATTTGTCAAGCCGGATGATATGATTCCCCAAGGTAGGATTATTTGGCATGGTGATACGGGCAAAATTTATAGCGGCCGTCGTGTTATTGTTCAGTTTACAAGGAATGATGCGGGAGAGATTACTGAAATTAAAGAGTATGTTTATATGACTTCCCGATCAACTCGAATCAAACAAATTATTTATCGTGATGGTGACGGTACGGTAACTAGTGTAGTAACGGGGTTAAATGATTCAAGCGCTATTGACTTTACTCGACACAATAAAGAGATAATTAATGCAAGGTTTTTTGATGGCAACGGCCGCCTCGTTAAGGTGATTGAAAACCAAATTGTCACTTTTGAAGCGTCCTATTATTATTCTGAGACAAAAGAATTAAGTAAGATGTACTATGAACAGTATACAGACAATGAAGGTAATACGAAATACCGCGTCAGTAAAGTTGTTGATGTTGAAGGAGAGGTAAGTATTTATTTTTATAAAGATGATAAACCTAATGAAATTGCATATGTGAAACAAGGTGATAACACACTTTTATATTATGAAACTTTTAAAAATGAAAATGGTGAGGATTCACAGCGTATTTCTTACTCATTTTCTTTTGATGAAGAAGAAGGTCAGTGGACATATACAAAATATTATTATGCTGACAGTTCAGATATCCTAGAGATGACCCAACAGTATATATATGATACAAGCATTGATGAAATTGGTCAGTTGATTGCAAGAACCTATTATGAAAAATACACAAATGAAGACGGTAAAGAGTTGACACGTGTTAATCTTACTCTTGCATATAATCAAGATGATGACTCATGGAATGTTACGGAATATATTTATAAATCTGCTGATTCTAACATTGTGGATATTACAAACCAATATGCATATGATCCTGATACGAGGATTGAAGGGGATTTAAATAATGAGAGTCATTATGAGGAATATAACTTCACAGTAAAGAATGATTGGGGTTTTACGGTTTATGAAACTCAACGTTCAAGAATCGCATTTTCACTAACGTATGACCCTGTGAACGAATTTTGGTCAAAGACATTTTATTCGTATATCGATGGGACGACTGATCTACTCAAAACAATGAGTTATAAATATGATTATCAAACAAGTGTGCAAGGTGATCTTGTCAATGAAACATATTATACCTCTTACACCAATGATAAAGGTATAACTAAACAACGAATTCATCATGTAATTAATTACGATGACGGAGAATATTCATATTCTGAATATATCTATGAAAGTGGTAATGCCTCGGATCAGCCTGATCGTATTGATTTATATGATTACGATTATGAACACGCTGTTAGGGGGGATTTGTTATCTCAGACTTATTATGAAGTTTATTTTGATATGATAAAGAATAAAGATCAACGCCGTGTTAGTTCTGCTATTGTTTTTAATAAAGACGACGGTACGTGGAGTTATTCAGAATACTTTTACGAAGATTTAAACAATGATACTTTACGGCGTGTAGATCAATACGAATATGATAAAGAAAATGAAACGAAAACAGATATACTCATAAGCCAAATTTATTATGAGACTTATTATACGAAATTAAATATTCGTAAAGAACGAATCCATTATTCTAAAACATTTAATAAGGAAACGGACGAATGGACGTACACCTATTATTATTACCATTCAGATATTACCCCTGACATTAAGTTTACAGCTACATCTATTTTGCAAGATGAAGTTATGAGCCTGCCTAATGTAGATCCAGAAACCATAGAAATTACTTCGGAAGATATGAGTATAGCGGTCTATGATACAGAAGGCGATCGCGTTCAATACACGATTTTTTTATCGGGTGACCTTGAAAAACAGTTCACATATTATTTTTACGATGACGAAGATATAAAATTTACCGCTACATCAACTCATAAAACCGATGTCGCAAATATTTCATCGGAAGATGACCCAGATATGATTGAACTTACTAAAGAAATGAATATCTCTGTATATGATGAGAAGGGGGAGAAAATACATTATTCAATCAGTTTGAATAATTTCGGAGAAAAGAATTTTACATATCATTATTATGCAGAAAACGGAAAGCTATTCTATACTGCCTCAGCAACGAATAAAGAAAAGGTAAGTAATCTTGCGGGACTTAATCCTGATACAATCGAGTTGGATTGGGAAGATATGACTATAGCAGTTTATGATGCAGGGGATGATTCCCTAGTGCAGCAGATGTTATATACATATAGCTTAAACGATGATGGAGAGAAAGTAAAATCAAGTTACGAGTATTTCCTTGATGAACAAGGTGATCCAGGGGATATAGTAAAGAAGATTACGCAAGAGAATATGGTGAGCGGAACTATAAGTTATTCTAATTATGAAAAATATATAAATGAAATAGGCAAAGAAACCTCACGTATTGATTACATGACCTCATTTAATGCTGAGGACGAAGAAGTATTTACATTTTATTATTATGCTGATGACAATTCAGATAAATTATTATGTACTGCATCGTCAATAAATCGTGCCGATGTTGAGGGCCTTGATGCGGGACTGGCAGCAGGTGAAGCACTGGATCCATATTCGATTGAATTAAAAGAAGAGATGAGTATAAGCATATATTCAGAAGATGAAGATAATAAAGTTGAGCTTGTTATTAATCTTAATAGTGACGGGGAGAAAACATATACATATTATTACTATAATGAAGATATAGTGTCTTTTACTGCAACGTCGGTTAATAAAGAAGACGTGAGTGGAATAACACAGGAAGATCCTCGTTTGGTTGAGCTTAAGGAAAATATGAGTATATCTGTTTATGATGAGAATGGAAAGAAAATAGATTATGTAATGAGTCTGAGCGATAGAAATGAAACAGTTTATACTTATTATTATTATACCGACTTAGGTGTTATGAATTTTACGGCATCATCTACAAATGAAGATAAAGTGAAAAGCCTTGATGACCTAAATCCTCATGACTTGCAAGATATTAGAGATTATTTAACATGGTCAGACATGAACATTGCGGTATACGGAAAAGAAGAAGGTGAACATGAAGTAAAGATGCTTTATACATATAGTCTTAATGATGAAGGCGAAATTATGAAATCGACCTATGAGTATTTCCTTGATGCGGAAGGAAAACGAACAGATCTTACGAGCCGCGTTACACAGGAGAATATTGATACAGAGGAGGTCAGTTATCTTAATTATGAAAAATATACTAATGAATCTGGGCGAGAAAAGTCACGTATTGATTTTACAACGGCATTTGATGATGACGGTAAAGAAGTATTTACCTACTATTATTATAAAGACAATATTTCTGATACATTAAATTTTACTGCAACTTCAAATAATCGCTTAGATGTTAGTGACATTACTGAAACTGATCCAAATGCTGTAGTGTTAAAGCCAGGTATGACTATTACTATTTATAAATATAAAAAGAATAGAATCGATCACATAATTACCCTTAATGATAAGGGTGAACGTACATTTACTTATTATTATTATCGTGATGACATATTGTACTTTACTGCGACATCAACAAACCAAGATGAAGTCGATGAACTTTATTTACGTGATCCGGAAACAATTATGCCATCCAAGGATATGAGTATTGCTGTATATGATGATGAGGGAAAGAGAGTCTCCTATGTAATAACAGTCAACGATGACAATAAGAAAACTTATGCATATTACTATTACAATGATCTCGGCGTTCTTAGTTTTACTGCATCAGCAACTGGAGAGAATAGAAGTAAAGTGGCATATATTACCGAGACTAACCCGGATCTAGTTCCACTTGTAGAAGGTATGAGTATCGCCGTCTATAATGAAAAGGGTAAAAAAGTTGAGTATACCATTAGTCTTAATGACAGTGGAGAACGTTTATTTACCTTTTATTACTATACAAAGGATGAAAATGATGAAAGTATTTTAAATTTTACCGCTTCTTCTACAAACAAGGATAAAGTGAGTATATTTGATGGCAGTATGGACCCGGATGCTATCGAGCTAACCTGGGAAGATATGAACATTGCTGTTTATGGCAAACAGGGCGAGGATCAGGAAATTAAGATGTTATATGCTTATTCGTTAAATAGTGACGGTGAAAAAATTAAATCAATATATGAATATTTTCTTGATCTGGAAGGAGACCAGACAGAAATAATAAAGACAATTACTCAGATTAATATGGAGACTGGTGAGGAAACTTTTATTTATTATGAAAAATATATTAATCTAGATGGGGAAGAAGAATCGCGCATTCATTACACGACTTCTTTTAATGATGAAGGGGAGGAAGTTTTTACCTACTATTATTATATAGATGATGTTTCTGATAGCCTTAATTTTACTGCCTCATCGACTACTCAGGCGGATGTAAGTGGCATAACTGAGACCAACCCAAGTTTAGTTCCTTTAAAAGAAGGAATGACTATTAGTATTTATAAATATGATGATAAAAACAAAATTGATCATGTTATTACTTTAAATGATAAAGGAGAACAGAGTTTTACATATTATTATTATGATCAAGACAAGCTCGTTTTTACGGCAACTTCGGAAAATGAGGATGATGTTAAAGGAATACTCGAGACTGACCCGCGTGCCGTTAACCTTGTAGAAGGTATGAACATTGCTGTATATGATGAGCAGGGGAAAAAGGTTGTTTATGGAATGAGCCTTAACGAGGATGGACAAATAGTCTATACCTACTATTATTATAATGATCTTGGTGTTCTTCATTATACTGCTTCCTCTTCTAATGAAGAAAAGGTGATGAATCTTGGTTTATTGAATCCAGAAAATATTGACGAGATTAAACTGAACTTGACATGGGAAGATATGAACATAGCAGTATATGGTAAAGAAGAGAACGAACATGCGGTTCGTATGCTCTATACATATAGTATTAATAGTGAAGGCGAAGTAATGAAGTCAACTTATACATATTTTCTTGATACGGAAGGCAAGAGGACAGATTTAATACAAAGAATAACCCAGGAAAATATGGACACCGGTGAGGTAAGTTATCTTATCTATGAAAAGTATACTGATGCAGATGGCAAAGAACAGTCGCGCATTGATTATTCGACGTCATTCGATGATGAGGGAAAAGAAGTATTTACTTACTATTATTATATTGATTCTACCTCAGATACTCTTAATTTTACTGCTACATCTAATACGCAAGCTGATGTAAGCAATATAACTCAGACAGATCCAAATCTTGTACCTTTAAAAGAAGGCATGACTATTAGTATTTATAAATATGATGATACTAATAAGGTTGACCATGTAATAAGTTTGAATGATAAGGGTGAGCAAAGTTTTACTTATTATTATTACAAGGCCGACGATACTTTGTTCTTTACTGCTACCTCAATTAATGAAGAAGAAGCTAAAGGTCTTGATCCGTCTGATCCTGAGGCAATTTCACTCACTGTAGATATGAGCATTGCAGTATATGATCAAAACGGGAAAAAGGTTTCTTATTCGATGTCACTTAATGATGATGCAGAGAAAATATATTCTTTCTACTATTATAATGACCTTGGAATACTTTCGTTTACTGCTTCTTCCATAGATAAAGATGCAGTTAGTTCTATAGAGGAAAATAACCCAGATGAAATTACACTTGTAGAAAATATGAGTATTGCTGTATATGATGAAAAAGGGAAAAAGGTCGTATATACCATAAGTAGAACAGATGCAGGCG
Source organism: uncultured bacterium (assembly GCA_964558015.1). GTDB lineage: Bacteria > Omnitrophota > Omnitrophia > JAHJGZ01 > JAHJGZ01 > CAZLCT01. Next base: position 8,082 of record CAZLCT010000007.1, on the reverse strand, counting down.
AGAATCTCTACACTTTTTATTATTATACAATAGATATTGATGGTGAGAGCATACTTAAGTTTACTGCCTTATCTACAAATAAAGAAAAGGTAAGTGGTTTTGATGGCGACACAGATCCTGATGCTATCGAACTTACATGGGACGATATGAATATCGCGGTATATGGCAAACAGGATGGTGAAGAAGAACGTTATATGATTTATACTTATAGTTTAAACGATGAAGGAGAGAAAATAAAATCCACGTATACTTATTTTATTGATAACGAGGGAAATAAAACTGATATAGTCCAACAAATCAGACAAGAAAACACAGTTACGGGAGAAATAAGTTACCTTAATTATGAAAAATATATAAATTCTGATGGTAAGGAAAAATCTCGTATAGACTATTCCACCTCATTTAATGATGAAGGTGAAGAGGTATTTACCTATTATTATTATATTGATAATACTAGTGAAACACTTAATTTTACCGCTACGTCTACGATACAAAATGACGTAAGTAACATCATAGAAACCAATCCCAATAATGTGCCGCTTAAGGCGGGTATGACTATAAGTATTTACAAGTATGAAGAGGACAAGATTGATCATGTTATTAGTTTAAATGATAAAGGCAAACAGAGTTTTACTTATTACTATTACCGGTCTGACGATACTTTACACTTTACTGCTACCTCAATTAATGAAGAAGAAGTGAAGAATCTTGAATCGTCTGACCCGGAAGCAGTAGTGCTTTCTGCTGATATGAGCATAGCAGTGTATGATGAACAGGGTAAGAAGGTTTCATATGTGCTAGCACTAAATGATGATAATGAAAAAGTATATACATACTATTATTATAATGACTTAGGCATTCTTAAGTTTACCGCTACCTCAACAACAAAAACTCATGTAAGCAACATTCAAGAGACCAATCCTGATAATATTAGCATCCTTAAGGGCATGAATATAGCAGTATATGATGAAAAGGGTAAGAAAGTTGTTTATACCATTGCCCTTAATGAGACGGAAGAGCAACTTTTTACGTTTTATTACTACACAAAGGATGCAAATGATAAGGATGTTCTTAAGTTTACTGCTTCCTCAACACAGAAAGAACATGTGAATTGTTTTGATGGTACCACTGATCCTGATGCTATAGAACTTACCTGGGAAGATATGAGTATTGCCGTATACGGTGAGGAAGAGGGTGAGGAAGAAAGGTATATGTTATATACATATTCACTTAATGCTGACGGTGAGAAAATGAAGGCAACATATGAATATTTTCTTGATACAGAAGGAAAGAGAAGTGACCTTGTATATAAGATCACTCAAGAAAACACAGCCACGGGTGATGAGAGTTTTATCTATAATGAAAAATATACTGACGAATCTGGTAAAGAAAAGACAAGGACTGATTATGCGACCTCATTAAATGATGATGGTGAAGAAGTATTTACTTATTACTATTATATAAATGATACATCTGATACTTTGAATTTTGTAGCCTCTTCGACAAACCAAAATGATGTTGATTCTATTGCTGCAACAAATCCAGATGATGTCGTGCTGAAAGAAGGAATGACCATTAGTATTTATAAATATGATGATACAAATAAAGTTGATTATGTTATTACCCTTAATAGTGAGGGAACAAAAGTATATACATATTATTATTATAAAGATGATACCCTTCATTTCACGGCAACATCAGAAAATGAGGCAAATGTAAAGGGTATATCATACACGGATCCGCGGGATATTACGCTCACAGATGATATGAACATTGCAGTTTATGATGAAAAGGGAAAGAAAGTTCATTATGGTATGAGTTTAAATGAGGAAGGTGAAAAAGTTTATACCTACTATTATTATACTGACCTTGGAGTTCTTTCATTTACCGCGTCTTCTGCCAATGAGTCTATGGTTAATAATCTAGGTGATCTAAATCCTGATGATATACAGGACATAAAAGCTATTATGTTATGGGAAGATATGAATATAGCCGTATATGGTAAAGAAGAAGGGGAACATGATGTGCGGATGCTGCACACATATAGCCTCAATAATGAAGGCGAGGTTATGAAATCTACATATGAATATTTTCTTGATACAGAAGGTAAACGAACAAATCTCATTAGTAAAGTCACACAAGAAAATACAGAAACTGGCGAGATAAGTTACCTTAATTATGAAAAATATACGAATGCTGACGGCAAAGAAAAATCTCGCATTGATTATTCCACATCTTTCAATGATGAGGGTGAAGAGGTATTCACTTATTATTATTATATTGATGATATTTCAGATACACTTAATTTTACCGCAACATCAACTATACAGGATCATGTAAGTAATATTGTTGAGACAGATCCTAATCTTGTACCTTTAAAAGAAGGTATGACGATAAGTATTTATAAATATGATGATACGAATAAGGTTGATCATGTAATTACATTAAATGATGAGGGTAAGCAAAGTTTTACGTATTATTATTATGATGGTGAGGTGCTCATCTTTACGGCAACATCAGAAAATGAGTCAAATGTGAAAGATATACCATATACAGATCCACGGGATATTACACTTACAGATGATATGAGTATTGCAGTTTATGATGAAAAGGGGAAGAAGGTTTATTATGGAATGAGTTTAAATGAAGACGGCGAAAAAGTATATACCTATTATTATTATAATGACCTTGGTGTTCTTTCATTTACGGCCTCTTCTGCTAATGAATCAGTAGTCAATAGTCTCGATGATTTAAATCCGGATGATATACAGGATATTAAGAATCACTTATTATGGGCTGATATGACTATTGCGGTATATGGTAAAAACCCAGATGAATATACAGTGAAAATGTTGCATACGTATAGCCTCAATAATGAAGGCGAAGTTATGAAATCTACATATGAATATTTTCTTGATACTGAAGGAAAACGAACAGACATCATTAGTAAAGTCATTCAAGAAAATATGGATACAGGAGAAGTAAGCTACCTAAATTATGAAAAGTATATTAATGTTGACGGTATAGAAAAATCACGGATCGATTATGCTACTTCATTCAATGATGATGGGGAGGAAGTATTTACGTATTATTACTATATTGATGATGTTTCAGATACACTTAATTTTACCGCAACATCAATAACACAGACAGATGTTAGCAGTATTACAGAGACTGATCCAAATCTTATACCATTAAAACAAGGTATGACAATCAGTATTTATAAATATGATGATACGAATAAGGTCGATCATGTAATTAATCTTAATGATAAAGGTAAACAAAGTTTTACATATTATTATTATAAAAATGATAAACTTTTCTTTACTGCAACATCTGTTAATGAATCTGAAGTAGATAATCTTGACCCATCTGATCCGGAATTAATCTCTCTTACTGATAATATGAGCATTGCTGTATATGATGATAAGGGTAAAAAAGTTGACTTTGTGATGACACTTAATGATGATGGCGATAGAGTATATACTTATTATTACTATAATGATCTTGGGACTCTTCATTTTACTGCTTCATCAACAACAAAAACTGATGTAAATAATATTCAGACAACAGATCCTGATACGATTAACCTGCTTGAAGGAATGAATATTGCTGTTTACAACGAAAAGGGAAGTAACATTCAATATACTATTAGCAGGACACAGGAGGGTGATAAACTTTTTACATTCTATTATTATACTAAAGATGTTAATGGAGATACAGTTATTAACTTTACTGCATCATCAGAATACAAGGATAAGGTAAGTGGATTTAGTGACAGCGATAATCCTGATAACATAATACTAAGTGAAAATATGAACATTGCTGTCTATGGAAAAGAAGCAGAAGAAGAGAGTCGATATATCCTATATACATATAGTCTCAATGCTGATGGTGAAAAGATAAAATCAACTTATGAATATTTTCTAGATACCCAAGGTGATAGGACAGACCTTACCAGTAAAGTAACACAAGAAAATACTGAAACTGGAGAAATAAGCTATTTATTCTATGAAAAGTACCTCAATGATAAAGGGAAGGAAAAATCACGTATTGACTATAGTCTGTCTTTAAATGATGAAGGTGAAGAAGTATATAGTTACTATTATTATACAGATCCCACCTCTGACAAACTTAAGTTTACTGCCACTTCAACAACTCAAAATGATGTGAATGCTATTCAGGAGTCAGATCCGAATGCAGTTTTGCTTAAAGAAGGTATAACTATTAGTGTTTATGACGATGCAGCAGATAAAATCAAGTATGTTATCAGTCTGAATAGTGATGGTGAGAAAAATTATACCTATTATTATTATGACGGCGACACCTTATCTTTTACTGCAACATCAAATAATCAAGCTGATGTAGAAGGAATAACTTATACGGATCCAAGGTCTGTTACGATTAAGCAGGACATGAGCATTGCAGTCTATGATGCGGAAGGTAAAAAGGTTAATTATACAATGAGCATCGATGATAATAACAATAAAGTATATACATATTATTATTATACAGAGCTTGGCGATATGCACTACACAGCATCATCTACAAATGAATCAGTGGTTAATAATCTAGGCGATTTAAATCCTGATGACATTCAGGATATTAAAAATCATTTATTGTGGGATGATATGAATATTGCTGTATATGGCAAGGAGGCTGTTGACACAGCTGTTCGTATGTTGTGTATGTATAATTTAAATACTTCGGGTGAACTCATAAAGTCAACATATGAATATTTTCTTGATACTGAAGGTAGGAGAACGGACATTATTAGTAAAGTTACTCAGGAGAATATGGATACAGGAGAAATAAGCTATCTTTATTATGAAAAATATACTAATGCCGACGGTAAAGAAAAGTCCCGCGTTGATTATGCAACCTCATTCAATGATGATGGAGAGGAAGTATTCACCTACTATTATTATATTGATAATATTTCAGACACACTGAATTTTACTGCAACATCAATTAATCAGGCAGATGTTAATAATATTACCGAGACTGATCCTGTACTTGTGCCGCTTAAAGAGGGTATGACTATTAGTATTTATAAATATGATGATACTAATAAGATTGACCATGTAATTACGCTAAACGATAAAGGTGAACAGAGTTTTACCTATTATTATTATGATGGAGACAGACTCTCCTTTACGGCTACATCAATTAATGAAGATGAAGTAAAAAATATTATCGCAATGGATCCCGAAGCAATCATCCTCACCCCAGACATGAGTATTGCTGTATATGACGGTGATGGAGATAAAGTTTCATATATTATGAGCCTGAATGCTGATGATGAAAAATTATACACTTACTATTATTACAATGAATTGGGAACACTTCAATTTACAGCCTCTTCCACAACTAAAAACGACGTAAGCAATATTACGCAAACAAACCCCGATGCAATAGTGCTTACAGAAGGCATGAATATAGCGGTCTATGATGAAAAAGGGAAAAAGGTTCAATACACAATAAGCAGAACTGAAGCTGGTGAGAGGTTATATACATATTATTATTATACAAAAGATGCAAATAATGAGACCGTTATTAATTTTACTGCATCATCCACACAGAAAGATCAGGTGAGTGGATTCACCGGAAGTGAAGATCCTGATACGATTCAATTAACCTGGGAAGATATGAATATTGCCGTATATGGCAAAGAAGGTACTGATCCTGAAGTACGGATGCTTTATACTTACAGCCTCAATGGTGATGGAGAAAAGATAAAGTCAACATATGAGTATTTTCTTGATACAGAAGGTAATAGAACAGATTTAACGAGTAAAGTAACTCAGGAAAATACTGAAACAGGTGAGATAAGTTATCTTTTTTATGAAAAATATACAAATGCTGAAGGCAAAGAAAAGTCCCGCGTTGATTATGCAACATCATACAATGATGAAGGAGAAGAAGTATTCAGCTATTATTACTATATTGATGCTACATCAGATATCCTCAATTTTACCGCCACCTCAACAACACAATCCGATGTAAGTGATTTAATCGAAACCGATCCTGACGCCATAGTGCTTAAAGAAGGTATGACTATTAGTATATATAGAATTGATGATAGTAATAAAGTAGATCATATAATTAGTCTTAATGAGGAAGGCGATAAGAGTTATACATATTATTATTATGATGGTGATAAGGTCAGTTTTACTGCAACATCAACGATTGAAGGAGATGTAATTGGAATAATAGAACAGGATCCGCGCTCAGTTACTCTAGTAGATGATATGAGTATAGCCGTATATGATGAAAACGGTAAAAAAGTAGATTATGTAATGAGTTTAAATGATGATGGCCAGAGGTTCTATACTTATTATTACTATACTGACCTTGGGGTACTTCATTATACTGCATCATCTACAAACGAATCAAAAGTAATGAATCTTGACGGTCTTAATCCTGATGATATCCAGGACATTAAAAATCATCTTACTTGGGAAGATATGAACATTGCCGTTTACGGCAAAGAAGATGGAGAAACTAGTGTACGTATGCTCCATACCTATAGCCTCAATAGTGAAGGTGAGGTTATGAAGTCAACTTATGAATATTTTCTTGATACAGAAGGTAAGCGTACGGGACTAATCAGTAAAGTAACTCAGGAAAATACTGAAACAGGTGAAATAAGTTATCTTAATTATGAAAAGTATATTAATACAGAGGGCAAAGAAAAATCACGTATTGATTATGCTACTTCGTTCAATGATGAAGGAGAGGAAGTATTCACATATTATTATTATATTGATGATGTATCAGATACCCTTAACTTTACTGCCACTTCAACAACACAGGCAGATGTTAGCAGTATTATAGAGACTGATCCAAATCTTGTACCCTTAAAAGAGGGTATGTCTATAAGTATATATAAGTATGACGATATGAATAAAATCGATCATGTCATAACTTTAAATGATCAAGGCAAGCAGAGTTTTACTTACTATTACTATGATGGAGATAATCTTATATTTACTGCAACATCGGAAACCGAAGCTGATGTAGCAGGTATTGGCCAGACAGATCCCAGAGCAGTTACACTTAAAGAAGGTATGAGCATAGCTGTGTATGATGAAAATGGTAAAAAGGTAGATTACGCCATGAGTTTAAATGATGACGGCCAGACAGTATATACTTATTATTATTATACTGATCTCGGTGTTCTCTCATTTACCGCATCATCCACGAATGAATCCGCAGTCATGAATCTTGAAAGTCTTGACCCTGATGATGTCCAGGATATTAAAATTCATCTTACTTGGGAAGATATGAATATAGCCGTTTATGGTAAGGCGGCAAATGAAACCGCAGTTCGCATGCTGTATACATATAATCTAAACAGTGAAGGTGAACTGATGCGTTCTTCATATGAATATTTTCTTGATACGGAAGGAAAGCGAACAGAACTTATTAGCAAAGTTACTCAAGAGAATATGGAAACAGGAGAAATAAGTTATCTTAATTATGAAAAGTATACCGATGCTGATGGTAAAGAAAAATCACGTGTTAATTATGTGACCTCTTTTGATGATGATGGTAAGGAGGTATTTACCTATTATTATTATGTTGATTCCACATCAGACACTCTAAATTTTACTGCAACATCAACAACACAGGCTGATGTTAATAACATTACAGAGACTGATCCAAACCTCGTACCTCTTAAAGAAGGTATGAGCATAAGTATATATAAGTATGACGATACTAATAAGATTGATCATGTAATTACATTGAATGATAAGGGTGAGCAGAGTTTCACCTATTATTACTACAAAGATGATAAAGTTTTCTTTACCGCAACATCTGTTCATGAATCTGAAGTAAATAATCTTGACCCGTCTGATCCGGAAGCAATCACACTTACTGCTGATATGAGTATTGCGGTATATGATGTAGACGGTAAAAAGGTTTTATATTCTATGAGTTTGAATGATGAGGATGAGAAAGTATATACCTATTATTATTACAATGAGCTCGGCATATTGCAGTTTACTGCTTCCTCAATAAACAAGTCTGATGTAAGTAACATAGTTGATACAAACCCTGATGTTATTAATATTCTCG
>CAZLCT010000006.1:10481-48597 GCA_964558015.1 uncultured bacterium | reverse complement strand
ACCGGCAGAACGATCAGATGTGCACTTGACCAATTAATTGATTTCGGAAGGCCTAAATCAATTCAACTTGCAGTTTTGATAGATCGGGGACATAGGGAACTTCCGGTCAAGGCAGATTATGTTGGGAAGAATATTCCAACATCTCTAAAAGAAGAAGTATTGGTACGATTTGAAGATGATACAGGCAAAGATGAAGTGACAATTGCTTTAAAGAAAAACATAGATACGAACGAATGAAAAGTAAATATGTCAATGGATAAATTAGCATTCAGATAAGACATAGAGGTGTTATGAAGAAAATTAGATGGAAACAGAAACATCTTCTTGGCCTTAAAGATTTAACCGCCAATGAGATAGTTACTATTTTAGATACTGCAAAGTCTTTTGTCGAGATTTCGGAGCGTGCAATTAAGAAAGTGCCCACGCTTCGCGGGAAAACAGTATGTAATTTCTTTTTTGAACCAAGTACTCGAACACGTGCTTCATTTGAGATAGCTGAAAAACGTTTAAGTGCCGATTCACTTAACTTTGCAGGTTCTTCATCAAGTTTGGTAAAGGGGGAAAGTATTAAAGATGCTGCGAGAAATATTGAAGCACTTAAGGTTGATATGATTGTTATTCGTCATTCATCATCTGGTGTGCCTCATCAGTTATCACATTATGTTAATGCAGGAATTATTAATGCAGGAGATGGGATAAATGAACATCCGACCCAGGCTCTTTTGGATATGTTTACGTTGCGGGAGAAAAAAGGGGATTTAAAAGGTCTAAAGGTTTCATTCATTGGAGATATTCTTCATAGCCGTGTTGCACGTTCAAATATTTGGGGGCTTACAAAATTAGGAGCGGATATTACAATATGCGGACCACGTACTTTAATCCCTCGTGATGTTGATAAGTTAGGAGTACGAGTAACTAATAATCTAATGGAAGCTATTGAAGGAGCTGATGCACTTAATCTTTTGCGCATACAATTTGAGAGACAGAGTGAGATATTTTTTCCATCAATCAGGGAATACAGACAAACCTTTCAGGTTAATAAAGATGTACTTAAGAAAGCAAAGAAAGATGTTATTATAATGCATCCTGGTCCGATAAACCGTGACGTTGAGCTTGCAAATGATGTTGCTGACGGCAAACATTCGGTAATATTAGACCAGGTTACTAACGGAATAGCTGTTCGTATGGCGGTCTTATACTTATTAAGCGGAACAAAGCAGCAGTTGTCATTAGAGGAAAGTGAGTAATATGGATTATATAATCAAATCAGCACATGTTATTGATCCGAAAAATAATATTGATGATGTGTTAGATGTTTTAATAGAAAAGAAATTTATTACTAAAATAGACAAGAATATTAATTCATCTTCTGCGAAAGAAATTGATGCAAATGGATTGTATCTTTTTCCCGGTCTTGTTGATTTACATGCTCACTTTAGGGATCCTGGATTTGAATACAAGGAAACTATAGAGAGTGGCGCTAAGGCTGCCTTTCACGGCGGTTTTGTCGGATGTGTGAGTATGGCTAATACTCAGCCAGTATGTGATAATCCTAGTGTCGTCGAGACTATTCTTAAGAAAGCCCAGCATATTAATTTTTCTATTTTTCCCTGTGGTACAGTAACCAAAGGAGGAGAGGGGAGTGAACTTTCTGAGATGGCAGATTTAAGAGCTGCTGGGTGTCTTGCGGTGAGCGATGACGGTAATTCCGTAGCTGATATTTTAGTTCAGCGTAGAGCATTGGAATATGCTAGTATGCTGGGATTACTCATTATGATTCATGCTGAGGATAAACAATTAAGTAAAAATGGTTTGATAAATGAAGGGCTTGTTTCTACACGTTTGGGCTTGCGAGGAATCCCTAATGCAGCTGAGGATGTTATGGTTGCCCGTGATATCGAACTGGTTAAATTAACCGGTGCACCGATTCATTTCCAACATGTTTCAACCCGACGTGCGGTGGAATTAATTGGAGAAGCTAAAAAAGCCGGTTTACCGGTAACGGCTGAAGCAACTCCACATCATTGTACTTTGATTGATGAAGATATTGTTACGTATAATACTAATTTTAAAATTAATCCTCCATTGAGAAGTATAGATGACCGAGATGCGATAGTTCGGGGCCTCGAGATGAATATTATCGATGCAATAGCAACTGACCATGCACCACATCAGGATGTTGAAAAAGATATTGAATTTGATAAGGCACTTTTTGGAACCACTGGACTTGAGACAGCACTTGCGGTTATTTTGACTTATTTTTATCATAAAAATATTTTATCATTGCAGGATATTGTTAAAAAAATGTCTCTCAATCCTCAGTCAATTCTTGGTCTTTCAGATTTTGCGGAGGTTAAAAAAGATATTGAGGCAAATCTTGTATTAGTAGATATCAATAAAGAATGGACTGTGGAGAAGAAATCATTTGTTTCAAAATCAAAGAATTCATGTTTTTTGGGTAAAAAACTAAAAGGAAAAGTTGCTGCAACTATTTGCAAGGGAATACTGCATTTGTTTTAAAAGAATGTTTTAAAAAATGCTAAAGCATAGGGCGTAAAGAGTTATCTTAAATTGGACATTTTGCTCTATGCTTTTAATATAAAAAACCGGGGTAGGGTAAAGATATGTTTTTAGAGAACGTTACTATTACAAGAAATAAAAAACTTAATGAAAAATTTTATCATTTGAGTTTTAGATCTGCTAAGATAGCCCGAAGTATTTCGTGTGGGCAGTTTTTATTTGTTAAAGTTTCCAATACCCACGACCCTCTTCTCAGGCGTCCATTAAGTGTGGCATGGGTATTTGGCGGACAGATTAATATTGTATACAAGGTTGTTGGACGAGGTACCGCACTTTTAGCAGGCAAAAATGAAGGCGATAAGTTAAATGTTATGGGACCCTTGGGAAAAGGTTTTACTCATCCTTTCCCGGAGGTTAATTTTAATAAAGCTTCGAGTTGCAGCTTTAACGACGATAGGAAAATTATTTTAGTTGCCGGAGGTATCGGGATTGCTTCATTAATTTCTCTTACCAAGATGTGTGTGAGGAAGAATGTGCACCTTTTTTATGGAGTAAGAACAAAAAAAGAGTTTCTCTCTGAACGTTTTCTTTCAATCAATAGAAAGAATATTACATACGCTACTGAAGACGGAAGCAGGGGATATAAGGGTTTTGTAACAGAAGTATTAGAGAAATATCTGAAGAAATCGTCAAATAAAAAAAATTATATTTATACTTGCGGGCCTTTAGAAATGTTGAGGAATGTTGTTGTGCTAGCAAATAAATATAATGTAGATGGAGAGGCTAATCTTGAGGAGAGAATGGCGTGTGGTGTTGGTGCATGTCTGGGTTGTGCCACAGAAACAGCACATGGAGTTAAAATGGTATGTAAAGATGGTCCGGTATTTTCATTTAGTGATTTGGGTTGGAAATAGTCTGATTAAATCTTGGGGAATAGACATAAATTTATGTTAGATTTAAGCGTAAAACTTGGTAGATTAAAACTGAAAAATCCAATTGTTGTTGCATCAGGAACTTTCGGTTCTTCTAATGAATATATAGATTTTGTTGATTTTAATTCTCTTGGTGCAGTTTTAACAAAATCAGTTACACTCCATGCCTGTGAAGGTAATAAACCACCGCGTATTTGGGAAACAGCTTCAGGTATGCTCAATGCCATAGGATTAGAAAATAAAGGGGTAAAGCATTTTATAAAAAACAATATTCCTTTTTTTAAAGAGTATAAAACTAAATTGATTGTTAGTATTGCCGGTAGTACTATAAATGAGTATGGAAAATTAGCTGATATCTTGGATAAAGAAAGCAGGGTTGATGCTTTAGAGATCAACATATCCTGTCCTAATGTAAAAAAAGGCGGCATTGCATTTATTAAAGATAGTGGACAGTCACGGAAAATAGTGGAAGTTGTACGAAAATATTTTAAAAGACCCATATTTGTTAAAGTGTCTCCCGAAGCGCGGGATATTATTGATCTTGTTGGGGAAATTATTCAAGGTGGTTGTGATGGTATAAGTCTCATCAATACAATTAAAGGCATGGCTGTTGATGTTAGGACGAGGAGGCCTCAATTAGGTAACATAACTGGAGGGTTAAGCGGCCCTGCTATTAAGCCCATTGCATTGAGATATTTGTTTGAAGTAAAAGAAGCTTTTAATATTCCGGTAATAGCCGGTGGTGGTATAATGAATTTGGACGATGCATTAGAATTTTTTATTGTAGGTGCTGATGCTATATCGTTAGGAACGGCAAATTTTGTTAATCCGTGCGTAAGTATAGAGATTATTGAAGGATTAAGGGAGTACTTTAAAAAAGAAAATATAAGCAACATTAAAGAAATAATAAGAACCTTGAATGTTTGATAATGGATTATAAAGATAGAATAATAGTTGCGATTGATACAGATGATATTGTAGTTTGCAAGCGCTTAATCGATACATTGATGAGTGAAATAAAGATTTTTAAAGTTGGAAAAGAACTCTTTACATCGTATGGTAATGAAGCTATTTCTTTAATTCATGAAAGAGGTGCCCGTTGTTTTCTTGATTTAAAATTTCATGATATTCCAAATACTGTTGCAAATGCTAGCCAGATTGCCTGTCGCCGAGGCGTTTTTATGTTTAATGTTCATGCAAGCGGTGGTACCAAGATGATGAAAGCTGCCCGCGATGCTGTATGGGGCGAGGCGGAAAAGAGGGGATTAGAAAAACCGGTTATTTTAGCTGTAACAGTCCTTACAAGTTTAACGGAGGAGGATTTAAAAGAAGAACTTGGGGTATCAAGGACACTTGATGAGCATGTATTACATCTGGCTAGAATGGCAAAAAAAGCTGGCTTGGATGGTGTTGTAGCGTCAGCAAAAGAGATAAACCTTATTAAAAGTAAGCTCGGCAATGATTTTATAGTAGTAACTCCTGGTATACGTCCACGGTGGTATAGTCATCAAGACCAATCACGAGTTGTTACTCCGCAGGAAGCATTTGACTCAGGTGCTGATTATATTGTAATTGGACGTCCTATTACTGCATCAGCTGATCCCCTAGAGTCGGCTCAGAGGATTATTAGTGAATTGAAGGGGTAAAAAATGCAGAAAAATGAAGTGATAAATATATTTAAAGAAACTGGTGCTTTTCTTAAAGGGCATTTTGAGCTTTCATCTGGGTTTCATAGTGATGAATATGTTCAGTGTGCACTTGTTTTGCAATATCCTCTTTATGCCGAAAAATTAGCAAATGAATTGTCACATTTTTTTCTTAAAATTCCGGTTACATGTGTGATTGGTCCGGCCCTTGGAGGCGTAACACTGGCATATGAGGTGGCTAGATCTTTGAAGGTACGGGGCATATTTGCCGAAAGAAAAGATGGAATTATGCAACTTCGCCGTGGATTTTCACTTTCAGATAATGAATCTATTCTTGTCGTTGAAGATGTTATTACTACTGGCGGGTCTGTCAAAGAGGTTATTAGTTTATTGGAAAAAAATAATAAGAAGGTAGTTGGCGTTGGTTCACTGATAGATAGAAGCGTAGAAAAGATTGATTTTGGTTATCCTTTTCATTCACTTCTTCGCCTACCGCTGCGAGCATTTCCTCCTCGAGAATGTCCGCTATGTAAAGAAGGGAAACCTCTCAGTAAACCTGGAAGTAAAAAAATGTTTAATAATCAGTGATAATAGTTACAATAAAATTTATTTTATCAGCAAATAGATAGTTATGAAAGAAAAGCTTTTTAATTTTAGTAATTATTGTACTGATAAGCTCATTAAAATACTCCTTATTCTTGTTCCTTTATTTTTTGTTTTTGGTAAGGGGGAAAACTACTATTTTAGTATATATGATGTTTTTAAGGAATCTATTGTTGAGTCAATTGCAGCATTGCTTGCAGGGTGTTATCTTCTTAAGATATATTCCGAAGATGAAGTCAATGTAAAATATTCCCCTCTGCTTTGGCCTTTAATATTATTATATATTTCAATTCTTCTTTCCATATTTCAAGCATATAACAAGTTTGAAGCATTTATTTTTATTCAGCGTTGGACCGCAAATTTTATTATTTTATTCGTTGTATATAATTACATATCAACCAAAAAACTCCTTAAAACATATCTTAATTATTTTATATTCATAGGATTTGCTGTGTCATGTTATGGAATATTGCAGCATTTAAAGATTGATTTTTCGTTTCTTCATCAAAACTTCGTCGGTAACTCAACATTTGGTAATCCAAATTTTGCCAGTGAATTTATTCTTATTGTTTTTCCTGTTGCGTTATTATTAATTTTTGCTAATGTTCATGCAGGATGGTTTTTATATTATGGTGTGAGTGCAGTTATAATGTTTATCTTTTTAATTCTTAATAAGAGTAGAGCAGTATGGATTGGCGGCGGTATTGCAGGAATGTCTGTTGTTATATATTTAATTTATAATTATTTTTCAAAGGGGATTAAGTACCAGGGAGGAAAGAACGAAAAAAGACATGCGATATTATTCCTTAAAAATTTTAGTATTGCTGTTGGAATTGGTTTTGTAGTCGTAGTTTTATCTCTTTCACCATTCGCACGATATAATAAGAATTTGAAAAAATTAAAGAAAGTGACAAAACAAGTAGTGATTGAAATTTCTACGTTAAAAGATATAAAACTTGTTCATGGAGAAATAAAGCGAGGGGATACAGCAACACAGCGACTCTTAATTTGGCGCAATGCTATGGGGATGATTAAAGATAACTCTATTCTTGGGGTTGGTATCGGTAATTTTAAAATTAAATACCAGCCTTATAGAACTAAGGAAGAACAGCTATCAACAGGACCTGATATATTTGTACGACGTTCACATAATGAATATGTACAATTGTTATCTGAAATAGGCTTATTTGGAATTATATTTTTCTTTTGGGTGATTATAACGACTGTGCGTATGTGTACAGTAATACTTAAGAGATCAAAAGATTTCTATGGACAATGTCTTTCACTTGGATTCTTGTTAAGTTTTTTAAGTACATATATTGCTATATTTTTTAATTTTACTCTTCAAACTCCAACACCATGTATGGCATTATGGTTTCTGACGGGTATTATGATGGCAAGCTATGATATTTTTATTAAGAAGGAAGAAGTATCGGTATTATGTAGCCGAATTATAAGAGCCGTTAAGAATTCTTTAAGGGCAGGAATAGTTGTTTTAGTAATATGTTGTTTTATATTGCCTTATTGGCTTGTTCGTCCAGCTCAAGCCTATTATCATTATCAATATGGTCAGGCACTTGAAAAGATGGGTTTGCTAAATGAAGCAAAGCGGGAGTTAAAGAAGTCATTAAACTACTTTTATCATTCATGGGAAGTTCATTTTGTACTTGCTAATGTATATGCAGCATTGGGAAAGTTGGATAAATCAAAGGAAGAGCATCTTTTTTCCCTTAAGCTTAATCCCTATCATCAAAAAGGACATTATAATTTAGCAAATACATTATATAAGCTAGGTAATGTTGATGATGCAATTAAACATTACTTAGAATCTATTCGTATCGATAAGGTGTTTTATCAAGCTTACAACAATTTAGGTTCAATTTATTTTAAAGGAAGAAAATTAGCAGAAAGCTTGCGATATTTTAAAGGAGTAGTTGAATTAGAACCAAACTATGTTTCGGGTCAGTATAATATGGGATATGTTTTATTTTTACTTAAAAGGTATAAAGAAGCGCTTCCATATCTTCAAAATGCCCACCGATTGCAACCCCAGGATGCTAAGGTGAAACGATTAATCGAGAAAACCAAAAGAAATATCCACTAATATTTTTAATAATTATTATATAAGATACTGCAAACAAATGACTTAAGTTAATTATTTGTATGTATTCAAATAAATTTACATTAGTTGACAATAATTATAGTACTTACTATAATAACTAACTTTTAATTAGTATTTTTTAATTCTATATTAATATAATAATATATAGGATAATTTTATGCTTGCAAGTATGACAGGGTATGGTATGGCTGATGGTAGCTTATTCGGTGGTTCAATAAGAATAGAGATTAGGTCCATCAATTCCCGTTATTTTGATTTTTCTTCCCGAGTTCCATCGCTATTAAATGAGTTTGAAGGGGATTTTAAGAAATTAATACAAAAGAAGATTAAACGTGGCAAAGTCTCTGTCTTTGTTGTTGTAACTAATAATACTTTAACGTCTTCGGTTAAATTAGATGAGAGAAAAGTTTTATTTTATCTTCAAGCTCTTAAGAAAGTTGGAAGAAAGTATGGTATAAAAGGGAATTTGCAATTAAATGATATTCTTTATTTTCCTGATATTTTTGTTGCTGTTCAGAGAAAATACAGCCAAAATATATTTAAAAAACGCATTTTTTCTATTTTTAGGAAGGCTGTAAATAATCTTATGATAATGAAGTTGAAAGAGGGTGAAAATATAGCAAAGGATTTATGGTTAAGGATCAATAAGATAGAAAAAACAGTGAGGGAAATAGAACAAAGTAGTATGAGTGCATCTTCCAGATTTAAGAAGAAACTTAATCAGCGCATAAGAGATTTAGATAAAGATATAAAAGTTTCCCGTGAACGTCTTGAGGCGGAAATTGCATTATTTGCTGACAAATGTGATATAACTGAAGAAATAGTGCGTATTAAGAGTCATATTAATATTTTTCGCAAAGTATTAAGTTCTAGTGGTGAAGGGGGAAAACGATTAGAATTTATTGCTCAAGAAATAAATAGAGAAGCAAATACTATAGCATCTAAATCCCAGAGTGCGCGCATATCCCAGGATGTTATTACTATTAGGTTAGAAGTTGAGAAGATTAGAGAGCAAGTGCAAAATATTGAATAGCTTAGCTATAATTTTAATTAAGGAATAAATGAAGATATTCAAATCCAAAAATAATGGTATTTTAATTGTATTATCTGCCCCTTCTGGGTGTGGGAAAACAACGGTTGAGAAAAGGCTTCTTAATAAAGTTCCACGACTTAAGCGTTCGATTTCATATACAACTAGACAGAAAAGAAAGGGCGAGAGAAACGGTAAAGATTATTTTTTCGTTACTAAAGAAGCTTTTTTAAAAAAAAGAAAAGAGCGTCGATTTTTGGAATGGGCAAAAGTATTTGGTAATTATTACGGGACTCCAAAAGATTTTGTGTTGAATACAATTAAAGGTGGGCATGACATTTTATTGACAATTGATGTACAAGGAGCACAAAAAATTAAGAGTAAGCTTAAGAAAGGTATATATATTTTCCTTTTACCACCATCGTTACCAATTCTTAGAAAGCGTTTACTTAAGCGTAAAACTGATATAAAAAAAGAAATTCACAAGAGAATAAGTCAAGCAAGAGTCGAAATCCGTGCAGCTTTTAGTTATGATTATTTAGTAATAAACGATTCTGTTGAAACTGCTGTTGATACAATTATTGAAATCATTAACGCTGAAAAACATAAAATAACTTACAATAAGGAGGTTTTACGTGGCATATGTTCCTCTTGAAAAAATGATCGATAAGAATCCAAGTCTTTATAAACTGGTTTTGTTAGCAGCTGAACGGGCTAATCAATTAAATCAGGGAAGTAAACCATTAGTTGAAAGCGCAAGCAAAAAAATGAGTACAATTGCCCTCAGGGAAATTTATGAAGGCAAGGTCAAATTTGAAGCTGAAAATCCAAAAAAGAACAGAACAAATAGTGAATGATAAAAAGATTGTACTAGGAGTTACTGGTAGCATAGCTGCATATAAGAGTTATGACCTTATTAGGGCACTTAAGAGAGAGAAGGCTATAATTCGTTGTGTTGTTACAGATGCAGGCATGCAGTTTATTAATAAGCTCACAATGGAATCGCTATTGCAGGATAATATTTATACAGATATTTTTGGTGATTATTCAGCAAAAAAAGCGATCCATATTGCATTAGCTGAATGGGCTGATCTTATTTTGATAATGCCAGCATCAGCTGATATTATGGCAAAAGCGGCAATTGGAATAGCCGATGATTTATTATCATGTATTATATTAGCTACCAAAGCTAAAGTTGTTTTCGTTCCTGCAATGCATACTAATATGTGGAATCATTTGTGCACTCAGGAAAACGTGAAGAAGATTCAAAAACTTGGATATGATATTATTAGTCCTGAGATTGGAATACTTGCTGATGGTACCCAGGGAGTGGGGCATATTTCTTCTCTTGAAAAAATTTTAGAAAAAATAAAAAATATTTTGAACTAGAGCTTATGAAAAAGAGAAGAAAAACTATTTTGATTACTGCTGGACCTACCCGTGAACATATTGATCCAGTACGTTTTATTTCTAATCTTTCGAGCGGACGATTAGGATATGAAATAGCACAGGAAGCACGGAGGCGTGGACACAAAGTTATTCTGATTAGTGGCCCTACCAGTTTACCCGCCCCTTCGGGCATTAAAGTCATCCATATTGTCAGCGCAGATGAACTTGAGAAGAAGGTTTTTGAATTTTTTAGAAAGGCACATATTTTATTTATGACAAGTGCAGTGTGTGATTATCAACCATCTCATTTCATAAGACAGAAAATAAAGAGGAAAAAAGACATTATGCTGCATTTGAAGTCTACTCATGATATCTTAAAAAAGATTGCAAAACATAAAAAAGATAAGATTGTATGTGGTTTTTCTCTTGAGACCCATGATCTCTTACGGCAAGCTTATAGGAAGTTAAATGAAAAAAAAATGGATTTTATCGTTGCAAGCCTTTTTAAGGGAGGAGTGAATCCTTTTGGTGAGCATAGAATGAAGCCAATTATATTGGATAAATTTGGTTCTCGTTATTCTATAGGTGTCAAAACCAAGAAACAATTAGCAGTATTTTTACTTAATTTGACAGAACGGGGAAAATAATGTCACAAGTTGCATTAAGCAAAATCTTAGCATTGGCAGAGCGCGATGATATTGAACTTCAGTGTTCTACTATTAAAGTAATAGGTGAGATAGGTGTTAAGAATAAAAAAGTAACTTCTCTTTTATTAAAAAAACTTTCATCAAGTAATCCTGTTATTAGAAAATATGCTCTCTCTGCTATTTCTAAGACTCCTTCCATTGATTATGTTGAATATTTAATGGATATGATAGAAAAAGGGGATGAAAATGTTAGAACAGTTGAAGCCATATTGTGTTCATTAGGATCCAGAGTATTTCCGTTATTGAAGAGGCGTTTCACAAAGAGTCCTGATATTGTAAAGAAGATTTACATAACATGCATAGCTTCAATTAAAACGGTTGAAGCACGGAATTTTCTTTTAAATGCTATATTAAATTATCCATTGGATATTTTAAAGCATATTTGTTTTTCATTACGAGAAACCGTAGAATCTTTATCTGCCAAGGAGAAGCGCTCTTTTTACATATATATAAAAAAGTTAATAGATAAAGCATCTTTAAATAAGAATTATATTGCTTTAACATCTTATATGATATTAATTGGGTATTTACGTCTTCCAGAAAGTAAAAACGTTTTACTTTCATTTATAAAGAAGAATGAGAGAGAATATTTTCACGTTCAGAGAAACGCATTATTGTCTCTTTCTAAAGTACACCTTACGGGTAGACATGATGATGTTGCTAATGTTATGTTTTCTTTGGTTGAAAGTGGTGATGTTATTATTGCTAAACATGCCATACAGATTTTGAATACTATTACATTATCTACAAAATATAGTGAAAAAATTAAAAGTATAATAAATAGTCCTTATCCTGAGGTTCGACGTTTTGCCGTTATGTTTTTAGGGCGTAAAGACTCAAAAGATTCTATAAAACAATTAGTCTCATATTTAGGTGGGCAGGATAATTCAGTACGTGAAGCAGCAGTTGAGTCTTTAAAAACTATGCCTAATTCAGTAGGGATGCTTATTAAAGAGTTAGAAAATTTTGAAGATATTCGTCAAGGATTGGTTATTGCCTATATTCTAAAGGAACATAAAAAGAAATTAATATCTGATAAATGTACAGCATTATTTGCTAAGATGGAAAAATACTTTATAAAAAATAATGAAAAATATAAATTATTTTACAATGTTCTCAGAATAGCTGTACCGGAGTTTCTTTATAAAACTACTTTGCGAAAAGTTCAAGTGCTCAAGAAGCGTAAAAAGTTTAAGGAAGCAGAGATGTTTATAGGACTTTTAAATAGTGGATTGTTATTTACGGATGAGGTAAAGTATGAAAGCGCGATTATTAGTCTAAAAAATTCTTCCAAGGATTTGTCTTTAATGTTTCGTAATGGTGATAATACTTTAAGATTATTCGTACAACTCCTTAAGTCTTCTGATATAGCGTTGTTAAAAAGGATAAAGAAAGAAACTGTATTAGAGTCTGATGATCTTTTTTATCTTGGGTTTCATTTTTCTGAAAAGTTATTTGAGTTAAAGGAATTTGGTACTGAAATTTTGAAATATTTAATTAAAAAATACCCAAGGTCTAAATTTACTGTAAAGGCAAAGAAGAAGATTATACAGGGAGGAAGTGTATTAGTTTAGTATATATATGTTCTAAGTACTTTATTATTAAGTTAAGCTTTTTAACTTGATATATTTATATAGTTTAAGTATAATTTATAGATTAGTCGTTAACTTACTTCAATTATTGAAGTTAAGTTATAAATATTTTAATGTTATATACACTTAGGCTTGGGGTTCTTTAAAGGCACCGTAGCCAAGTGGTAAGGCAGGAGTCTGCAAAACTCTTATTCAGCGGTTCGAATCCGCTCGGTGCCTCTATTAATGGATCTTTTTTTAAATGGATCTTTTTATCGCTATGCCGGAGTGGCGGAATTGGCAGACGCAAGGGACTTAAAATCCCTCGGGCGTTCACGTCTGTGCCGGTTCGAGTCCGGCCTCCGGCAATTATAATAATTTAGGACTTATAATGGATCTAAAAAATATTTTATATTCGATGGATCTAGGTTACCTTCCTTTTTTTAAAACGAAAAGAGTTCTTGCCATCGATGTGTCTGAAGCTGTATTAAAGTTTGTTGAAGTCGATTTTACAGGAGAAAAGCCTCAGATTACTAATTTTGATATCGTTCCCCTCCCTCCGTCTCTTAAAGATATTAAAGATAAACAAGAATATCAGGAGATTATTGAGTCAGTATTTAAAGATATTCTTGAAAAAAATAGTATTCAAGCTAAGGAATTAGTACTTCTCATTTCAGGTGGGTCTGTTTTTTCACGAAAAATAAGAATACCCAAATTGCCACCTAAAGAGCTTGAAAGCGGTATAAAATGGGAAGCATCTAATCAAATACCTTTTAGTTTGGAAAATTCATATTTTGATTGGCAACTGTTAGGCGAAATAACTTTGCCGGATGGTACTAAAAATGATGAATATATGATTGCTGCATCGAGTAAACGTACCGTTGATGATATGGTATCTCTTGCTTTCGATGCTGGATTGCGGCCTATATGTATAGGAATACCGATTTTTGCAATATATAATTTGATTTATAACTCCTCACAGTTTAATACCAATGAAAAGATAGCAGTTGTTGATATTGGTGCACGAAGAACGAATATAGTCATTATTCAGGAAAAGCGCATTCTTTTCGCACGTGAAATACATATTGGTGATGATAGTTTTAATGAGGCAATAGCAAATGAGTTTATTGCAGAAAAGTGGGATTTTGACCGCGTTACTGAAATTAAGAAAGAAAAGAAAATATTTAAAAAATGTTTGCATGATGATACTGTTGGTAGAGAAAATAATAGCGATGATGCTCCAACCAAAAGAATTATCAGTGTAATTCGACCACTTCTGGAGAGATTATTCAACGAAATTAAACGTTCGTTTGATTATTTTAAAGAGCAGTTTGATGGAGCACGTATTGAAAAAATTGTTCTTTGTGGTAAAGGTGCTTTAGAAGAAGGTTTTGACGATATTTTTTCAAAAATATTTAGCGTGCCTGTTGAATTTTTGAATATATCGGATGTCTTCGTTGCCCAGAGTAATCTTGATGTAGAGAAACTTAATAAGGAGATTTTTGACTTGGCAATTGTTTTGGGGTTAGCTTTAGGGCGTGATCGGCAAATAAATTTTGTACCAAGGGAATTTAAGGAACGGAAGCATCAACTTTCGCAGTTAGTTATTTCATTAGGTATCTTTTTATTTCTTATGATGGTTAGTGGAATTTTAATCATTCACGCAAATATTCTTAGTGGCACTTTAAGAAGTCAGATAAAATCGGGCAATAAACAAATGACAAGTGTATTACCGCAGGTTGCCGCTTTTAATAAGAAATGTCTGTTATATAAAAGCGATAAAAAATTTATGGATAATTTGCGTATGCGGCAGTTATTGCTTGCAAATGCTTTAAAAGAACTTTCGAACATTGTTCCTCGTGCAATTTCTTTTAAACAGATTCAACTTATGGAAGATAATTGGTTAAGGATTGATGGATTTGTTTTTGATGATACTGTTGCTGGACTTTCTAGTGAATCAGTGCTGACCGATTTTATTATTGCGATTGAAAATTCACCTTTTTTCATCCAAGTTAAGTTAGTATCAAGTGAAAGAGGTTCTGTGTTTGAAGTACCACATAGTGTTTTTAATATTTCATGTAAGATAATTTCCCGTAAAGAGATTAAAGATATTTAAATTTATGATTAAAATATATCGTAATACAATAATTGTTTTAGTTGGTGCTGCAATATTATTTTGGCTAAACCTTCAATTTTTTTATTTTCCCAAGCTAAAAGAAGTCAAATCCTTAAAACAGTCATTAGATAAAAATCGCGAACGGAATATTCGTATTCAGGAGTTAGCAAAAAATGTTGACTTTTTTTCAAACCTTGTTGGAAGAGTTGAGGATTATCATAGAGAAGTGAAATCTTTATTACCAAAACAAATCAAGTTATCAGGTCTGTTAAGAGAGCTGTCACTGTTAGCTGAAAATAATAATGTGACCGTATTATCCATAAAACCTATCGAAGGTGAAGATAACATAGAAGATAAGGAAGATGAAATTTTAGCTTTTGAAAAGTCTGATATTCAGATTGTATTAGAATGCAGTTATGAAAACTTGGGGAGATTTATTGAGGCCGTTGAATATAACAATTTAACGGTTATGGCTATTAAAAATATTAATATATCGTTGAATGAGGAAGTTGATGATCCCTCAAAGTTAAAAGTTGTATTAACAATAGAGTCATATTATAAAACTGGGTAATTTGCGGTGAGTAAAAAGAATATTCAAATTTTGGTAATAATTGGTTGTTCACTAATTTTATGTGGATTGCTGCTTAATAATTTTTTAAAAGGTGACTCTTCATCACGTGTTGAATTTGATAAAATGATAGATTCTGTTTCGAATATTTTTAATGATTTCGATGGTTATGTTAGATTATTGGCAGATAAGGAGATTAATGATAGCCTAGAACGTATTATGCAAGAGAAGGTGCAGGAAGGGTGGAAACGAAACCCTTTTGAAATTTTAGTTAGTACAGTCATTCTTAAAGATGATGAAAAGGAAAGTTCGATATTTACAAGCGTTGGGGATCCTACTTTTACGGTTAGCGGGATTGTGTATGAAATGAAGCCAGAAGATTCTTCAGTTATTATAAATGGCGAGTTCTATAAATTAGGTGATAATGTTAATGGATGGACTGTTGTTGACATTAAAGCTGAAAACGTTCACTTTAAGAAAGGTGAGACTGAATATATTTATAATCTATACGAACATGAAAAATAGGTCTTTAAGTTTGCGTATCAATAGTTTGTGGAATTTCGGTTGGAGGAATATGTTTTCGTGAAAAATAAGTGGTATAGGCCTGTTCTTTATATTTTATCAACATATATATTACATCCTTTCTTACTGTTATTACCTAGAGTGGTAGTATTACAGTTTGCAAATATATTTGGAATTTGTGCTTTTTATATATTAAGAAAAGAGAGAGAAAAAGCGCTTTCTAATTTGACATATGCTTTTGGAGATTCATATGATGATCAGTCTCGCCTAAGACTTATCAAGCGACTATTTGTTAATCTTTCTATGACAGCATGTGATTTTGCTCTATTTCCAAAATTAACTCTGAAAAATATTAATGAATTAGTTAATGTGGATGGATTTAACAGAGTTGATGATATAGTTAATAGGAGAAAACAAGGATTAATTGTTATTACCGCTCATTTAGGTAACTGGGAACTTATTGCCTCAACTTTTGTTCGTCTAGGTTATAAGGGATTAGTTTTAGGTAAAAAGATTTATTATTCTGGATATAATAAAATTATTGTAGATTTAAGAGAGAGCCAAGGAGTTTATACATTTTATCGTTCTAGTCCACCAAAAGAGATATTGAGGAGATTGAAGGCGGGCGAAGTTTTAGGGGTTTTACCTGACCAAGATATTGATGATGTCGAAGGTATTTTTATAGATTTTTTTGGAAAACCAGCATATACCCCAATAGGTCCTGCTAAAATGTCTCTTGCTGCTAAGGTTCCTATTATGCTTGCCTTCATGGTAAGGCAAGGGAAGAGGTACAATTTAATATTTGATGATATTATAGAGCCGGTTATTTATGAAAATGAGGATAAGAGATCGGCAATTGAACGGATAACAAGAACTTGGAGTAATATAGTCGAAAGATATATACGAATGTATCCAGATCAATGGGTTTGGATGCATAATCGCTGGAAGACAAAAAACAACAAAGTAGGTGTTTAAGATGATTAAAAGATTTATTTTTGTATGTGTAATTTTAGCTTCTTTTTATATAGTTTTTCTTTTTTTACGACTTAACGTAAATATTACTGATTTTAGGTCGGAAGAGAAAGACCATAATAAAGAGACTCAAGGTGAAGAGTTGCCTTCACAAAGAGTATACAGCTTCTCTTTCTCAAAATATACTCCCGAAGGACATAGAGAACTGGAAATAGAAGGTGATTCAGCAGATATTTTCTCTAAAATTGTTAGTTTAACTAATGTAATAGCAAAAGCTTACGCTGATGATAAGCCTATCACAATAACAGCAGATAATGGTATTTTTGACAAATCAACCTCGTATATACACTTGACAAAAAATGTTGTTGCTACTAGTGAGGAAGGTACGACCTTGCGTTCAGATTCTTTAGATATTGATACTAATAATAAAATACTTTCAACTGATGACCGTGCTTTGGTTGAAAAGGATAATATTAAACTGGAAGGAAAAGGGGCTAGAGGGGATTCTAATTTAAAAAAGATAAAGTTTAAGAGAAATGTAACGGTTGTTATCAGCAGTGAAGATAAAAATATGTCTCCAACTATAATTACTTGTGATGGCCCGTTAGATGTAGATTATGTTAATAATATAGCTCGTTTTAATGATAACGTTATAGCAACAGACCAGAGAGGTAAATTGTCTTCTGATTATATGGACGTCTTTTATGACAAAAGTTCACGGCGTGTGTATAAAATTATTGCTCGTGGGAACGTAATTATTGAGCAAGAAGGGAATGTTACCTATAGTGATAATGTTATTTATTTGGCAAAGGAGGGCAGGGTCATTTTAGGAGGGGATCCGGAGGCTATTTATTATCCTGAGTCTGAACCATTCAAGGATGTTAAAGATGATGATCAATTTTTTGTATTTGAGTCACCAGTAGTTTCTGAACAATAATAAAAATGAAACAATGGGCATATTTTTATGAATTTATTGGAAACAAAAAAAATATTTAAATATTATAAAGGACGTTGTGTTGTTAATGGTGTTTCTATTAATATTAAACGAGGAGAAATTGTAGGCCTTCTGGGGCCCAATGGAGCTGGAAAAACAACCAGTTTTTATATGATTATGGGAATTATACGTCCTGAAGAGGGTAACATTTTTTTTCAGGGCGAAGATATAACAAATCTTCCTATGTTTAAACGTTCACGCCTGGGAATAGGGTATTTATCTCAAGAGCCTTCAATATTTAGAAAATTAACTGTAGAAGATAATATCAGAGCAGTTTTAGAAACTTTAAATATTTCAAAAAAAGAAAGAGATATTAGATTAAAAAAGCTACTTAATGATTTAGATATTTCTTATCTTGCAAAAAATAAAGCCTATACTTTATCGGGAGGTGAACGACGAAGATTAGAGATAACACGCGCATTAGCAACGAACCCTTCTTTGATTTTATTGGATGAGCCATTTAGTGGAGTTGATCCGATTGCTGTCCTAGAGGTTCAGCAGATTTTATGTAAATTAAAAAAACAGGGCTTAAGCATTTTATTAACTGATCATAATGTCAGGGAAACATTATCTGTTACTGATCGATCATACCTTATGGCTGAGGGAAAAATACTTATCTCTGGAACATCAGATGTGCTTGCTACTGATTCAAAGGCAAAAGAGATTTATTTGGGCGAAAAATTTACTCTTAATTAAATTTTAAAATATTTTCTAAAACCAGAGGAATGTAAAAACTATGAGATTGGTTGATATTCTAAAGAAAGAGTCTATTTCGGTTGATTTAAAATCGAAGGGAAAAGAAGAGGTTCTTAAGGAATTGACAGAACTTCTTGGTAAAGATATTAAAGATAAAAAGAAAATTGTCAAAGTTTTAATTGAAAGAGAAAATTTGGGTTCCACTGGTATTGGACAGGGAATAGCTGTACCCCATGGAAAGATGAATAATATTAACAAGCTGGTTGCTGCTTTGGGGATCAGTAAAAAAGGAGTTGATTTTAATTCCTTGGATGGTGAACCTGTTTACATATTTTTCCTTTTAGTAGCTCCGAAAGATTCCGCCGGTCCTCATCTTAAAGCACTAGCCCGTATTTCACGAATTTTACGAAATACAAGTTTCTGCAATATATTACGAAAATCAAAAGATGTTGAACAAATTTATAGATTAATAATTAAAGAAGATGAAAAAGGAAACTAAAAAAACACAAAAGGAACCAATTATTAAAGCTAGAAGTATACCTTTCATTACAGTTAATGAAATGTATAAGGAATTGAAATCAAGGCTTAAATTAAAGCTAATAACTCCTGAGGTTAGATTGGTAAGGAAGATACGATCTACCGATGCCCATCGTCCAGGTCTTGCCTTTAGTGGCTATTATGATTATTTTGCTTATGACAGGGTACAGATACTAGGGCAAACTGAAATTAATTATTTTAACACATTGAGTCTTGAACAAGTTAAACGTAGCTTAAATAAGTTTTTTACATATAAAATTCCATGCCTAATCGTTTCTCGAAATCAGAAAATTCCGCCTTTGTTAATCAAAAAAGCAATAAAGGCCCAGGTTCCTATATTTAAATCTCCTCTTACTACTGCTAAGTTAACTGCTATGATAACAGTATTTCTTGATGAGCAAAGGGCTCCGGAGATAAGTATTCATGGAACATTTGTTGATGTATACGGCATAGGTGTTCTACTTTTAGGAAAGAGCGGTGTTGGTAAGTCTGAATGTGCTTTAGAGTTAATTGAGCGTGGACACAGATTGGTTGCTGATGATGTAGTTGAAATTAATTTGAAGGCCGGGTCAATTTTAATGGGGTATTCGAGTGAAATTATAGGGCATCATATGGAAATAAGGGGTTTGGGGATAATTAATATTGTTGATATTTTTGGCGTTGGTGCTGTAAGAAATCAAAAGCGAGTAAGATTGGTAGTGACTTTAGAAAAATGGAGTTCTCGCAGAGAATATGAAAGACTTGGTTTGGAAGAGAGGACTTTTGAATTAATAGGATTTAAATTGCCGCATCTTGTTATTCCAGTTAGGCCTGGTAGAAATATACCGGTTTTAATTGAAGTTGCTGCCTTAACACAGAGAGAAAAGGGAATGGGAATCAATCCAGCTCAGGAATTTAATAAGCGGTTAATAGATGCTATGACGCAACAAAATAATGGGGGAGGAGTAAGTTCATAATATATGAAATTTTTTAAATGGTTTTACCCTGGCATGGGTATTAAACGATGGATTTTATTATGTGGAGCTGGCATTACGATTATAGTACTTATTTCTCTTTATTCTATTAGAATATTTTCTAAAACCAGTATTTTGTTAGCTTCATTTATAACTGCTATATTGATTTTTGGCATATTTCTTATTGTCACATCAATAAAAAATATGTTACGTACTTTTGTTCGTGCTTTAATGCCTAAAGATGAGAGTGAATTGGTAAATATTGTTTATAGAAAAAGAATGGAGCGTTTTCTTGAACGTGGTCCGCGTGTTGTTGTAGTAGGTGGGGGGACCGGATTAAGTGTTTTATTGCAAGGGATTAAAAAGCATACCAATAATGTAACTGCCATTGTAACGGTTACTGATACTGGTGGAAGTTCCGGTCGTTTGAGAGATGAATTTGATATGCTTCCGCCTGGAGATATACGTAACTGTTTAGTAGCCCTAGCTGATGCTGAGCCACTGATGGGAGAGCTGTTTCAATACCGTTTTGAAAATGGATCTGGATTAAAAGGGCATAGTTTTGGAAATCTTTTTATTACTGCTCTTTCAAAAATTACAGGTGATTTTGACAGAGCAATAAAAGAGTCAAGCAAGGTTCTTGCTATTCGTGGAAGAGTTATTCCTTCTACACTTGAAAAAGTTAGTTTAATAGGAGAGTTTGAGGATGGAAAAATAGTTGAAGGCGAAACAAATATTACTGCTGTTAAAAAGCCTCTACGACGCCTGAGGCTTAAACCTGAAAATTGTCGGGCAACAAAAGAAGCTATCGAAGCTTTAGAAAATGCTGATTTAATTATTTTAGGGCCAGGTAGCCTTTATACTAGTATTTTACCTAATCTTTTAATTAAAGAGATTGTAGGCGCAATTAACGATTCTGATGCTTATAAAGTATACGTCTCAAATATAATGACTCAACCTGGTGAAACCGATAATCTTACTAGTGAGGGACATCTTAAAGCTTTGATTAGTCATACTAATCCCAATATAGTTAATGTATGCATTATTAACAATGGAGTTGTACCTAAAAGACTTCTTCAGAAATATGAAGAACAGGATTCAAAAATTGTATCCTTGGATTTAAATAAAATCAAAATGCATGGTTGTGACGTGGTTCAGGGAGATATAGTAAAAGTGGATGATATGATACGACATGACCCTGAAAAGCTGGCAAAATTAATTTTTGATAAATTTCTTGAGCATGGTATAAAAGATGAAGCATAAATCAAACTCACACGAAAGTTCTGTACAAACAATATCAAAAAAATTTGTTGTCAAAAATAAACTTGGCTTGCATGCACGTCCTGCAGCCATATTCGTTGAGAATGCCAATAGGTTTGAAAGCGACATTTTTGTACGTAAAGGCGATAAAAGAATTAATGGCAAATCTATCATGGGCTTAATGATGTTAGCTGCTGGATGCGGAGCAAAAATACTAATTGAAATTGAAGGACGTGACGCTCAAGAGGCCATGAAACAGATTGAAAAAATATTTGCAAATAATTTTAATGAATAATATTAAGAGGTAAGTTTGTGAAAGAATTAAATGGAATAGCAGTTTCCCCTGGTGTTGCAATTGGAAAAGTGCTTATCCTTCATGCAGAGGATCTGATTATTCGAAAGCGACCTATTTCTGACAGTAAAGTTCCTAACGAGATTGCACGCTTTGAAGATGCGCTTACTAAAACTCGCGCTGAACTACTAAGTATAAGAAAACAGATAGCCCGTGACATAGGACGGGATCATTCAGATATTTTTAATGCTCACCTTTTAATTTTAGAAGATAGAACATTGATTGAGGAAGTTATATCTAAATTAAAAAGTGAAAAGAATAATGTTGAATATATTTTTAGTGATATTTTGCAAAAATATACCATTGCATTTTCTCATATTAATGATGAATATTTAAAAGAACGAACAGCGGATATAAAAGATGTTGGGAAGAGGGTGCTTGCTAATCTTCTTGGTAGCCCAAGGGAGATGTTAAATAAAATAGAAGAGCCGGTTGTGGTTATTGCTCACGACCTTTCTCCCTCAGAAACTGCCATGATGCGTAAAGATAAAATAATGGGATTTGCAACTGATATTGGCGGGCCGACATCACATACGGCTATTATGGCGCGCTCTCTTGAGATACCTGCAGTTGTCGGTCTTGAAGCAATCAGTAAAGAAGTTGTCAATGGTGGCACTATAATAGTTGATGGAAATCATGGTGTTGTTATTGTTGATCCTGATGATAAAACTATACAGCAGTATCATACTGAAGAAGAAAAGTTTGTTGCTTTTGTCCACGAGTTAGATAAATTAAAAGATGTACCGGCTATTACGACTGATAATGTCAAGATAAAGCTGGCGGCAAATATTGAGTCTGCTTTAGAAGTTAAATCAGTAATTTCCCATGGTGCGGAAGGGATTGGTTTATATCGTACAGAATATTTCTATATGAACCGCTCCGACCTCCCATCAGAAGAAGAACAGTATATGGCATATAGACAGGTTGGAGAGGAGATAAAACCGAATTATGTTATTGTTAGAACTTTAGATTTAGGTGGAGACAAGTTTTCTTCTGCACTGGATATGCCACAAGAAATGAATCCATTTTTAGGATGGCGTGCTATTCGTTTTTGCCTAGCACGGGTTGATATTTTCAAGACCCAACTAAGAGCAATCCTACGGGCAAGTTCTTATGGTAATTTTAAAATTATGTATCCTATGGTGTCAACTTTATCTGAAGTTAGGCAGGCAAATAAAATAGTTGAATCCGCAAAGCAAGAATTAAGAAATGAGGGTATTCCATTTGATGAAAATATAGATATTGGTGCTATGATTGAAACACCTTCAGCTGCAGTTACTTCTGATTTACTTGCCCGCGAAGTTAGTTTTTTTTCAATAGGCACCAACGATCTCATTCAGTATTCTTTGGCTGTGGATCGTATTAATGAAAAGATTGCTTATTTATATGAACCAACCCATCCTGCAATTTTACGGTTTCTTCACCAGATAATTGAGAATGCTCATAAATCTAAAATAACTGTTAGTATGTGTGGAGAAATGGGAGGAAATCCACTTTTGGCTGTTTTAATAGTTGGTTTAGGTATTGATGAAATTAGTACGAGTCCCTTTCTTGTCCCTAAAGTTAAGAAAACAATAGTTTCGATTAGTTATGAAAAGGCTAGCTTGATTGCCCGTGAATGTTTGCGTTTTTCAACTGGCGAAGAAGTTAAAAGATATCTTAATAAGCAATTACGTTTATATTTTCCTGAGATATTAGAAATGAGTGAAGGATAATGCATGTATTAGATAACGTTGAGAAGATTCATACTATCGATACTTCCAATATTCTTGGATTAATAAATAAGTTTCCTGAACAAATTAAAGATGCTATTGCAATTGGGAATAATTTTGATATATCAAAATATTCCCAAGTCAAGTATGAGAATATTGTGTTTAGTGGTATGGGTGGTTCAGCTATTGGAGCTGACATAATCCGGTCTTTGCTCCTACCTTATATTAAGGTACCAATTTTTGTAAATCGAGATTATAGTCTTCCCAATTTTGTGAATGAAAATACTCTCCTTGTTATTTCCAGTTATTCAGGTGATACAGAAGAGACTAACTCTGCATTGAATGACGGATTAAGAAGGAAAGCTAAAATTATTTCTATCACAACAGGTGGAAAAATAGGATTATTGTCCAATGAAAATTTCATAAATTTGATGTCTATTCCGAAAGGAATTCCCCCTAGACAAGCATTAGCATTTTTGGTATTTCCTATACTTGTCGTATTTGAAAGAATATTCTCGGAAGTTAGTATTTCTGGTACCTTTGATGAAGTTATAAAAGTGCTTAGCAATATCCGTGATCATGAAGCAGCCCCAACTATAGCAATAGAAAGAAATATAGCAAAACAAATTTCTGATAAAATACATGGTAAATTTCCTGTTATTTATACATATGATGAATATTTTTCTCCCGTTGCATTAAGGTGGCGTGGGCAGTTTGCTGAAAATTCAAAAATTTTATGCTCCCATCATGTTATTCCTGAAATGAATCATAATGAGATTATGGCGTGGCAGGCAGGGAATGATTTTTTAAAAAAATGTGTTGTTTTGATATTGAAAGATACAAAAAGTGAAACTAGAAATAGCCATAGGGTAGATATAACCGAGCGGATTGTTCGTGATGTAGGAACTGAAGTAGTAGAGATATTTTCTAAAGGTAAAAGTGTTCTTAGTCGTGTTATGTCATTAATATACATGGCCGATTTTGTCTCTGTTTATATTGCAGTTTTGAACAATGTGAATCCGATTTCAATAGATAAAATCCAATATTTAAAAAAAGAATTAGAAAAGATTTCCTAATGAAAGTCATACTTTTATGTGCGGGCTATGCAACTCGGCTGTATCCTTTAACAAAAAATAAACCGAAGCCCTTATTAAATGTAGCTGATAAGCCAATTATTGAATATCTTCTTGATGATATTAAAGGCATTAAAAAAGTTGACAAGATTTATATAGTTACTAACAATAAATTTGCAGATATATTTGAGAAGTGGAAAAATGAATTTCAATATCCACTTCCGATAGTAATTATTAATGATAAAACAATGAGCAATGATGATAGGTTAGGTGCGATCGGAGATCTGCGTTATACAATACAAGAAGGCCAAATAGATGATGATATTTTAGTTATTGGAGGTGATAATCTTTTTGACCTAGATTTGGGTGATTTTTCTAAATTTGCTGAAAGAAAGAAACCATACGCTTCAATAGCTGTTTTTGACGTTAAGAAAAAAGAACTTGCAAAAAAATATGGTTTAGTGGATCTTAATAAAGATAGACAGGTTATAGATTTTAAAGAGAAACCTGAACAACCTACGACAACACTTGCTAGTCTTGCGTTATATTTTTATCCCAAAGAAACATTATCACTTATTGATGAATATTTTGATAAAGGTAATAATCCCGACCAACCCGGACATTATGCTGCTTGGTTGTCGCATAAGGATAAAGTCTTTGCATATACTTTTGATGGTCATTGGTTTGATGTTGGTGATTTTGATTCATTAGAAAAAGCTAATTTATTTTACGAAAACAAAAAAGCTAAGAAAAAGGAGTAGAAACGCTTATGAAACGAGATAAACATATTTTTACTTCAGAATCAGTTGGAGAAGGTCATCCAGATAAGATTTGCGATCAGATTTCTGATACTGTACTTGATGCTGTTCTTGAACATGATCCATATGGACGTGTGGCGTGTGAGGCTTTGGTTACAACCGGTATTGCAGCTGTGGCTGGAGAAATTACCACAACAGCAAACCTTGATATACCTTACCTTGTACGTAATACCA
Source organism: uncultured bacterium (assembly GCA_964558015.1). Taxonomy (GTDB): domain Bacteria; phylum Omnitrophota; class Omnitrophia; order JAHJGZ01; family JAHJGZ01; genus CAZLCT01. The sequence continues at coordinate 23,330 of CAZLCT010000006.1, read as the reverse complement.
TAAAAAATATTGGCTATGTTGATGCTGCCATGGGGTTTGATTATAAGACATGCGGCGTGCTTAATATGATTCAAAAACAATCACCTGATATTGCAATGGGTGTGGATACCGGCGGAGCGGGAGACCAGGGTATGATGTTCGGTTATGCTGTTCGTGAGACAAAAGAATTAATGCCGCTTCCTATCATGTTAGCTCATAAGTTATTAATTGAATTGGCACGTTTAAGGAGAAAGAAAATATTGAAATATTTAAGGCCAGATGCAAAGAGTCAAGTTAGTATTGAATATGTTAATGCAATTCCTCGCAGGGTTGACACAATCGTCATTAGTACTCAGCATTCAGCAAGTGTCAAACAGAGGACAATTTATGGGGATATGAAACGGTATCTGGTAAACAAGATTATCCCCAAGAAATATATTGATAAAAATACAAAGATTTTTGTTAATCCAACCGGAAGGTTCGAAGTTGGAGGGCCTCATGGCGATTCTGGCCTAACGGGAAGGAAAATTATCGTTGATACCTATGGGGGTGTTGGGGCACATGGAGGCGGTGCTTTTAGCGGTAAGGATCCAACAAAAGTTGATAGAAGTGCTTCATATTATGCTCGATATGTTGCTAAGAATATTGTTGCTGCACGACTTGCTGAACGGTGTGAATTGCAGGTTTCATATGCAATTGGGGTTGCTGAGCCGGTTTCCCTTATGGTTCATACTTTTGGAACAGGAAAGATTGCTGATGAAAAACTCGTTAAAGTTATTCAACGTGTCTTTGATTTTAAACCGCAAAGTATTATTGCTCAGCTTGATTTGAGAAAACCTATTTATAAGAGAACAGCTGTTTACGGACATTTTGGAAGAATTAATGAAGGATTTATGTGGGAGAAGGTAGATAAAGTAGATGCATTAAAAAGAGAGGCTAAACGAGAATAGTAAAAATTAGTAATAAAATAAATTATTATTATTAATTGAATCCTTAAGGGTAAGAGATAAACATTTCTTCAGGTGAGATGTAAGAGAGGTTTTTAAATAAACTTTAATAATTTGCCTTTTCTAAAAAGATAATTCCCCCCGTTGTAAATATAAAATTAGCTAACCACGCACTTATAAAAGGGAGTAGTATTCCTGAACTTCCAAGTGCGATTGAAACTGCAGATAGTACATGATATACAAAAACGAGTATCAGACATAATAGGATATTTTTTGCAAATCCTGCCCGGACTGTACCGGTTCTTCCCAATAAAGGAATAATCATAAACATAATTACTAGGCTTTGCCAAGGGAATGAACGTTTATTATGAAGTGCCGAATATTCAGGGTTTGCATTTAATCCATTATCTTTGAGTCGTTTTATATAGTTTTCTAGTTCTTTACTGCTCAAAAAAGAACTGTCAAAGCTTGCCTCTATGAAATCCTGAGGCCTTTCAGTAAGTTCAGGAAATGATTGTTTAAGAGAAACTTCTGGGTTGCCAATAATGCGGCCGTTTTTGTCTAAATGGTAAATAGACAGACCATACATAATCCACTTGTTATTTATCCACTCAGCTTTTTGTGCTACTATTTTTTTTTCAACTAAATTGTCATTATTTAAAAAATGGATACGAATATCCTCCATACGATTATTTTTCGTATAATAATTTTTTATAAAATATTGACGGTTATTCGAAAGTAATGTTGTATTTTTTAAAATATGGCTAGTATTTACAGTGGTTGAATTGATATCAATTTTTTCTTTCTTTATATTAAGTGCAGCATGAAATGTTTTAGGAACTATTCGGTCGTTGATAATAAAAGTAACTACACCAATAATAATCCCCAGAAAAAGTATTGGGCCAGCTATTTTGGTAATTTTTAAGCCGCATGCTTTCATTGCTATAATTTCATTATGCCGGGTAAATGATGTAAATAGGTATATAGTTCCTAATAAAGTTGCCCAAGAAATTGTTTGAACTATTGCAAAAGGAATAAGATAAAGATAATAAGTTATTATATCGATCAAAGGCGTTTTATTGTTTATAATCTCATAAAGGTTGTCGAATAGATCAGCAATAAGAAAAAGGAATACTAATACATATAAGCAAAATAAAATCGGGATTGTTATTTCTTTTAAGATATATTTATCAAGTATTCGCATATATTATTTTTTGTTAATAGAACATGTTAAATAATTAAATTTTTATACAGCTCGTGCTAAGGTAAAAACATTTATTTTGTTTGCACCTGCTTCTTTAAGTGCTTTTGCGCATTCATTTACAGTGCTTCCAGTCGTAAAGACATCATCTACAAGTATAATATTTTTATTTTCAATTTTATTCTTTTTTTTAACTATAAAAGCACCTTTTATATTATTTATACGCTCTTTTCTGCTTAGAATACTTTGGGGGATATTTTCTTTTATTCTAAATAATAAGTTTGGCTCATAGGGGATATGATAATAGGAACTGACCTTTTTTGCAATAATATTTGATTGATTAAATTCACGTTCTTTTTTTCGCTTAGAATCAAGAGGAACAGGTATAACTATGGAATTATCAATCATTTGTTTAGTGCTTTTTAGTTTTGCATGCAAATGATAGTGAAATATGTTTAAAAGATTTCTTCTTTTTTTAAATTTAATTTCGTGAAAAATAATCTTGGTTAACTCATCATATCTAACGGCAGAAAAGCAATACTGAAAGTAAAAAGATGAAGATGCGCATGATGAACATATTCCATTATGTTTCGTGAAAGGTGGTAATTCTTTTGAACATTTTTTGCAAAGCGGTTCGGAAAGAAGTTTTATTTTATTAATACAAATATTGCATATATAATTTGCATCATATAGTAAAGATATGCCACATATGGCACATTTTTGTGGGTAGATAAGATTTAAAAATGTATTATAGTAGTTATACGCTGTTTTTTTAAAATTCATATAAATTATATTCTGTGTCGAATTAAATTTGTTCATAATAACATACTATTATATATAGAGAAAGAAATTTAATAAAAGGGGGTTAAATATTAGTATAATGCTTAAATAAACACATGTATTATTAAAATTATTTTTTATTTGGTAATGCTAGACATGTTGACTTTGGCGTTATTTTATGATATTTATATATTTAAACTTTTCATAAGTCTAAAAGATTCATAAAGATATGTGTCCAAATACATGATATCAGAAAAAATATTAGCGTTCTATAAAACTACGTATAAACATATTCATTCCATTATATTTGTTTTATCATTTCTTATTTTTCTTTCAAATAAGTCAGGCGAGGCATTTGTCAATATTGATGATGCCAAATTGCCAGAGGAATTTGGTAAAATTTCTCATTCCTTTCAAGGAAAATCACAAGGCATTGTTTTCCTCCTAAGTGATATTCATAATAATTTTGAAGCTCAAAAAAGTGTAGCAAAAATTATTGACTTTCTTATTAATTATTATGATGTTCAATTTGTAGGAATAGAGGGTGCCCATGGCACAGTTGATACCTTTAATTTAAAGAAATATTATAATAAAGATGCGAAGGATGCAGTATGTTCATATTATATGAAACAAGGATACTTTGGCGGTGCAGTTTATAAAGCAATCACTTCAGATTATAATTTCCTATTACATGGTGTAGAAGATCAATCATTATATAGCCAAATACTTAAAGTTTATCGAGATACCTTTGAAAGAAGAAAAGAAGTATTGGAGCAAATTGAATTACTTCGTGATATATTAAAAAGGTTTAGAAATAATGCTTTTTCGCCTGAATTACTTGATTTAGAACTTAGTTTCCAGGATTATAATGATGGTAAATTATCGATGACGCATTACTGTAATGTTCTTTTACAATTATGCATAAAACTTGATATTAAACTTACGACATATCCTAACATGTTGTTACTAAAGGACATAAAAGTTATAGAAGATAAAATTGATTTTTCAAAAATCAATATTGAAGAGCAAAAATTTATCGAAAGTTTAAAAGAAGCTATAGGAAAAGAATTGAATGATCTAAGCTTGTTAAACACATCCACACAAAAGCTCAATTCGAAAAGAATATCAGAGGAAGAATATTACGATATTATTCATCTATTAAGTAAAAAATATAAAATTTCATTAAGTGATTTTGAAAATATTTGGCTTGTTATTAAAAGTTCTTCAGTCCTGCGTAAAATCGATAAAGTTAAATTATACGAGGAGTCTAAGCGACTATATCCTATTGTTCAGAATAAATTGTTACTTCAAAATCCTAGACAGGAAGTGGAGGAACTTATAAAACTTTCACAGTCTATTGATAAAATTGATCGTATTGTTTCTCTTGCTGCCCTAAAAAGAGATGTCGATAGTTATTTTGATGCCCCCCATAAATATTCTACTTCAAGATTTATTCGTTTTATTAGGGAATATGCATTAGATTATGATGTAGGATATAGAATAAATCCCAAAATCGTTTTAATAGATAAAATATATCCATTGCTTGGGGAGTTTTATAAACTTTCACATAAACGGAGTGAATCATTAGGAAGTAGTTTTATTAAAAAGTTTGAAACAGAGCCCCTCCAGCGTGCCATATTAGTTGTTGGTAAGTTTCATATAGAAGAGGTCATGAATAATTTGAAGAGAAATAATATAACATTTGTAACAATTAACCCTTATATATCACGATTAAAAGGTGATATTTCTTTAACTCCACTTTTATTAGGGACAGGAGAAGCTATAAGGACATTTTTAGAACCACTTGCCATGCATCTTAAGCCTTGGATTGTTCTGTCACCTTCTGATGGTCAAACTGGCATATATTTTCAGCATCTTTTGGATATAGAGTTTGTAGTACAAGATTTATATAAGAGGGTGAAATTAATAAAGAACCAATTAAATGATAAGATTATTACACGTGAGATATACAAATTAAAAAACAATTTAATGATGAAAAATAATTTATCTAACATCTATCCAATCCGGATAATAAGATTGAATATGTTGGATAAATATTTTATAGAAGTTGAAATTCAAGCCAAAGATGAATTACTTAGGATTCTTATCGAGCCATTAGAAGAAAGAGAACTATCGTATGCTGATTATACGGTATCACAAATTACTCCATTAAAGGATGAGCAGTTAGAACGAGGTATATACAGATCTAGCGATCGTTTAATTAGTATTTTAAAAAGTGAGTATAATGCTGAAGTTTATAACTTTGATGAAAAATATATTAGTGAGATTAAAAAAGAAATTATTGAAGAAAAAGTAAAGGTCCGCAGGGACGAAATGACTACTTTACCACAAGTAATGAAACCTGATATAAGTTCTAAAGATAATAATATTATCAAAATATCTGACGAGGAAGCTGTTAAAGAGAAACTTGATGCCATAGATAAGATTCTGAAAGCATCCCAGAAAGAAAATTCGCTTGATATACTCAATGATTTTCAAATCAAGTTTATTATATTAAAAAGTCAGCTTTCATTTTATGCACTAAAGTCTGAGGTTAAGAAATATATTCAGTCAGTGGAAGGGCAGATAAAATCAAAAATAGACATAGCATTACGTGAATTTGAAGAGACTGAAGCCAAGAAGAAACAGGAAAGGGAAGCATTGCGTAAAAAAGAAGAGTCTGAGCGGCGTTTAAAGTTTGCGAAGTTACAAAAAGAAAAACGAAAAGTTATTGATGAGATTATCGGGAACATTTATATTTTAAAAAAGAAAGTTGATTCTGCTCGAAATTTTGTTACGTTGAATGAAATTGAAAAGGATTTTAATGATTTAATAGGCAAATTGACAATTACTGATTTAAATAAAGAAGACAGGATTATTTTGAATGCATTCAAGGTGGCATGGGAGACAAAATATACACTGTTAAAAGATGATATAGAGAAAAAAGGCGAAGAAAAATTAAAGGTTATTAAGGGAACAGACATTGCGTCAAGCGAATATTTAAAGCAAGCCTTTGTATTGAAAGAATTAGTTGATGCTGCGACTTTACCGGAAGATGCCGAATTTATACTTGGTGAATATAACAAACTTAAGAACAAAAAAGATTTTACGATGTTAAGCGAAAACGAAAAAGCTTTTTTTGATGGTGTAGGTGATTATATTCAAGATACATTAACCAAGCTTAAGACAGGCGGAGGAATAAGACGGTTGTCACTTTTAAAATCTTCTTTAGATACTAAACAGATAAAAGAAGAGATTCCTTCAATTGAGAAGTCTTTCGCAGATATATATACAATACGAAATAAGGCAATTATGATGAAATCAGTGGAGGAATTAAAGTTACTTGAGAAAGAATTTATGCGAATTGACCAAAATTTACGAAAAAATCCTCTTGAACAACATCAAAAGGAAATACTTGCTGACACGGAACGTATTATTAAACAATCAATTAGACGTCTCATAATTAAAGCAGAATCAAAGTTAGAAAAGGATCGTAAGATGAAAGAGCTCAAAGTAAGACGTGAGCGCGAATCCTTTCTAAAAGAAATTTTGGGCGAGCGTGATTCTGGTATGGAATTAAAGAAGAAAATATTATTCATTGAAGATAATGAGTTTGAACGAAATATAGTCAAAAAAAGGCTGGAACAGGAAGGTTATGAGATTGAGAGTCTAGACAGATATGAAATTCCCATAAACCTATTTTCAGATAATAAAATTGATTTAATTTTACTGGATGATGATATTATCGGTAATACGACAGGGATTGATTTTATAGATACTTTAAAATTACAAGAAAAAGATCTTGGTATTTATATTCCCCCCATAATCTTACATACCAATAATTCTCTTAGTTATGCTTATGATTTTCTAAAAAGGAAAGGCATAACAAAAAAGGATGATGTTTTTGTCATTTCAAAACGTGATTTAAATGAAAATATATCATTTATTAACCGAATCTTATATAATTAACTTACCTCTCAAATTTCATTGTTATTATTAAAAATAATAAATAAAGCTTTATTTAGAAAAAATATTCGTTTTAGTTTTAGTAATATATTGCTATATAATATGTTACGAAAAATAAAAATATTCTTTCAGCACTTGACAAAATGGAGTTTTAAGGTTATATTTTCTTTATACTTTATAAATCCTTTTTATTAAGTTTATAAATTTAAGGTTTTATTACATAATTTATACTAAATAATAGTTTTATACTTTTTATAATCTAGTGAAGTTTGTGGGTGAGAATGGTATCAATCAGTGGTTTAAACCATTCTCTAGTAAGGCAAACTCACCGAAAGGTGAGGGCGCAAAGCCACGGGCCCCTTTTGTTAAAGGGAATTAGGTAAGATGGGTAGCCGGGTTGCAGAAGATATTTTTATTTTCTTCTATAACCCGGTTTTTTTTATAATATTGAATGTTAACCGAAATACGGAAAAAAATACAAAAGTATTTAAAATGAGAGGTTATTATTTATGAAAAGTCGTTTAATAAAACTAATTTCAAGCGTAGTAATAGTTTTATTTATTTTCACAACTGTTAGTTGGGCCGGACCTAACGGAGCTTATACTGTACGTATACCTGAAGAATATGGAAAGGTTAAAGAGAGATATCAAGGTAAAACTGATGAAGTTGTAGTCCATATTCAGGATGCACATACAAGCTTTGAGGCACAGAAAAATTTGTGCAGCTTAATTGAATATTTTGTGAATGAGAAAGGGGTAAATATTGTTGCTGCCGAAGGTGCCGAAGGAAATGCAGGTCTCAACACGTTGCGTCAAATCCCAGAGCTTAATGTAAAACGCCCTGTTGTTGAAGACTTTTTACGTGAAGGTCGGCTAAAAGGTGCTGAAGCTGCCCATGTCATTTCACCGAAATATTTCGAGCTTTTCGGTGCCGAAGATATGAATCTTTATGACATTAATTTTGAAGCATTCGTTAATACCCTTAGCAAAAGAGAAGAGATTCTTGACCAAATAGAGCAGGTTGAAAATATACTTAATGATCTCAAGGCCCCGCTTTATTCAGAGCGTGTAGCACGTTTCGATACTGCTGTGGCTGATTATCGTGATGGTAAGGTAGATTTTTTCAACCATTGCGGCACATTACTTTCTTATGCTGGTAAAGCAGGAATTGATATTTCAACATATGTCAATTTCACCATGCTTCTTGAGGCAAAATCGTGGGAAGATCAGATTGATTTTAATAAGATTGATGAAGAAAGGGATAAGGTTATAACCCTTCTTAAGTTTAATCTTTCGCATGCTGATGATCCTTTAATGCAGAAGAAAGCGGAAGTTTTTGAGCGTGAATTAAGGATATTTGAGCAAAGAGATGATAAAAAGAGCGCATCAAACATACAGTTTTATACACTATTGAAAAATCTTGCTAATGAGCACCAATTTGATTATGAGGAGATAAAGAATTTTAATAATTTTGCTACCTATCTTTCATTTTTCTCACGGCTCGATAAAGCAGGATTATTGTATGAATGTAAAAAATTACAACGTGAAATAGAAGATCGCCTTGCAGAGGAAGAAAATGAACGGGAATTAATTAAACTTTCACGTCATATTCGATTACTTAAAGACATTGTTGAACTTAAGGTTCTTCCTGAGGATGTTACTTATTACCGAAATAACAAGGATAAATTTTCTTCTAGTGTTTTTACAGAATATATTAGTAAGAATGCACCAGATAAGAGCCTTGACTCGCATGTGGTACTTCTTGATGAGATCCTCCCTTCAGTTGATGACTTTTATAAATTTGCTGAGGAACGAAGTGAGGTTATTACAAAGAATGCTCTTAATAAATTGCAAAACAGCAATGGAAAAATAATGCCTTTGATTGCAGGTGGTTATCATACTGATGGGATTACAAGAGTTTTAAAAGAAAAAGGCATATCTTACTTAGTCATTACTCCTCAGATTGAGAAAGCTGTTGAAGATGTACCTTATCTTGATAGTATGCTGAACGTTAAAACCCCATTCGAGCTTATGATTGAAGCCGCATATAATACTATTGTAGATGCTTTTGCGGTTGAAGATCAAAAGAAATATGAGGCGAGGTTAGCTCAGTGGGCTCAAGCTCAAGGAAAAACAGTAGCTGAGGTATTGGCTCAGGTCCCGAGACCTCCTCTGCCTCCGTCACCACTGGATATAATGAGTCTTGAATTTAATCTTGATATGCAGAATAGGATAATTGCACGGATTTTACCGGCAGTTAAAGAAGGGAAGTTACAAGCAGCGGAATATCAGGTACGTCTGCAGCAGGGTTTAGCCCCGGTTCTAGTAAATTCCCTCCAGGAATATTTAGAAAATATCGGCATTAAGCCTGGTGTAGGCGGAGTAGGGATTGCTATCTATGAGGGTCCTGAAGTTGAGACTCTTCTTGAGGCAAAATATCCAGGTGTTTTTCGTATTGAAAGAACAGCCGTTAGACCTGATATAACAGCACCAGGAGGGGAAACTGATATACCTGCATTAATTGATACATATAGACTATGGTATAGGGATACACAGAAGACCCCTATTGTATTAAAAAATCCAGAGGATGTTCAGACTATAGTTGATGCTATAGCAAGTGAGAGAATAAAACCGTTACCATTCGACGTAACAGAGGCTCAGCAGGCTATAATTCATGAGACTATTGATAATATGTTTCCTGATATTAAAGTACGTGAAGAACTTATGGAAGAACCATATTATCTTCTGAAGATGGCCTTTTCAAGTATAGAAGAAGGCCTTGCATTTTCACCGACCGGAAGAGAAATTCCTGCAACAGCAAGGACAATAATTGAGAACATAATTGATGAATATGATGTTACTGCCTTAGACGTTACCCGTATGGCACAGGAAGTTTCTGAAGTACCTATGCCTCCCAAAGCATTAGATGCACTTCCAGTTTCTTTACGTGAAGTGTTTGAGCGGGAAATCACTAGAGGAGTAGCATATGTTCCGGAAGAGTTCAATGAAACGGCTTTAGTTATTGCCCAAGCATTAGAACTTACTCAAGTGATGAGTAACATTTGGGATCAGGGTATAAGTTTTCCATTACGTGAAGCTTTTAATAGTTTGATCTCTTATTTAACAATAAGTACTGAAGAGCCTAAACTTAATTACGAATTTTTAAAGGTTGAAGCAGAGAGAGTAAGGCCACTGGTTGATTATTTTACGACTAATTTAGCTTTTCTTCTCACACAGCAGAAAAGTATAACTCCGGCACAAACTGCCCGCATGATTGCGGATATATCATCAAAAAGACAATATGTAATTCCTGTAACACAGCTTGATCAAGTTCCTCCTATACCTGAATCAGTTCTTCCTGGTACTGTGGATGAGGCATTAAGAGATGAAGGGTATGAACCTATAGCTTTTCGAGGTATCGCTCAGCAAATACAACAGGGTTTATATTTACCTTCACACATAAGAACTGCAGTTGAAACAATTAAAGGAGAGGAAAGTGCTTTAATTGACCAAATATCTGAATCAGTTTCAGAACTATCTATTCCCATTGCTGAGTTACCACCGCTTGCTCCAATTATTAATGTGGTGCAAGAGATGATTCAAAGTGTAATACAGGAGACGATTCAGCCATTATATGAAGTCAATGAACTTATTGCAAAGGCACGCTCTCTTCAAGCACTTATTGAGGATCAGCTTGTTCAACTTCCAGAGTATAGTGATGGCGCGCGTGCATTAGCTCAGTTATCTGAATTAATAAAGGTTGATGAAACCATTGATTTAACACAAGCACCACAAGAGGCTGAAAAGGTTGCTAAGATTGTTGAATATTTTGAAACTGTTGCTCAAAGTCCTGAGGTAATTAGCGAGAAGGCCGTTTTGGATTCATTACCTTTTATAGCACGACAGCAGGTTAATAATATTGTCCAGGCTGATGAGAAAGAAAGACTTGTTCAGATCGCAAAATTACAAAAGGCTAATGTAAGTATAGAAAAACTTGCCCCTCGAGAAAAAGAAGTACAAAAACAAGTAACGGATAATACAATAGCAAAGATAGCCAAGTCTTTGAATATTGCCAGCTCGATCAAAACACAACGCCAGCAGCTCGCTGATAGATTTGATCGTGAGGAACTTCCACGTGATGCCGCATTAATTGAAGCTTTAGATAAATTAGGTGAGTTATTTACATTTTCTGTAGATACAACATTGCCTGATGCTGGTTTAAGAAGGCAGGTTAGTGATGAAATTAATCGGATTGTAGGTATTGTAAACTTTTTTGATTCGCTTTCAGGTCGCTATTTTGCACGTGAAGATGGCAAAGAATTTAAGTTAAAGTTCCTTTCACCTGAGGCTGCTCGGAAGTTACATGCCCAAGAAGCTGTTAAAGACCATGAAGGCAAGGATTTCTTTCCAAAACAGGTTTATTCATATGTTGATGAACGTACGCAGACAGCTTATTCATTCCTGCCATATGTAGTTGGTGCATTGAAAGCTGAGAGTGAGCGTATAATTGAACAGCGTACCAATCCTGATAAAATTTCATTGCCTGGTGCAAAGACCATACAAGAAGTAAGCCTACATGAACAATATCTTCTAGAGAAAGGGCCTAGAGAATTAGAGGCAGACAGGAGAGCCGAAGAAGTTCAGGCGCATGAAGAGGCCGGTGTTTCTGCAGAAACTTATGCTGTTGCTAACGCTACTATTAATTCTTTTAATCCTGAGACTGCAGAAGTTGAAACTCCTAGACTTCTTACAACATTTGATATAATAGAAGAGCTTGTTGAAGATGAATTAGTTACTATTGCAGGTAGAACTGCTCAAGAAATTCCTCAAGAAATGTTACCGGCTCAAGAAACGTTACCTCCTGCAAAGAGAGATCTTGTGATTTTAATAAGGGCTCAGGACTTATTAAATGAAAATCAAAAGGGATATGTTCGTGAGTTGCAAAGAACTTTGGATCGTTACTCCCGTTCAGTTCTTGATAATATTTATGTATCTGTGGAAGGACTTATTGATTTATCGGAAGCTCAGCTAAGAAATATAAGGGAAATAGTAGAATCAATCGATGAAAAGGCTAAAAGAGCCCACGTAATTGATCGTGGTGATATGGCTCTTTTACAAACAGCTGATAGGATTAAATATATTGTTGGTAATGAGACAAGTTTGAATGAAGTGGTGCCACAGATTGAAGGACCTAAGGTTGTGGTTGTTACTGATACTCCTGAGGATATGCCGAGTGAATTGAGACTTGATATTCCTATATTACCTGCTAGTTTTGTGGCAAGTTTTGCTACCAAGCTATCTCTTTTTGATGCAGAGGAATTAAAGACTCAAAAGAATGTAGGATTTTTGACTATGAGAGCGGTTCCGATTCAGAATGTACTTACATTTCAAATGAATCCTGACATTCTTAACCAACTAGATCTTTCTGATATTTTAGAACATTTGAAGGATGTACTAGAGGGTATGAATGATCAATTAAGGCAGCACAGGAGAGAAGCGTTAACTATTCATATAGCTGCATAATACAATAAGGGTTGTGGGGACCCTTTCTCGAAAATGGTGTCAGACACTATGGTGTCTGACACCATTTTTTTATGCTTGATTAATGTTAACAAAACCTGTACTTTATTATCTTAATTGTTCACAATTTAACCTCTATAAGGCTACTACCTTTCATTTTAAAAACAGGGAGGATGATTACATGAAAATTAGTATATCTAATGTTTCTCGCGACACTATAAAACCTGAGGATCGTATAGAAGAGAGTGAAATTGAATCGTTAAAGAATAATATAATTACTATACAAAACAAGTTTAAATCGGAATCAAAAGATTACGATGAGCTTGTTAAAAATCTTCGTGCTTGGACAAAATCCCATGAACAAGAGCAGGACATTAAAAGGGTTATAGACGTTGCTCGTGAAATTCGTAATGATTTTAAACCACAAGCGTTTGTAGCAATTGGTATAGGCGGCTCT
>CAZLCT010000006.1:0-10471 GCA_964558015.1 uncultured bacterium | reverse complement strand
GTTCTGACCTGGGGGCGAGAACTCTGCATGCGTGCCTTAATCATTCGCAACATAATCTTTTAAATCAGGAGGAAAGAGGTGGAGCTCCGCAAGTATATTTTACCGGAGATACTTTCGACCCATATGAACTGCATGATATCTTAGATATTCTTGAGAAAAGGGGATTGCTGTTAAAGACGATTTATAATGTAATTTCAAAATCAGGTACCACAAGTGAAACGATTGCTGCATTTTTGGTTATTAAAGATAAACTTGAAAAAAAGCTAAAAGAAGAAGGACTCCCAAAGGAAGAGTATGCACGTTATGTTGTTGCTACAACAGGGCTCAATGAAAAGAGTACTCTTTTTAGACTAAATGAAAAGCAAAATATAAAATTCAGGGCTCTTCTCCCGGTACCTGATGGTGTAGGCGGAAGATTTTCTTTTGCTTCACCTGTAGGTCTCTTGCTGCTTGCTGTTACTACAAATTTAAATAATGAAACAATAGAAAAACGAATATACGATGCCGTCCAAGGATTGAAGGATGCTGAGCAAGATATTTATCGTGAACCTTTTGATTCTGCAAATGTCGCATCTCAGTTAGCTATGGTAAGTTATTTAGCAAGTAAAAAGAATAAGGGAACGATTGTTTTTTATCCGTATTCCAAGACTCTCAAATTAGTTGGAGATTGGTTTACTCAACTTTATACAGAGTCATTGCAGGAGGTGGGAGGGGGGCATAATGTTGTTGCAACATGTGGACCTACAGGTAATCATTCAATTTTAAACGGTATTATAGGAGGCCCGCGTGATAAGCTTATTATATTTATTAAAGTTGATAAATATACAGTAGACAAAGATTTTGTTATTCCACCTAATAGCGGAATTGGCGCCGGATTAGATGTATTAGAAGGTAAAAAATTTAGTTTTATACAGAATGTTTCTCAATTAGGAACAGAAATAAATTTTACTCAATGTGGCGTTCCTAATTTAACTATAACAATTCCAGGTGTTGATACATATAATATATGCAAACTTATGTATTCGCTTGAGAGTGCAGTTGCTTTTGAAGGAGAACTTCGTCAATTAGGTCGCCTGATCTATGAACAAGCTGGCGTTGAAGGATATAAAAGGGAAACAAAACGCATTCTGTCAGAATCTATATAAAATATTTTATATCAATAACTTATAATATAGTATAAATTATATTGAAATTATAATAAGTTATTATATAATGTAAAATAATTCGTATAAAATTGATAATAAAGGAGTTAAGAGAGGTGACAAAGATAATTGTTCGGGATAATGAGCCACTCGAAAGAGCACTTAAAAGGCTTAAGAAAAAGGTTGAAAGAGAAGGTGTACTTAAAGTCATTAGAGCCCGGAAACATTATGAAAAACCCAGTGAAAAGAAAAGGAGACGCAGAAAATCTCCGAACCGTTTTTTTAATTTTTAACTTAAAAAAGTAAAATATATAATTATGTGGCTAAATGTATATAATATTGATATATTTAGCTTTTTTTTTGTGAGCTGTTTTTATTTAAGGAAATATTTGTTATATGATAAATAATTATTCCTTTTCTACAGTATGGAATTGTTCAAAACATAGTAATGGTGTAGATATTGTATCAGAAATAAATGATTTAGGATTTAATACTATAGAACTTAATTTTCAATTCACTAACGAGAAACTTCAAGGTATTATTGATTGCGTTGATAAAGAAAAAATTAATATAAGCAGCATACATAATTATTGTCCTATTCCAGATATAATTCCCTTGGATCAAGCTAACCCTGATAAACCTTCTCTTGCTTCAAATCAAGAGAGTGAAAGGGCAAAAGCTGTAATGTATACAAAACATACAATAAATACTGCATCTCAAGTAGGTGCTAAAGTTGTGATTCTTCATTCAGGTAAAGTTGAAATTGAATGTCGAACAAAAGAGTTAATTGCTTTATATAACAGTAAAGCTAAAGAATCCAAGAGATATAAGAAAGTCCTTAATGAAGCAATTGATGATAGAGGGAACAATGTAAAAGAACATTTTGATGCACTTGCTACGAGTTATTCAGAATTAGTTCCGTATGCAAAGGGGAAAGGGATTAAAATTGGAGTTGAAAATCGTTATTATCATAGAGAACTTCCCTCACCGGATGAACTTAATGAGCTTTTTAAGTATTTTAATAATAACGTCTTATGGTATTGGCATGATATAGGACATGCATTTGTTCTTGAAACGCTTGGATTTTACAAACAACAGCAATTTCTCGAGTCATTTCACAAAAAAATGATTGGCATACATATCCATGATATAATAAAATTAAAAGATCATAATGCTCCTTTTCAAGGTGAATTTAATTGGCACTTTTTAAGGCAATATCAAATGCGAGATGTTTTAAAGGTTATCGAAGTCCATGCTCATAATAGCCGGGATGATATTATAGGTGGAATAAAGCGTTTAGATTCGGAAGTTTTTTCATAAACCATTTATTTTCAGGTAGTGAGGGTATTAAAAATGGAAAAGAGAAGAGATGCCCGCGTTGCGGGTCAATTTTATCCTTCCCAGAAAGGTGCTCTTATTAGTTTTCTTTCTGAAAATATAGATTTAAGTTCACAAAGAAGAAAAGTAAAAACTGTTATAATGCCGCATGCCGGTTATGTTTATTCTGGTAAAACTGCTGCTTTGACAATTTCAGAAGTAGTTGTTCCTGATACTGTTATACTTATAGGTCCTAATCATACCGGATATGGAACTGCATTTTCACTTATGAGGAGCGGGAAGTGGCATTTTCCTTTTGGTGAAGTTGATATTGAAGAGTCATTAGCAGACGAGCTTCTTAAGACGTCGTCATTATTAGAAGAAGATGATGAAGCTCATGAATATGAACATTCGCTCGAAGTAGAGATTCCATTTTTATATTTTCTAAATAATAATGTTAAGATTGTACCATTAACCGTTGCTTCACTTAATCTGAAAAAATGTAAAAAAGTCGGTGAAGCTATTGCTCAATGCATTATTGGTAAAGATGTGCTCTTAGTCGCCTCTACCGATATGACTCATTATGAGTCCCAGGCTTCTGCAGAAAAGAAAGATAAGGAAGCAATAGATGCTATCCTGAAACTTGATGAAGATAGTCTCTCAGCCACAGTATCACGCCTTAATATTTCTATGTGCGGATATATACCTGTTTACATTTCATTAGTTGCTGCAAAAATTTGTGGAGCAAAATCTGCTAAATTAATTGATTATAGAACAAGCGGCGATGCTTTTGGTGATTATGAACGAGTTGTAGGTTATGCAGGCATAATAATTGAATGATTTTGATGAATAATACAATGAAAAAGAGGATAAAAGGATTTTCAGTAATTTTTGGCTTACTTATATTATTAGTATGTTTTTTTCTAATAGGAGTAGCTTCTGTTAATAAAGATGAAAGCCTTAAAGTCGCGAAAGAAATTAAGGAAGAAATAACAAAACCTCCTAAGACTTACGAAGAAAAAGGAAATTTTTATATTCGAGAAATACCAGAGGAAAAAAAGTCATTGCTTAGGGCGAAAGTTAAGAGTAACAAGTTAAGAGAGGAATTAAATAATAAGAAGCTGGATTTACATAAGGCACAGTATTATAAAGTTATTAAAGATAACTGAAAAGTATAAATTGTATTTTTTATTTAAAAAGGATTTGATTATATGAGAAATAAACAAAGAAGGACATTTCTAAAAAATATTTTTAAATTTTTTGCCCTAGCAGGAACATTGCCATTTATTAATATTTTTACTAAGGACACGAAGGATAAGGTTTCTTATCAAAAAGCGCGTCATTTTAAGAAACTAGCAGGTTAGTATTATAGAAGTATTATATTTCAACATAATTGCGAGCAAGATATTTATATGATAACAAAGAAAAGGTTATTTTTAGCATTTATATGTTATTTTATTTTATTTAATTTTAATATTGTTTGGGCTGAGACTTTAACACGTAAGCCTTCAGTGGCAGGATCATTTTATCCTGATAAACCTGCTAATTTAATTAAATTGGTTAATAGTTATCTTAACAAGGTTCCGGAGCAATCTATAAATGGTGATATAAAGGTTGTTATATCACCACATGCCGGATATATTTACTCTGGTCCGGTTGCGGCATATGGTTATAAAACTATACAGGGTAAAAATTATGATGCTGTTGTTGTGCTTGCATTGTCACATTTTTATCCTTTCCGAGGAGCGTCAGTATTTGATGGGAATTATTATGAAACACCTTTAGGTAAAGTGGCTATTGATAGAGAATCAGTCTCTATTATAAAAGAGTCAAGTGATTTGATAGATTTTTATCCGCTTGGACATAAAAAGGAGCATTCACTTGAGGTACAAATTCCATTTCTACAAGTCGTCCTAGGAAATAATATTAAGCTTATTCCAATTGTTTTCGGTGATACAAGCTATGAAACTGCCAGGTCTGTTGCAGAAGTCTTAGCCAGAATATCTGATAAAAAGAATATATTAGTTGTTGCCACAACCGATTTGTCACATTATGATCCATATAATATTGCTCAAAAAAAAGATTTAGAAACTATAGAAGAAATTACAAAGATGTCATCCCAAGGTCTTCAAAGCTATTTTGATCAAAAAACTGATAGAGCCTGTGGAAAATGTCCTTTAGTAACTGCACTTATATTTGCAGATCTTATTAAGGCAAATAATATTTCAATATTGAAATACGCAAATTCCGGGGATACTGCCGGTAATAAGAATAGGGTAGTAGGATATGTTTCCATGGTAATTACAAAACAAGGAGAAACGCATATGAAACCGGCAGGTGAAAATCAAGAATTTTCTGAAAAAAGTAAGCAAGAACTATTTTCAATAGTCAGAAATACCGTAAGAGGGCAGTTAACAGAAGGCAAAGTTTCTCCTGTTGAAAGTAGCAATCCACAGCTACAATCACAAAATGGGGTTTTTGTAACCTTACATACCAAAGGAGGTGCTTTGCGTGGTTGTATAGGTTGTTTTACTTCTAATAAGCCATTATTTAAAACAGTACAGGAAATGGCACTTTCATCCGCTTTTCGTGATCCGCGTTTTCCACCCGTAACTTTAGATGAACTTGATAATTTGCATGTCGAAATTTCAGTATTATCACCTATGAAGAAAATTAATGATGTTAATGAAATCCAACTCGGCAAACATGGCATTTATATAAAGAAAGGTTTCAATAGCGGGACATTCCTTCCGCAGGTAGCAACTGATACAGGTTGGTCATTAGAAGAGTTTTTAGGCCATTGTTCTCGGGATAAAGCTGGCTTGGGATGGGAAGGCTGGAAGAATGCTGATATTTTTACTTACACTGCGGATGTATTTGGTGAGAAAAAAAAATAAAAAGATGCAGATTATTTCAGATTGCACGCAAATAGTCGCAGATGTTCATCTGCGCAAATATGCGTTATCCGCCACACATATTGTCGGGTCCGACGAATTGTTCGGCGGAGATTTGCTCAGAATCTGCGTTTATAGAAATATATAAGTAACATATGTTTGAAAATCTTAATGATTATATTCAAAATACTCCTTTTTTAGCAATAGTGGTTGCTTATTTCGGTGGTGTTTTAACCGGTTTTACACCGTGTGTGTTCCCCGTTATACCTATTACAGTGGGTGTTCTTGGCTTAGAACATTCTGGATCTCGGTTATATACGTTTATACGAACGCTTGTATATGTCTTAGGTATGGCCATGGTTTATTCAATCCTTGGTATCTTTGCTGCATTAACAGGTCAGTTATTCGGTAGTGTAAGTGTCAGGCCAATTACAAATATAATCGTTGCTATTATATGTCTTATTTTTGCACTTTCCATGATGGGAGTAATTACAATACCTATACCCCAGTTTCTTACCCATCGACGAATCACGAGGGAGAAGTCCAAAGGGATTTTTGGTCCATTCATAATGGGGGTTACTTCAGGTACGATTGTTGCCCCTTGCACTGCTCCGGTCTTAGGAACGCTTTTAACATTTGTGAGTACTTCCAGGAATGTTGTTTATGGGTCTTTACTTCTTTTTTCTTTTGCATTTGGATTAGGAACATTATTAATTATTGTCGGTACTTTTAGCGGTATTCTTGCTTCTTTGCCAAAAAGCGGGAAGTGGATGGTTGCTGTTCAGAGAACATTGGGTATTTTTATGGTCATTGTAGCAGTATATTTTTTCTACCGTGCATGGAGTCTAAGATAATAATGATGGGTATTTATTAATTGTTTATGATTAGTAAAACAAAAGAAGAGGCACTCAAAAAGACATTTTACGAGTTGGGGATTCAGGAGAGTGACATAGAAGAAAAGTTCATTCTTTCAAAGGGTAAGGGCGGACAGAAAGTAAATAAGACCTCCACCTGCGTTTATATCAAGCACAAACCCACAGGCATTGAAATTAAATGCCACGATAGTCGTTCTCAAGTCTTAAACCGCTTTTTAGCACGGCGTCGTCTTGCAGAGAAAATAGAAATAATTAAAAAAGGTAGAAAATCAGCAGTTTTTAAAACACAGGATAAAATCAGACGTCAGAAAAGAAAAAGGCATAAACGTGCTAAGAAGAAAATGGAAGGAAAATATTTTTCTCAAGAAGATTCTGGCACCAAATAAAATTTTTTACTTTAGGTGGGTAAAGTTTATTTAAGTAACTTAATTTTTGCAGGGACGTTATTATTTTTATTCGAAATTATATAAATTTCGTCAATTTCAGAAAGCACATCCTTGATAAATTCTAAATAGAGTTTTTTTCGTGTAGTACTCTTTGTTTCTTTATAAATCAATAAGGTATCAATAAATCTTGAAGTATCACCCTCCGCCTTTGCAATGACATCAAGTTGATAAGAGCGGGCTTTTTCAACGCTTTGATTTGCAACAGTATTAGCTTGAGGTATCTGTTCATTTCTGTATGATTCTGCATTACTCCTCATCTTTTTTTGATCTATTTTTGAATTTATAACGTCATCAAAATATTTTTGAACTTTCCTCGGCGGGTTTATGCTTTTTAATTCTACGAAAGAAACGGTTAATCCACAATTTAAGCTGTCAAGTTTGTCTTGCACATTATTTTTAATATAATTTTCAATTTCACGTTTTCCATAGGTTAAAGTTTTATCAACCGATAATATCGCCAGACAATGATTTATTGTATTACATGTAAGATCATACAAAAATCTTTCGGGATCACTTACTGAAAAAAGAAACTGTTTAGGATTTGAAATTGAATACTGCAAACCGCAGTTGATGTTAACTATGTTATTATCCCCTGTTATACAATAAGGATCCATACCTTCGTAGTCATAATATGGACGTAAAGGATTATTGCTAGAGAGGAAATCTTGTTGAAAGAAGTCACTAATTACAATATTTTTTATGATTTTAACTGGTACTTTTTTGATTGAATTAATAGGCCACGGAAATGAAAAGTGTATTCCGGGTGAAACTCTATCATTTACTATCTTGCCAAACAGGAGTAGAACACCTATTTCGTTTTGTGATATTGAATATATTCCAGTGCATACATATAGAAAGAAGAGGAGAACTATAATACCTGCGGTAAATAATTTAAGTGAATTAATTGTTTTTATGATACTTGAAGAAAGATTATCTTTCATGATTATTTATTTTCATTAGGTTGATAATCAAGATACTTGAGTAATTCTGAATCAGTAGAAAGTATTACTGTTGCTTTATCTTGTAATATTTCTTTTAATGTTTCATGGCTTTTAAGAAATGTAAAAAATTCTGGGTCTTGTCCATAAGCGTCAGCATAAATTTTAATGGCTTCCTTATCTCCTTTTCCTTTTATGATCTCTGATTGTTTATAAGCTTCAGATTGTATCTGAGCAACCTCTTTATCAGTTTCTGCTCTAATTTTTGCTGCTGCTTCTTCACCTTCCGCACGGTGTCTTTTTGCTTCTTTTTCTCTTTCTGCCCGCATTCGGTCATAAACAGATTGAGCTACAATGGAGGGATAGTTAATTCCGCGGATGCCGACAGAAATAATTTCAATTCCGTATCGTTTCATTGTTTTTTCATTTGAATGTGTTACAATTTTATCTTCTATTTCTTGTAATTTTACCTGTTCAGGATCTGTATTAATAATATTTTCAATCGTATAATCACAAAGGGTACTTCCCAGGTGTGAATTTATCATGTCATTAATTTTTTGCTGAGCAACTTCTTTATTGATAATAGATTGAAAAAATAATAGAGGATTATCAATGCGCCAACATGCGTAACAGGTTAGAATTATTGGATTTTTGTCTCCAAGTAATAATTGAAGGGGTTGAGTAATTAAAATGTCTGTCCTTTTGTCCAGTCTGTTTATTTTTTGTATAAAACCTGGTAGTTTAAAATAGAGTCCTGCCTCTTTAATAATATTTATGGGTTTTCCGAACTGTGTAACAATTGCATATTCTGTTTCATTGACTATAAAAGCAGTAAGATATACTAATATTAAAACAAGTGATATTAAAATAAAAATTGCAAGTTTTTTCATTATTTTCTCACCTCTTTTTTTTATGTAAATTGATTTACTTCCAAAAAGTGTATTTTTTATCAAAGTCTAACCAAACCTCCGGAGTACCGGAGTCAGGATCAATGATGATTTTATAGTTATTTTGTAAGCCTTGGTTCATGTTATTTAAGTATGATCTGATATAAGTTACTTCCTTATTCATAATATATGCTTCCTGTTGGCTCTTAAATCTTATGCCTTCTCCCTGGGCACGGTTTATACGATCGATGACATATGATTCAGATTGTTGTATTTTTTCAACAGCCTGTGCTCTTGCAACAGGTAAGGCACTATTTTTATATCCTATAGCTTCATTAATCATCCGCTGTTTGTCTTGATAAGCGGCGATTACATCTTCAAAGGAATCTGCTATAAAGATAGGAGGATGTACGTCTTTTATGTTAATAGTAATTATTTCTAAACCGCTTTCAAAAAAGTCTAATTCTTTTTGAATTAGTTTTATCGTATCCTGCATGAATTGTGTTCTATATGAAGAAGCTATCTCATAAAATGTTTTTTTTGAAAATATATTTGTAATTGTACGATAAGCAGTATTATTGAGAAGTTCCTGGGGATTTTTACATTTATAAGTATATTTGAATATATCTTTTACTTTATAATGTACTACTAAATAAGGATAAAAGAAATTATTGTCACCAGAAAGAAATGCCTTTTCTGTTCCATGTGGTCGAGTCCAAATCAGAGCCGATGTGTTTCTATCAGTAATATTACCTACATTTATATGTTGAATAACTTTGGAATTAATTTTGATTACCTTGTCAATTGGCCATGGTAGTTTACAATGCAATCCAGGTTCAATTGCTCCTTTTTCCTCTAATGGCTTACCTAATCTTTCAATGATACCTTGCTCATAGGATTTAATACTAAAAAAGGATGTCATAAAGTAACAAAGAAGGAAGACAGCAACCAGGATAGATTTTAAGTAAAAAATAATTTTTCTATCAAGTTCAGTTTCTTTTAAATTTAATTTAAATTTATTATCGATAAATTCATAAAATTTCATCCAAGTATCTTTTTTAAATGCGAGTAAAATAATATCGAACATTCTATATCGGTATGAATAACTGCTTTCTATATTTTTAGAATCTACTTTATTTTTATTTGCAAATATATTAATTAATATCTCTAAAGCGGATAAGAAAATGAAAAATGCAATAATAAAAGCGGCAAGTCGGTCAATATTTATGCCCATATTATAGATGATGAGAGAAAAGCCGGCTAAAAGAGAGGAGGCCGTATCAGCTCTGGAATGGGTACCATCAGATATTAGTGCTGCAGAATGCTCTTTTTCTCCGACGGAAGTCTCAAACTTTGCAATAATGAAGGAACAAATTGCAAATAAGATAAATATGATTCCCGTAAGAAGGGAATTGCTAATCATGGATGGAATAAAGAATACGGCATTTTTAAAAAGTCCAAGGGAAACTAGGAGCAGTAAGATACCGATAAGAAATGCAACGCTTGTTTCTAAGTTAATTTTTGCAAGAATATTTTTTATATTAGTTATTATTTGAGACAGATGTCTCGTGAACAAATTTTTATATTTATTTTGTTCCTGGTTATTTTTTTCATTAGAAGGGTGATTCTCTTTATGGTTGATAGAATTTTCACATACCGAAATGTAAACCAAAATAGAAGTAATAATATCAGTAAAACTGTGCCATGCCTCAGCAAGTATCGCTAAACTTCCTGTGAAAAAAACAGCAGTAAATTTTAGGATGGTAAAAAGGATTTTAAGAATTATTGAGGCTATAGCTGTTTTTTCTTTTATTGTCTTCATTTTTTGGTATGTAAGTATTAGCCTATCTTTTTAAAACATTAATTTTATTTATTTTACATTATTTCATCAAAAAAGCAAGACAATGCAAATAATCGTCGTAATTATTTAGCCGATTGAGTAAAAAAGTTAATAAAATTGTATTTGTTGCCG